>NZ_QXJA01000004.1:0-202933 GCF_022750605.1 Faecalibacterium sp. BCRC 81149 | reverse complement strand
GAACCAGTCATATTGGTCGGTGACGATGACGGTGAGGTTCCACCTGTTCCCATTCCGAACACAGAAGTTAAGCTCACTCGTGCCCAAGATAGTTCGCTGGAAACGGCGCGTGAAAATAGGTAGTCGCCGACTCAAATGTCGGGATGTTTGAAACCGCATCTCGACAATATGCACCTCTAGCTCAGTTGGTAGAGCAACTGACTCTTAATCAGTGGGCCCAGGGTTCGAGTCCCTGGAGGTGCACCAATAAAAGAGCGTTGAATCGTAAGATTTGACGCTCTTTTTCGTTATGTAACCCCGAAAATTCGGGGCTTGCACGGTCAATGCACGGTTTTTGCACGGTCGGCTTTTTCGTGGGAATCCTCTGCATGGGCTGGAATTGCTTTGAAATGCGTGGTAAATTTTGCATCAGGTCAGAAGAGCCAGACGGAGCTGCGCCTTTACTTCGGGGTCTGCGTTCTTCAGAAGTTCCAGCAGAGCAGTCATAGAGATGGTCGGTTCGCCTGCGGCGGGTACAGCCTGTGGGCTGGGGCTTTCGGACTTAGCATAGAACCCTTCCTCGAACTTCTTCCCCAGTTCAACACGAGAGGACTGCTGGATATGGGCGTAGGTGTTCACCAGCATATCTGCCGTAGCGTGTCCAGTGGTTCCCTGAACGGCCTTCACATCGCCGCCGGAGATCATCAGCTGATAAGTCGCACTGGAATGCCGCAAACCGTGAAAGACAATGCGGGGGAACTCCGGGTGGGCATCCTGCCACTTGAGGAACTTTTTGCGGATGAGCACCGGCTCCACCGCCAGACCGTTGGGCAGACGGAACAGCATCCCACTGTCATGGTAGCGTGTCGGGTCTTTTCTCTCGTCTGTCGCCAGCTGATTCAGCCACTTCTTCAATTCTTCTTTTAGTGCAGAGGTCATGAAGATGGTGCGGCAGGAGGATGCGGTTTTGGTGCTTTTCAGGATGAGGGAAGTGGTGCTGCGCTCCAGCTTGTCCGGGAATACCTTGATGATGCAGCCATCGTCCACTTGGTTCAGGGCTTCTTTTCGCACCCGCTGCATGGATTTGTTGATACGGAAGGTTCCGATACCATCTGCTGCGTCAAAATCAAGATCTTCTGGGGTCAGACCAACGATCTCGCCTTCTCGCAGCGCGCCCACCAGTGTGAGATGGACTGCCAGATGCAGGATGGGGTCCTCCATGCTGTCCAGAGCCGCCCGCATTTCCTCTACCGTCCAGATGGTGCGCTCCTGCGTGGACTTCTTGGGGCTGTCCACAGGAACAGGACTTTTGACAAGAATGCCCCATTCCACGGCGTACTGGAACGCTGTGCCCAGCAGCCGATGCACCTCATGGATCGTCGTGCCGGAAAGGAATCGCTGCTTCTGCTTTTCGGTCAATTCCTGCTTCTTTCCCTCGATATACGAACCGCAGGGCGTTTTGCTCAGGGTCGTATAGAGGTTTTCCATGTGGTAGGGCTTGAGTTTCTGCATCTCCATGCTGCCGATATAGGGGATAATAAGGTTCTGAATGGTGGAAAGGTTAGATTCGTAGGTTTTGGGGGCCCACTTGTGCTTGCTGCACTGCTTGGGCAGCCAATCCATGAGGAACTCTGCCACCGTTACCGAGGACGGAATCAGGAACGTGCCGGCCGCCAGCTCATGCTCGATCTGCTTTTTTCGGTTCGTTGCCTCCTCTTTGGTGGAAAAACTTTCCCATTTGTCGCAGCTCTTGCCGTGTTCATCTTCGTAGGTGTAGCGGACGCTGTAAGAGTTGCCACGTTTCGTGATATATGCCATACTGTTGCCTCCTTATCAAGCTGCCCGGTTGAGCCACGCATCGAAACTGTCTTTCGGTACACGGATGCTTCCGCCTACCCGCAGGACACGGAATTCGGTGGTGCTGTTGCACAGGTTGTAAGCAGAGCGCAGGCTGATGGCCAACATTCGTGCGATCTCTTCCACCGTGTACACCAGCTTCGTGGTTTTCGGGCTGTCAGTCGGAGACTTGACGGCATTGGTTTGAGTGACCACTTCCATTGTAGTGGGATTCGAGTCCTTTTGCAAGAACTTATTCGTATAATCGGAAGATTGCACAGGGACGGTCATAGAATTACGGTCAAAATCCATAAGCATTTCTCCTTATATTGTCATATCATCTAAAAATTCAGCTTAAAGTTCTACATCTTGCCCACGCCTGCGGTTTCGCTGCTGCACATTCATGGTGAGCTCCTGCTTGGGGGCAAGAATCTTTTCCAGAAAGCCGCACACCAGTTCGGGCGCA
The DNA here is from genome assembly GCF_022750605.1 of Faecalibacterium sp. BCRC 81149. NCBI lineage: Bacteria > Bacillati > Bacillota > Clostridia > Eubacteriales > Oscillospiraceae > Faecalibacterium > Faecalibacterium sp. BCRC 81149. The sequence goes on along the minus strand of NZ_QXJA01000004.1, from coordinate 200,652 downwards.
CGGTGGAGAGCATCCAGATAGGGTTTTACGTCGTACCACAGGTCGTGGTACTTGTTGCTCCAACGAACGGCCTCTTTCTTGGCGGTGGAAAGTTCTTCTTTCAGGCGGCGGTTCTCCACATCCATCATATAGCCGTGGTCGGCTTGCTTTTTCAGCTTGGAAAACTCTTCTTCGGTCAGCGAATAGTTGCCGAGAAAGGTGCGCTTACCAATATAATCCAGATCGCGCGCATGAATGAGGGCTTCTTTTGTGAGCGTGACCTTTTTCTGCACAGCGGCAAGTTCCTTTTCGGTCTTGGAGAGGGTTTTGTTGGTTTGGGTGAGGTGCTGCTCTTTCTGGTCAATCTGGGCGGTCAGAGTGTCCAGTCGCTCCTGCTCCCGCTGGACTTTGAACTGGGTGACGGTCAGGTGTTCTTCAGTGCTGCCACGCTCACCGCGCTCTACATCCGTATACCCGGCGTTGCGCATATAGTGGAAGAAATCGTCTTGCAGGACACTGTACGACTTCTTCAGGACTGGCTTGCCGCTCTTTTGCAGGACAGGCTTTCCGGCATCGTCCAGCAGGGGCTTGGAAGCCCACTTCTTGCTTCGGCTGACCTGCATGACGGTCTCCTTGACTGTGCCGACCAGTGCCTTGTCCTTGCAGCGTTTCGACCAGAGGATCTGCTTTTCCACCACAGGCACATAGACCACATGGAGATGATAGTGGTAGACTTCACGGCCTAATGCTTCGGTCATGGCACGGTTGATCTCATCGGCGTGCATGACTGCCGAGAGGATATACTGCTCACCGCCCACGATTTGAACGGCAGCTTGGTAGGCATCCTCATAGAACTGCTTGGCGAACTCGTAGCCGCCGTGGTTGTCAAAGTAGGCCGAGTTGACATCAAAGACAAGCTCGCAGTAATGGGTGGCATCCGGCTTCAAGCCGCGCGTTGAAATCGTGCCAGCGGTTTCCAGTTGGGCGAATAGGTCGGTGTAGCTGGCGGTTGGCTTTTTGAAGTGGATGTTCCATGCAGTGCGCTGGGGGATGATGTCGGGGTTCCGGTAGCTGTCCTTTTCGCGCTCGTTGTGCTGCTGAGTGTTGCCAACGGCCTTGTCCGAAACGGCGAGATTTCGAACACTGGTGCGGTCAATGCCATCATTTCTTGCCAAAGGGCATCCCTCCTTTCAAGGTTCATCGAGAGGTGACGGGTAACGGAGATGCACTTCTGCGGAAGTGTAATAACCCACTATGACACTTTCATCCCTATGGGCTGCAAAGTGTAGTGGGCTCTTCGAGGACTCTCCGAGGGGGAACGTCTCCTGCGGGAGAGTTACAATCAAGTTCGCACAATGCGAACTTGATTGCTCCGTACGCATCCGAAAAAATCGCGTACAGAGTTCAAATAACCTGTACGGTTCGTACGGTGTACGGAAACCCGAAATATAAACGATAACACGCCTTAATTTATCTCGATTTGCCGTACGGGTGCGTACAAGTACAGACCGTACAGGTTGTACGAACTTCTTCCGTGAAAAAATGCACTTTTTACGGACAGGGGTGGACAAGCGCCTCGATGCCTACAAAACCCCGCACCCTGCGGCCACCGGGCGGGGCGGTGTTATGTGTTGCACCAGAGTACCCCAAAGTGGGAACTCTGGTGTTTTTTGCCTTGTGCCTGAATATACGGAAAATTTTGCAGGAAAGGCGAAAAAGCGGCAGAACTGCAACGGAAAAAGAAAAATGCCCTCACTGGTTGCAGGGCTGCAACAGCAAGGGCAGAGAGGAAACCTTATATTGAACAAAACGGCAGAGCGTATTATAATGAGGAAAAAGCTCAAAAAGGAGGGCCGACCACATGGCACAGGAATATCTGCCCGCACCATCCAACGTCCGTCTTGCGGACTTGATGAAAGAGCACAACATAAGCCAACCGGAGCTTGCCAAGGAAATCGGCTGCTCCAAGAGTACCATCAGCCGCTTTATCAGCGGTGCAAAGGGAACCCTGACCCATGAGCAGGTGCTGAGGATTGCAAGGCTGTTCAACGTGTCCACGGATTTTCTGCTGGGAGAAACCAACATCCCCGACCGCAAGAACTACGACATTGCTGAACTTGGCTTGTCCGTAGAAGCCGCAAAGAACCTCTACACAGGGCGCGTCAATGCAGAGGTAGTCAACCCTGCTGCTGGAAAACGCCCGCTTTGCAGAGCTTACTTACCGCATATCGCAGTATTTTGATGACACCTTTGCGTCCGGCATCGCAGCACAGAATGCCATGCTCACGACATTGAGCACCCTGCTGCGCACAAAGGTCAAGACCCCGGAAGCAGCCAAAGCCGCAAAGGACATCAGCCTTCGGAGAAAGCCAGTGTATCAAGGCGACCTTGATGACATTGAAATGTACTTCATGGCGGCGGTCAAGGAAATCAAAAAGGGTATCGGGAGCCATTACGCCGAACAGGAAGCCATGAGCAAGAAAGTGGCCGAGAAGATGTTCAATGAACTGACCAAGGGGCAGGATGTGCAGCACCCAACGATCACGGCAGAGCAGTTGACAGATGCAATGTTGGACAGCGTTTCGGGTATGGAAGGAGCTACGCCGGAAGCACTGGAACAGCTGCGAAGCGGTCTGCTGGGAATCTTGCAGTCTGCCGCAGAGCAGGAAAACGCCCATGAAGCAGACGAATGAACGGCTTTGTGCGCTGGCACAGAAAGGCGATGCCGCAGCACTGGACAGCCTGATCGACAACAACAAGTCCTTTATTGGCAAGGTGGCAAATGACCTTTTCCGCAGCATGAATCTGGCACAGTCCGGCCTGAACCTTGACACGGACGATTTGAAACAGGCGGGCAATCTGGGCTTGTGGAAGACCGTGCCGAAGTTCGATGCAGCGCGTGGCATGAAGTTCCTGACCTACGCGGCTCCGGCCATCCGCAACGCCATGATGGATATGGTTCGGGATGCCTTTGCCGCTTTTGAGCAGCGGATGGTGACAGAGGACAAGGATGGTATCTGTTACCAGCGCGTTTCGCTGGATGATGTTCTGCCGGGAGAGGAACAACTGCAGCGCATCGAAGCCATAGCCGACCCCTACGCCATGCAGCCGCAGAGCATTATGGAGGATCAGGAATCGCGCCGGGAACTGTACGATGGCCTGAAACGGTTGACCCAACGGGAGCAGACCTATCTGCTGTACCGCTATGGCTTTACTGATGGCAAGGAACATCCTTTGATTGGTACGGCGATATATTTCCACCTGACAAAAGGCCGCGCCCAAAAGACCGAGGAACAGGCTATGGATAACCTGTGGCTGGAATTGCCGTGGTGGTTTATCTGAGTGAAAAGAAAAATCGTGATTGTGCTACAAGTTTTCTGGAAATTTATGTGCAGCTATACGATTTTGAGGAATTTTGTAGACGGATGAAACAAAATAGGATTAAATCTAAGTATCTAAGGAACGTTGATTTCACGAAGCTGCTGATTACCGACTGTAGGATTTGAGGAGGATGCCGTTTTATGAAAATTACACGAGATAAAATGTTTTTTTCAAAAGATCTTATTCATACACTGGCATATGTCGGAATGTTCGTGGCGGCAATTATATCGGTTGGAGCGTGTAAGTCTGGTATTTGGGTGGCTGCGATATTAGCATGGATTGTAGCAGGTATAATTATCGGATTGGCGATTATTTCCGACTATAAAAAGGCAGAACTTTTGAAAAATGGAACAAGAATCATTGGAAAGGTTACAGCAACAAAACGAGTACATATAAAATTTCATATGAGTACCTACCACCTTGCCGATGAAGATGTAATCTATCCATATGTGGTACATTATCAGTATAAAGTTAAAGGTGAAACCTATAATGGAAAGTCGCAGTGGTTTTGGTTCAATCCATGTATTCCGAAAGGGGCACCAATAAAAATTCTAGTAGACCCAAAGAATCCGGCCCGAAGTACAGTTCTCAAACCAGAAAGCTAAAGATGGCTTTCAATCGAGGTAAAACAAAAAGTTTATCCTTATAGCGTGTTTATTTAAAAGAAGATTGCGATTGTGCTACAAATTTTCAGGAAGTTTATGTGCATCTATACGATTTTGAAAAATTTTGTGGACAAACGAAATAAATCAGGCTTAAATTTCGTTATCTAAACAAAAAAGCAAGGCGGGAAGGTTTGATGATTTGTAAAAAATGAGGGCATAAAAATAAAGTAGGCGTTTGATATTTCCAGCAATGTGGGCAGTAGTGAAAGAAGGTATAGAAAATGAAGAAAACTTTATATACATTTTTGGTTTGGAATTTTCTGTTGTTTGTAGCTGGTTTAAGTGATATTGTTTTTTATAGAAATCTTACATCGGTAGAAGGTATGACAATAAGCTGGACCCAGCCAGCGCTTGTAAGTATTACTTCATTTTTAATATTGCTTTCAATATATTATGGGATGCACCAGCTCCTTTTCGGGAAAAATTTTTATTTGAAACTGGAAATCAAGCAGGAAGACATAGATAAATTGCGAAATTCAATTTATGATTTTCTGAAAAAAGGCGAAATTGACCCCGAAAAATTGCAGCAACACTTGAAGTGTTTGATAATTGCTGAAGTTGTTTTGTGGGGTGGATTCATCGTTTACTTATTTATATCAAAGGGCTACTAATTTTCAATTCTAATAATGGGGTAAAGTGGTACGAATGAAAAAGATACAGAACTTTTTCTCGACGATTTTGCAAAAGCTGTGGAAAAGTTCGATAACTATCGTTTAGCATTAAAAACTACGGAAGCTTTACGCTGAAAGCTGTAACTTTAAGCAGACCGGAAAGCTTATAATGAGGGTAGAACAGAAATATGACCAACGAAGATACCACTGATTTTGACGAGCACTTCGCTAAAATTTCGTCCTATATTGTGGACACATTGCACGGCGTTCCACTTGAGATGACCGAGGATGAAAAAGAACAATTTCGCATACAGGTTATTTCAAATCAGTATGCAGAACGGTTGCTAAGTGAAGCCGAAAAGACAGAAACGTATAGAGGTTTATCAAAAATTGATATTCTCCATACAGTTTCTATCCCTCAACTGGCTAGAACAATCCCACTTAAAGGTTTGAATCTCAGTTTAGAAAAATACAGAATGCCGGATGGTGTAATAATAGAGGTTGAGAGTTCGTCACATTATTTGGGGTCATTTAGTGAGAAAAATGATTCTTCCACAAATTGGATAGAAAAGATCATGGAGGGTGTCGGTATTCACTAGATGGATTCTCAAGAAGCATAAACAGCCCGCTATTTGCAGAGAATTCTGGAAGAAAATTGAAGAAAGCATCCTTCCGGCAACAGCACCCCGGACGTTTGTGAACTCTCACAACAGAGATCAAGAACCAATCCCTGCTTTGCGCTTACACCGTTTTGGTGACATTTTTTCTCCGTCTTGCTACAATATTGTGGATTTTTTCTATTTGTGCTTTGCTATTATCAACATCTAAAATGGAAACCGTGATGGAGGTGATTCCAATGCAGATAATTTCCTTGAAAACAAATTGAATGCTTTGGCAAACGGTGGCCAGTTCTCCATTTCCTACGACATCACGATTCCGTAATAAAAGCATTAGATAATGGGTATAAAAGCCACGATTCTTTAGAGTCGAAAGAAAAGAATCGTGGCTTTGTACGTTTGAATTATGGAGCAAGCCAAATGAATAAGAAATTGGAATTTTTTAGCAGTATGGCGGTTGCCTTTATAGTTTTGATATTGGTCTTTCTTTGCATTCGTTTTTCAGGTCAGGGAAAATTTGCTACACATGGAGGAACCAATCCGTCTGATGTAAAATGTATTTATACTTCAGTTTGGCCGGATAATGAATACACTAGGCTTATTTGTGAGCCGGAAAGTGGAACGATAGAATATATATTGGATGGTTCTAATGCTGGGTATTATGCAATCTTTTATAATAATATCTCTGAAGAAGAAATACAAAAATATATTGACCAATTGAAAACCTTAGGATACGCTGAAGAGGCATCGGCTTCAGAAAGCGTTTCGACAGGCGTTTTGCTAAGAAAAGATGAAACATGGATAAGCATTGCATACTCAGAGGGAGGATTTGGAATCCGGATTTCAGTAGAAAAATCCTGAATAAAAGAGATGCTGGGGAATCCCGGTTATCCCTATGATGCAGTGGAAAGAAAATGGATTGCTCAATATTGGAGGCTCCAACCACAGCTTCTTTGTTGAAATGTTAATCAGTTAGATACCGCCAGACGGTTTATTTAGAACGAGGTTAAGTTGGAACAGCCGATGCCACACTCGGAACAAACAATAGCGGAGGCCGTACAAGATATGTGCTAGTATGGGAGAAAGATGGCATATCACATACGATCATTGGAAAGATACCGCGTGAAGAGATTCTAAAAATTGCAGAGAGCATTTCCTAACTGGCTGAATTTTTGCCCACACGCTTGTAATTATTTACAAATGTGTGGACACTTTTTCGTTGAAGCGTCCAAAGCTGACAAGATTTTGAACTTTTTTCAAAAAAGCTGTCACAAACGCAGTGTGAGCAACGTTGACTAAGCAAAAGCTCCTGGGGGAGTGTACAAAATGGAGGTTATTCATTAATCAAAATGACGAAAGAAGAAATCATTTCCATGCTATCAAAGGAATTGAACAGTGAATGGACGAATGGAGTCACATGTTTGATGGTGGAAAATTCCGATAGCTATATTCCAGTAATAGTTCATCACAATAAAAATGAACTTATTGTTGAAGTAGGAGAACAAGACAAGAAGATTTACCGCATCGGACGAAATGAGCTAAATAAAACATCTTAGTCATCACCAAAAAAATCATTGAAATCAGTCACAATTTGACGCATAGAATATGAATTCAAACTTGATATGAGGTGATTCCAATGCAGAAAAAATAGAACACATATTTCGAAAATATTGCTACCATCAAACTGTCAAAGAATACAAGTCAAACGGTTCTTTGATTCGTTCTAAAACGGATTACTATCAGGCTATTGGTGGTTAAGTCACTCCGTTTGTAAGGAAAGGGTTGAAAATGGATTTTCTTAAACAAAAAGGGCCATTAGCAAGAGAATTCTGCAACACGTTGATTTACATTATTTCGTTAGTGTCATTAAAGCCTTCAAGCCTTCAGAGGGTGTTGACAGAACTTCAATGGAATGGGATGTGGTTCTTTTCTCTGGCATTTTTCGCTGTCATCTTTATGGAAATGCTGTCCGATTTTTTGCTGGTTACAGATCGCTGCACTGCATGGAAAGCATTAAATGGAAATGTCAGCGAAGCCGAATTTCACAATCTTCAGCAGATTGTCCTATGCGAAAATCAGAAAGTTTCCATTGAGAAGAAACTTGCAAGTACGATACTACTGGTTCTGATGATATGTGCAACTGCTGCATTTGTGTGGTTTACCTTTTTGGTATAAGGTTTTGTTATGAAAGAGATAATTATTATACCACATATTGGAATTGGACAATTAAAATTAGGTATGGCACCAGATGAGCTAGAAAAAACTCTTCTGCAAATGAAGAGACAATGGTCGAATTCTTCTAATGAAGCAATGCAAATGGAACGTTGTGCGGAAACCGATGACCCTAATTTGATAACCGGACGATATATGGATAATGATTCGTTCTTTCTAGTGCAGTATCGGAACGGAAAAGCTACTGAAATCGGCATCCAGAGAGATCTGTCTAAAGTTGCGTCAATAAAACTGTTCGGAATGGACATGTTTAATACAACCGCCGAGTGTATTATTGATAGCTTAATGAAAAAGGACAAAGTTATTTGCAACGAAAAGGACTTGCAACTTGGGACGGAATATATTTTTCCCAAAAGTGGAGTCCGACTCTGGAGAGAGCGAGCATTTCATCCCAAATTGTTGAAAGACCCGTTATACATGGAAGAAATGCAGGCGGTATTAGAAGACGAATACCAGTATCAGTATTTTCAGATGGTCACCATAATAGATTGAACTACTAACTAAGAGCCCTCTATTTGTAACGACTGCAAGTAGAGGGCTGTTGATCTGTTTGGAATATTTCAATTAAAGGTCAATCTTCCAGTCTGCCATGGTCGCAGCCAAGTGAAAGGTAGTGTTCAATCTCACCACTCAGCACAAGCTGGGCGTACTCCAATGGCTTATTGTAGAGCAGCCAGTCCAGTTCTGCCCGCTGTGCCGGGGTGTTGCCGTACTCGTCCTCAATGGCAATGCAGTCGATGGCAACAGCAGAGCCGTCCGCAAACTGGGCTTCCACCCGGTTGGTGTCCATATTGTAGTGGCAAGAAAGCAGTTTGTTCATAGTCGTGTCCTCCATGACTTGATTTTGATGTTCGGCCACTCAAACCAATGCCGTCAAGCCGGTGGGGGATAGAGCGATTTTATTTGTCGGGGAGTAAGTGCACGGTTTCTGCACGGATTTTGCACGGTTTCAAAACGTGCAGAAGGTGCTTTTCGTTACAAAATCCGACAAAGGGTGCAGAAATTACTGGGTGAAAAATCACGTTGTCTTGATTAAAAATAACGATGACTCGAAACTTCCATAAATTGAGACGAACCGGCGGCTTGCTCTCTTAATCAGTGGGCCCAGGGTTCGAGTCCCTGGAGGTGCACCACAACAACAAAATCCGAACTTTTTTCCAATAGGAGAAGGGTTCGGATTTTTTGTATTCTTTGGAAAACAGAACGAATCCCTTGCTTCCATCGAAAAACGTCCTAGACCTTATCACAAAAAAGCACGACAGATCACTGTGAGAGTGCCGTAAGGCGGAAAGGACACAAACATGAAGTACGATGAAAGAGCTTGCAAATTCAACATGGACACCGGCTGCGTGGAGCTGCTGCTCCGGGATGGGAGGAAAATCTCTATCGACTGCACCGGGGTCGAGGATGCACTGGACGTGACCATGGCGCAGAGGTCGGAGTTGGATTACCTTATCCACAATGACCCGTTGGGCTATGCGGATTTGATTCTGAACGGCGACCCGGAGAAATATTTGAAGAATGTGGCTGGAAGCCATGGGCTAGAAGATTAAGGGCAAAACAAAAAACAGGGTGCACCCCTGAATAGGACGCACCCTGCCAAAGACCACAGACGATAGCGATATGTACAACAGGGAGTTCCCCAGTGGGAACTTCCTGTTTTTCGTTGTTTGCATGATGAGCTTGTTCCGCCTGCCACGCGGCAAACTCCCTCTGGCCTTCCTCGCTGTTCCAGCAGGCAAGGATGGCCGGGTAGAATGCCCGCGCCAGACGGTCGATGGCTTCATCGGGATAAGGGGAAGTATTTGTGGACTTTTTCTTTTTGTTCAAACGCACGCTCCTTTGATCGTCCCACCGCAGCAAAGTCGGGCGAGAAAATCAAAGTTCCAATTTTTATCAGGCGCAAGGGCGCGGATGCTTTCCGCCCTGCACTTGCGGCTGGGAGCTCGTTGATGGCTTACAGGTGTCTGCTGTTATGCAGTCTTTTCTTCTTCAAGGGCTTCTGCAAGAGCCTTTTCCAGATAGGTTTCGATTTCAGTCAGGTAGTTAGCAGGTCGCTGCATTGCGAAGCGGAGAACCTTCTGCTTTTCCGGGTCAGTGAAATAGCTGGGATTGTTTTTGAGCGTTTTCTTCCATGAGTTTTTCATCATTTCGGTCGCACGGCTCAAAGATTTGTAAACCTTCATAAACTCGTCCGGTACATGATAGCACCGGAATTCTTCTGTTTGTGGTGTGGGCATGGGAACGGGTTCTGCTTTTTCAGGTTCAAATTCTGCGCTGGCAGATTCCAACACTTCCAATGCCTCTGGATGCAGGATTTGAGCAAGGACATCTGAACGATGCTCGGCACTTGCCTGCACGAGTTTGGACATTTCTTCGTTGGTAAACTTCACTTCGCCGGAAAAGACTTTCTGCTTGATGCCGGGAGAGAGGTTGTCTGCGATGTCGATGCCTCGTGTATAGTGGCTGGCGCGGAGAACGGAGGCACGGCTGACACCGTTTTCCTCTGCGATCCGGTCACAGGTTTTCTTTCCAGAGTGGTGGTTATCACCGTGATCACCACCACTTTTCTTTGCTAAAGTGTACTGATTACCCCGAAAGATTTTTGCAGCTTTCTTTTCAGCTTCATACTGTTTCCCAAGCAGATAGCGTTTCTGTTCGGGGCTCAGGTTTCGCCGTCCCAACTGATTCCGGCAGATCCACGCAACGGCTTCTTCGCGGTTCTCAAATCGGAGCGGCATAGTGGAAAAATAAATCTCAGGATGCTTCTGGAGAATGGCATAACGGTTGTGGCCATCAACAAGTGTATTATTCCACACGATCAAAGGAGAGAGCAGCTTGCCCTCTTTGAGGATATTTTCTTCAAGCTGCTTAAATTCATCATCGGTCAGAGGAGGAATCTGGGACTGGAACTCCGAATCGATTTTCAGATTGATCATACGCACACTCCTTTATCTCTCCTGCTGCGTCTGTTCTTCCTCCCGGAAAAATGACGCAACATTCTGCTTTGCAGTTTTCAGCTTGAGCAGTTCCTCTTTGGCTTCCTTGTACTGCTCGTAGAATTTTGCCTTTTCGGATGCCAGCTGCGCATACTCGGCTTCCAGCTTTTTCGGGCTGGCCAGCTTTGTGATGTTGTTTGCCTTGAAATAGGCTGCTGCTGCCCGGTACGCTGTCAGCTCTGCACGATGCTGTTCCTCAAAAGCTGCGGGTCGTTTGGCAGTCTTTAACTGCTGTGCGATGTTCTTGGTGCTGGCATAGGCTGCGACATGATAGCGCAGCTCTTTGTTGAATTTCATGCGACCTTCGAGGTCTTTCACCACCGCCAGCGAGTCGTGATACTTGGTTTCCAGTTCGGTGATGCGCTGGTTCAGGGCGTCCTCGTCGGTCAAGTCCTTTTCCTGCAGAAGCTTCACGGTCTGTGCCATAACTTTGAGATTGTGTTTCGTGAGCCAACGCTTATAGCCGATGCCCTTGCCCTTGCCCTCGGTCATCCTCGACTGGATGTCGATCAGTTTCCCGATGGTATCCTGCTTGAACTGCGCCTTGGGTTTGCGTTCGGCGTTTGCCTGCAACGTGGCAAGCACTGCCACCTTATCGAACTTGTCACCGAGATGTTTCGCCCGGATAAACTTTGTTCTGCCAGAGGGCAGATAACTGAGCTGTCCACGGCTTTCCTTGACAGTGATGCCATACTGTTGCATGAGCCTATCAGAAAAATCTTCAAAGCTGGTGGCACGGTACAGCACCGAAGAAATCTGTTTCCGCAGGGTATCTTTTACGGTTTCAAACTTCTTCTGCCGGGGCTGCTGTCCAGTTGCGGTAAGGGCTGCGTTCTCGCGGTCAAGTTTCATCTGACCGCGCCTGCGTGCCCAATACTCGGCTTCGCTGACACGCTCCTTTGATCCGTTGAGCAGGTCGATCTGGTACAGTCCGGCACTTTCGCACAGTTCCATGACCTCGACACGCAAGTGCCGCATGGTCTGGGCTGTGCTGGAGTGCTTCATACCCTCGCGCCAGTCGCGGGGCTTCTGCATATAGGGCTTACGCTCCACTTCTCGTGTTCGGATGCTGCCGATCACGATGTGGACATGGATATTTCCCGAATGGTTGTGCCCATCGGGGTGAGTGCAGACGATGGCAGGATGACCGGGGAAGTTTTCTTCGCAGAATTTCAGGCCAAGCGCCTGTGCCTTTTCCATGGTCAAGCCGTTGTCGGCTGCATCTCTTGGGTCAAAGCTGATGATATACTGGTGGCTTTTAATATCACCATGCTGGGTGTTCTTGCCATACCTGCGGTTTGCCAGCAGACAGGCTGTTGCAAACGAGAAATCGCCGCACTCAAGGGTGTCGAGCACATACGATTCCCGCAGCTTCGGCTTGCCTTGTTCGTCCAGAATTACCTTGCCGGAAAATTCATCGTGCTGGTAAATGAGATACGCTTCGATGGCGGTGTAGTCCGAGTTCTTAGAGCTGATATGCTTGAGCGTTGCCATACAGTTCACCCAGAACCTTCTCGGCGCTGAGCCGGAAGGCAGTCAGGTCTGCAAGTTCGTCAAGGATTTTCGCCCGCAGTTGCTCAGTATCTGCGCCGCCGGAATTGAAGTGCCTTGCAAGCTGGTTGAGGTTGGTGCCCACCTTGCTGCACTGGGCAAGCAGGGTGGAAACAGCGGTCAGGGTTTCTTCTCCGCCACCGGCAACGATGACCGTTTTCTCGATTTTGACGTTGTGGATGGCACGGCGGATGAAGGTGGAGAGGGAGAGATGAAGGGGTTTTGCGGTATTTTCGAGTTCCAATTTTTCAGTTTCCGTTACTCGGAACTTGATGACGTGCGTTTTGTTGTTCGGCGTGTCGTGGTGCTGAGAATTGCTAGGAATCGGTTGAACATTTGTTTTGGTCATTGTACCTCCTGTCTGTTCGATAACTCCTCGGTGAAGTTATGTAAGCACGACACGCCGTTCCATTCGTGCCGCAAGGCACAAATGATGAGCAGGGTTTGGGGCAGGCACGCCCCAACAAGATCACTTCGGAAATGCAGACGCATTGCAGAAGTGAAGTCCCGGTGGAACACAAGATTTTCAAGAATTGAAAATTTGTGGCCACGGGACGGTTCTTGCCCTCTACCGCTGCGCTCAAAACTGTTTCTGGGTAATTGTTTCCGAATTGTTAAGGCGCGAAAAATAAGTAGAGGTGGTAATGCTCATGTAATGGGGTCGCCGTTTGCTCCGAACGAAGTTCCTGCCCCTGTTTGTGCAGCGGCGTTGGCCGGAAAGCCGGTATCACGTTCAGACGGCTTATGAAGGATTCAAGGTTCAGCTTCCCGGAAAAGAAAAATACCGCCCACGCAGCGCAGCGATGGATTTTGTCGGGTGAATCGGCGGCAAAATTGATCGGGTGTGTTGCGGGGCGGTGCGTTCTTTCTGGGCAATCATCTGCTGAAAGTGGTGGTTATCACGGTGAGAACCACCACTTTTTCAGTCAGGATTTGGAATAAAGGGTATCATGGAAGAACCAGTGCGTCAATATGGTTTTGCAAAATTTATTGCGGTAAAGCGGTAGAAGTAGGACTTATTGATGCGGTGCGAGAATCTTGAGCAGCTGAAAAGACTGATATTGTATCTATATATTTTTTTGCAATCTGCGAATGAAGAGAAGTAAAAGTTCCAAATCTGCTTCGGAAAGTTCTTGTATTCCCTCTGAGATGGCATCGATTAGCTCTGGTCGACAGCTGCCGCTAAAGAATTGCTCTGGAGTAATGCAAAAGTAATCGCATATATTAAAGAATTGCGTCATAGATGGAAGTGCTTTTCCGGAGCTTATTCCTTGAATATAATTTTTGTTTTGTCCTAGCTCTAGGCTCATCTGATACTCTGAAACATTGCGTTTCATGCGAAGTTCTGTGATTCGTTGCCGAAGGAAGCTTGCATAGTCCACATTTTTCACCTCATCAGAAAGCATACAGGGAATTGATTTTGAATGTTCCAGATAGAAAGCCTTGATTTGGTCGAAAATAGCTTGACAGTACAGAATCAATGTGGCAGAATAGGAAAAAAGGTTGAATTGTACAGAACCATTCTGTCGGCGTTATAGAAAAGTTCCTGACAGGAGTTCTAAGGAAAACTGCTGAAGGTGATTATGAAGTAGGGCGTATACATGGGATGAAGGGGGAAAATGTTGATGGAATCAAATCAGGCGCAAGTGATCCGTCAGGATCTGAGAAACTTTTCCGGTGCAGTGCAGAATATGGTTCAAGGGGTCAGAGCAGCATCTATTTCATGGGGAGATCAGAACTACCAAATGTTGTTTCGGTCGATTCAAGGGCTCTCCACAAAGTCAAAGCGTGTGCTGGATAGTGGCAACCGTGCAGCACAGGCGGCGGAACGGTTCTTTGAGATATCCCAAGAACAATACTGAGAAATAGTTCAGAGGAAACGGTATGACACAAGTTTCAGTAGAAGGTCTTAAAAAAGTAAAGCAGGCACTGCAGGATTTCAAAAATCAGACTGCTCCGATGTCCTATACCGTTACAAATCATAATCAGTCCTGTCAAAGCGATGCGTCGAAGTCTGTGAATAAGACCAGGCAGACAGTCGAAGAACTGATGCAGAAGGTTAAAACTCTGGAGAATAAGATTCAGGAATTGAAACAGTCGATTCAGCAGAGCGAGAGAATGATTCAGGAACTGGAGTTACAGGGGCAGGAAGTGCGTGAGACGATTGGAACGCTGGAACAGCGTGTAGCCAAAATTCAAGAGGAACTGCAGAAGATTGGAAACGTCTCAACAAGTGATGAAAATGGACAGAGCCAGATTGCACAGCGTATTCGGCAGCTGAAAGAGGAATTACAGCGATGCCGTGAACAAATTTCACAGCTTCAAAATGCTGTAAGAGAAATGGAACAGGAGAAAGCTCGGCTCCAGCAGCAAGAGGAGTGGCAGCGTAGCCAGAAAGCGCGTGCAGAGCAGGAACTTGCATCCCAGAAGAGACGGCTACAGCAGTATCAGGGTAAACTGGAACGTCTGCAACAGCAGATGAGCATTTTGTCCAGTGCACTGGGAGAGTATCAGCAGTCGATGCAAGTATTTCAGGCGCAGGCAGCACAGCAGGGGCAGGTCACGATGCAGTCTGTAGACAGTTGCATCCAATGCGTGGAACTTTATATGCAGTATTGCTAAGTAAATTCGATAGATAAATGAAAGGATGTGTTTCTTTTGGCAAGCGCACAAGTCAAGATTCAGGATTTGAAAAACGGAATCAATGCCTGCGGCGTATGTACACATGAATTGCAGCTTACAGCTCAGCAGCTCCAGCGTGATTATATGAGTGCTGGCTCTGGATGGAAGGATGAGCAGTACAAAAATCTTGGACAGATTGTCGAGGATAGTTGCACCGCAATTCTGCAGCCGATTCCGCAGCTTGAAAACTGTCAGAAGTGGCTGCAGGAGCTTGCGGCTTTGGTTGAAAAATATGAAACCTGATGTCGATTTGTAAAAAGGAGGCTGGATAAAATGGCAATGAATGCATCCGTTTCTGCTATTCAGGATATGGAAAAAACGCTTGCGGATACAGTGCGTAATCTGGACACGCTCAGTGAAAAGATTAGCACGAATTTCCGTCCTTCGGCAGATTGGAACGATAATCAGGCGGTGGCTTACAATCAGGTGATGCAAAAAATTGCCCGGTTGGTCAAATCGCCGACGGAAGATCTGAAAAAGCAGCAGGAGAAGCTGAAGCAACTGGAGGAACTGGTACAGAGCTATCAGAGCCACCAGTTTAATGGATAAGACAAATCATTACGGAGGAATCAAAAATGGATCTGAACGATTTCACAAATGCGGAAAACAAGAAAATGACGGCGGAAAATGATATTCCGAAGTTCACCCCTCCTACAGGCGATGCACCGAAGGCGGGAGTTGACGGTAAGAGCAAGAAGGCTCCGACTTTTACACCCCCCACGACATCCAACATGGATCCGGGATGCTACTACCATCCGGAAGAGAGAGTGGTAGGCCACTGCGCACGGTGCGGTAAAAATTTGTGCCACTATTGCTGCGACTCCTTTGGCGTAGCTGGTGGCGAGTATGCCGGTAAAGTGCTGTGCTATGATTGCACCAAGAAACTGGTCTCGGATAATGTGCAGCAATTAACAGAAAACCTTAACACGATAAAGTTCCAGTTCACACTTTCAATTATTGGTATCGTGATCGGCTTTATCATGGGCTTCAGCGAAGGGATATCGGATGGTTTTGGCACGGCACTTTGGGCGGGCATCATCTTTGGTTGCGTTGGCGGAGTTTTCCTGAGTGCACTGAAAGTCTTCCTCGCAGATATTTGGGAAGCTATTAAAATGTGCTTTTCTGGCAGTGACGGATGGGTCTCGGCGCTTATTTACCTGATTGTTCGGGTATTCATTATTGCAATACAGTGCATCTTCCAGACCATTACGAATACGGTCAAATATATTACCTATATCAAGCGGACATCCGGTATCATTGAGCAAGACAGTTCGGCTCTGCAGGCAATCGAGGATCGCATGACGTACAGCCGTGTGATGAATGAAAATCGCGGTATGAGTCTGGCAGATCTGATGAATGAGGGCAGCGAGCTGTACAACAACTCTTATGCTCGCATGGTTCAGGAACAGGGCGAGGAAAAAGCAGAGGCCTTTGTCAGCGGCTGCACTACCCGGATTGCAGAGAACGGCGAGATCATCCGCAGCTTTGCAGCCTGATCGTCTGGCAAGGACAAAAAATACTGTCGTATTAAACGACTTATTTCAGCAGGAGGTTAATACAGTATGGATAACAATGATGTGGTCGCTGCACGTCGTCGTGCATTGCAGGAAGCAATCCATAGCGGTGAGACCGTTATGGTCTCGCCCACGGGCCAGGTCCAGTTGCCGGGCGAATCGGATGACCCTACCCGTCCGGGAATTTCGGTTCCGCAGGGTAAGCTTGCTTAAGGCAGGAGGGAGTAACGATGGCATTTTACTGGTATCAGAGCGATCCCGACCTCTATCGGGCAGAAGTCCAGGCCATGAACAAGTTCTTTCCGTCATTTACAATCCATCAGCTTCCCGATGGTTCTGGCAGACTGTACTGGCGTGGCAAAGTGCAGCCCGCTGGTCCGGACGGTATGGTTTGGGATCTGATGCTGATCTATAAAAACGATCATCCTCATGCAGGTGCATCGGAATATGGCGGTTCGATCCAGATCCTTCCGGTACAGCCTCGGCTGAAGGATATCGCGACCCGCATGATGCCAATTCTTGAGGAAACATATGGTAGTTACGAAAATTGTGTAAGACATGGCTTCGGCCTTGGCTTGCCGCATATCTATCGGGATAATTTCGGACGCAATGAAGAATATTTTATTTGTACTGCGGATCCGAAATACTTCAAGACTGGTATGACACGTTCGACTTCGGCTGCGTCCTCTCTCAGCTGGGCCTGCAAATGGATTCTGCTGTGTGAGATGTGGATGAATGGCGAGATCAGCGATGATGTTGCACTTGAAGGCAATTATTGAGTATTGAAAAACACTCATCACTCACGTCGGTGGGTGATGAGTGTTTTTGTTTAGAACGAGGTGTGAGCAGATGGAAGTGGTCTTTTCGCAGCGGGCGATAGCGGCGGTCATGGCAGAGACAGCAGAAAAGATACAGACAGAAACGGGCGGTCTGTTCCTTGGCAAAGTGATCGGAGATATATGGTATGTTGTGGAGTCCATCGACCCCGGTCCGAATTCGGTTTTTGAGGTCGCATATTTTGAATACGATCAGCCGTATGTCCAGCACCTGATCAACAAGGTCGCTGCAATTTATCAGGAACGGATGGAACTGATCGGGTTGTGGCATCGACATCCGGGGTCTTTTGACCAGTTCTCGGGGACAGATGATCAGACCAATCACGTCTATGCGTCTATGCGGCCGCAGGGAGCAATCTCGATTCTGGTCAATCTGGATCCGGATTTCCGTATGACGGTCTATCATGTGGGACAGGCATACCGGAACTATCGGCGTATTTCCTATGAGATAGGAAATGAACGGTTTCCACAGGAGCTTCTGGAGTATCGTTCGGTAGAAGATTCACTTGCTCTTATGCGGCGGAAATGTGGTCGTTCTGAAACAGGAGGAACATCCGACAAAAAATCCATCGAGAATTTCATGGAAGAAGTATCGTCCTACCTTGATATGCAGATTACCGCACCGGCTATAGGCGTGAAGCAAGTGGTCTCGGAGGAGCAGATGACCCGGATGCTTGATCTCTTATATGCTGATTTGGAATTTTTGCAGGAGAAAAATATTTCTGTGCGGGTTAGATGGAATGAGAATACATTATGGCTTTTGCCGGAAAGCAATAACGAGAACGAATCTGTGCGTTTTACAGACCTGACAGAAAACAAAATGCTGGGAGCGTGGCGTGAAAAGGTGTTTTATTATCATTCCGGAGATTTGGAAAAAGCATGGAATGATGCACATGACACGTCAAATGGAAAGCTACCGAAAGAAAACGGGCGAATGGAGAAAATCACCAGACGTTTTGTTATGTTTGGCATGAGAAAGGGTAATTGATATGCTGGAAAATTTTTTTGGGGAAGAAATAGAAAAGACAGTATTCCTTTCAGCAGCGCAGATGCGAGAAGCACGCCCGGGGCCGGTGAGAGGAAAATATTTCAAGGACACTGCCATCTTCAATATTTTTCCACCGGAGCTCTCAGATCGTGGGGAGTTTCTGGGTCGGATCCTTCCGGAAGGCTCTGAACCGAACGCCAAAGGTTTTTGCGGGGTCGCAGGACAGGAAAAAATTCAGTTCTATTTCGATGGAAAACCGATTAAAGCGGAACCCTATGAATTGCACCAGAATATATTTTCCCGCAACAAAGGTATTTTGGAAACGGATAAAATGGATCACAAACGGGCAGTGATCCTGGGGTGTGGATCAGTTGGAAGTCTTGTAGCAATGGAACTTGCGCGGTCAGGTGTGGGCCATTTTCTGCTTGCTGACCCGGATGTAATGGAATATCACAATATCTGTCGGCACCAATGTGGTATTGAGGATGTCGGAGACCTTAAGATAAATGCACTGAAGCGTAAGCTGCTGAATATCAATCCTCAAGTTGATGTGCAGATATTTGAAGGGATCGTTCAGAACATTCCAAAGGCCGTGCTGGATGATTTTTGTGTAAAAGGGGAAACCGTTTTTGTGGGCTGTGCAGATAACCGTGGAGCAGATGTCTACGCAAACCGCATAAGCATTTATTACGGAGCGGCATTTCTCTCGGTCGGATTCTGGGAGCGTGCCTATGCCGGAGAAATTTTCTATCATATCCCGGACAGGGAAATGCCCTGCTACGCATGTGCTTTGGGCGAGGGTACGGAACTTTCGGCACGGGTGCAGGCAAACCATCATGTTTATTCCAATCAGGAGAATATTGAGGGAGTTCGCTTTGAGCCGGGCATCTCAGTGGATATCAATTTTATCACCTGCATCGGAGTGAAATTGTGCCTTGATATCCTGAACATGACGGAGCCGGGTTACCGACCTCGTCTGCTGAACACCCTGAAGCAGTACACGCTGGTGTGCAACACGAGCGACCCGGAGATTGGCGGGGAAATGGTAGAGATATTCAGCTATCCTTTGCAGGTCACCACCTCGCTCAAGGTGGGTTTCCATTCGGAAAAGTGCCCAGGACAGTGTCGGTATGAAATCGAAGATCATTAGGATGTCTTGAGAGAGAGAGGAGAACACGATGGATGCTTTGACGCAGGCAGAAGTATTTGCTCTGATCGGGGAACTGAATGGTTTCATTGAAAAATGGGACCCCCGGCTCGTCACGCAGGAAAGAGAATATCAGGCAAAAAGAACGAGGATCGTCGCAGAAAACAATGCGGAAAAGACGCGCCGGGAAAAGGTGTACAAACAGGAATGTGAGACGCTGTCACGTCAGTCGGCCAAAATGCTTGAGGATGCACAGAAAATCCTTGAAGATGTGGATCAAATGGATCAACAGCTGATGAGTTCTGACAAGTACTACAGCAAGACCAAAACACGTAAGGAAGCCGAACTGGCGGGCGTGGAAAGCCAGGCATACAGAAACTATACTGCATTGATGGAGGGAATTGAGGCAATCCGCAGGGACTATGGCCAGATCTCGAAAAAATATCGTGAGTCCATGCTTCCTTTTCTGATTAATGATCTGCACTTTTTGTTTTCGGCACAACGCAAGAAAGACTACGAAAGCCTTATTGTGCTGAGAAATACGGTGCATAAATTTGTGAATGAGGTCAGTGAACTGCTGCCGGAAATTACGCAGGATGAGCTGGCGATGAAAAAAGAAGCGTTCGAGCAGGACCAAAAGACTCTGGCACTTAATTTCCTGTCTACGATTCAGGAGTTTGATAATCAGGAGAGCATCAAGAACAAGAGCGATGAAACGCAGCTGCAGAGAGAACTGGATGAACTGTTCCCGCAGGAATTTGTTGATTTTCTGGCGCAGACGGGAATGGACTATGAATCGCGCAGAGTGAAAGTGAACAGCGGGAAAAACTTTGCAGATGGAATCCTCTGGATGAGCTTTACGGATTATCCCCTTTTGCTTCTGGTCGAGAATAAAAAGCTTTTGTCCCTTCTGAAAAAGCGCTGTGCCCATATGATGGTTAACGATGTGATCCGCTTTCCGCTTCCGATGGCATGTAAAGGAGCTGAACCACTCCTTGTGATGTCGGACGCTCGTTTCCCGGAAAAGGCAAAGCAACTGTCGCATGCATGGATGTTTGGTGTTCTGGCTAGCAGCCCTGTGGCAAAGTTGGAAATCACGGTGATCGATCCTGAAAACCGTGGAACCAGTGTCGGACCTTTCTTTGATGCTCGCAAGCGTCTGCCAGAACTGTTCGGTGAAAAGATCTGCTTTACGGCAGAGGATATCGCTACACAACTGGCGCTGTTGAACGAAGAAATCGAGACGACCCTGATGGACAAACTCGGAACAGAGTACGACAGTATTTTTGACTATTCAAGGGAACACCCGGAAGAGACCCTGCGAGTCCGCTGCCTCGTGATGTATGATTTCCCTCGCAATATCAGCGATTCGATTCTTACGGATGTGCGCAATATTCTGCGTAATGGCAGCCGGTGCGGCATTTATACAATGATCATTTGCCCGCCGCCGCAGCCAGGCACACGTCAGGAAAGCTACCGGCAGATGCTGCAGACGATACAGCCCCTAACAGCGGTCATCAAGCAGGATCAGCAGAGCTTTTCGGAGCGCGGCTTGCCGTTGCTTTATCATCCGATGCCGGATAAAGCCGGTTTCGACCGCTTCTTCAGTAAGTATATGCTTATCTTTGAGGGAATGCAGAACCGGGGCATTGCGTTCTCGCCGTTTATCCGCAAGCTGGTCGAAGCGAAAGATGATGCAGAGCTGGATGTTTCCATTCAGAACCTTACTGAATGGAAACAGATATCTCAGGAGCCATTTGATCAACAGTCGGAAAGTACAACTTTCCCGGAGTTGTTCTGCATGGGCCAGATCGCTTATCCGGCCGAGATCTTTGATGAAAGCATCGGCTATAAAAAAATCGTGCGTGCTTTCCGCGCGGAAACACCGGGTCACTCTATTGATATGAGCCGTGTGGAATTGCCGATGATGTTTAATCTCCATCATCCACTCAATCTGGAGGTAATCGGAGCTGAGGCGCAGCACGATAATATGCAGAGTGCAGCATATCGCGTAATCTGGGGCTTCCTTCGGAAGTGCCCGGCATCCAAAGTGCGCTTCTGTATCTTTGATCCGAAAGAGGGCGGCGGAAGTGTCCGTATGTTGTCCAACTTCGTCAATAAAATGCCGGATTCCTACAAAAGGGCTGTCACGCAGATGTCCCGGACAGAAGAATTGCTGAGTTGTCTGAAAGAGCTGGAAGGACAGACGCTTGATTTTATCCGTGACCGCCCTGATTATGATGATTTGCTGGATTATAATGCGCACAATCCAAGACGTACAGAAGCGATTACATTGCTCATGCTGTATGATTTCCCGTTGAATGCGGACGCTCGCTGTCTGGAACTGCTGTCCTCTGTTATGCAGAAAGGAAACAGGTGCGGCATCTATGTCGTTCTGTGTCGGAATACTGCGGTCGAGGTGGCAAGCAGCTATGATCACATAGACGAAAAACTGGCCGAACTGGAAAAGAATTGTGTCCAGATCGAATGTAAAGAAAACGGCTTTGCTCTGCTGCCGTATCATCTCTCGGTCCGTTTGATCGAAAAACCCGATGCCGGACAGTTGGAAAAATTTGCGGTAGAATATCACAAGGCAGTCGAAAAACTGAGCGTTCAGAGCATCCATTTTGAAGAAATCCTTCCGCCGGAACCGTTCCAGGGCAGCACAGCCAAGGTACTGAAGCTGCCGATGGGCATCGGCGATGGCGATTCGGTCGTGAGCATGGTGTTTGGCGAGGGCACTTCGCATCATGGCCTGATCGGCGGTGGTACGGGTGGCGGCAAATCGACCCTGCTGCATACGCTGATTATGAGCAGTATGATGAACTATTCGCCGGAACAGCTCAATTTGTATCTGATGGATTTCAAGGGCGGTACCGAGTTCAAAATCTATGAATCGGAGCGGTTGCCGCACATCAAGCTGCTGGCGCTGGATGCACTGCAGGAGTTCGGCGAGAGCATCTTGGAAAATCTGGTCCAGGAGATGGCGAATCGCTCGGATATATTCAAGAGATCCGGTGGATATACAAAGCTGGAAGACTATGTTACCAATACCGGAAATAGCATGCCCCGTATCCTTGTCATCATGGATGAGTTCCAGATTTTGTTTGACAGCGGAACAAACCGCAAGGTGGCAGAGCGGTGCGCAAATCTGGCGAAGAAGATCGTTACGGAAGGACGTTCCTACGGCGTGCATCTTCTAATGGCGACTCAATCCACCAAAATCATTTCGACCCTGACGCTGGATCGTGGTACGATCGAGCAGATGCGTATCCGTGTCGGCCTTAAATGTGGCGAAGATGATACTCGTTATCTGTTTGGTGATACCCATTGCTCGGATGCAATGAAAAAAATGGAAGGACCCCGCGGAACCGCTGTGCTGAACGAAGACTACACAGAGAACAATCCGAACGTTGGCCTGCGGGTCGCTTTCTGCAATGATGAAACCAAAAAGTATTACCTGAAACAGATCAGTGAGAAGTTTGCGGATTCTCCCTGCACGATGCAGGTGTTCGAGGGCTCCCGCACTGTGCCGATGCTGGACTATCTTGCTGCACGGTCGATCGGTATTGCCGATACCAGCACGGTCACTGTGCATATGGGCGAAAAAATTAAGGTGGATGACCCGTTTGAACTGACGTTTGACCGCAAGAAACAGCATAATGTCCTGATCTGTGGTTCCAATGATGAACTGATGGATCGGACGGTCAATCTGTTCCTGCTCTCGGCTGCGCTGAACCGCAGGGCGTGTGTGTACTGTGTGGATGGCGACAGCATCGTGGGAGATGACCGCTGCGGAAGTTTTTATCAAAGCCTCGAGCATGGTGTAGCAGAACTGCACACTGCACATACCCGTTCAGATATCGTACAGTTTGTCCATGACCTTTACGAAAAGTATCAGCAGCGCAAAAAGAAAACAGGTGGAGATACGGTGCTGTTTGTCATCAAAAATCTGCAGTTCCTGGATCTGATGCAGACGATGTTGCTGGGTGACCGGGTCGATGAGGCGGAGTATATAGAGTTTCCAGCAGAACCCAAAGCAGTGGATGTCTCGCCGACTGTGGTGGAAGATCCGACGCTTGATATTCTGGCTGGATTCTCTGCAGAACCGACGGATTCCCCTGTCGAGCCGACGGGATTCTCCACGAAGCCTGCGGATGACGATCCCTTTGCCGCACTGCTGGCTCAAGTGCCGTCTCTTACTGCGGATGTGGCTCCGGCAGAATCGCAAAATGTAGAGGAAAGAGATCCGTTTGCGGATCTGATGGCATCGTTCTCCAGCATTGGCGCAGACTCTTCCCATGTTTCTGCACAGCCTGTCTCCGGAGCAATGGGAAATGCTAGCGAAAAATTGCAGAAACTGATTGCAGACGGTGCAGCCTATGGCATCCACTTTATCATCTGCTCCAGCGATTATCAGACGGTAAAGGAGTCCATGCACTTTGGTATGAACATTTTGAACAAGTTCCGGGAGAGAATCGTGTTTGCACTGAGTGATTCGGATGCATTCAATCTGATCGATAACGTGAACGTCTCCACGCTGCATGACAATACGGTTTACTATACAAATGGTACTACTGATACGTTCCAGTTCAAACCGTATGTCAGCCCTGCACCAGAGCAGGTCGAAACTTTCTGCAGTGAGTTGTTGCCAATGTAAAGGGTGATTCGCGATGACAAATGTAAACTCATCTGCGGTTCGTCATGCGTTGAATCAGACAACTGCTGCGCGGGAAGCAATCGGGTATTTTATTCAAAGAATCCTGCAGCAGTTTAATAACGTCAATCATAGCTGGAATGACCAGCAGTCCAGAAGACTTTATGCAATCGTACTCGACAGCGTCACAAGTCTCCGAACCAGCTATGGTGAGCTGCGTTCACTGGAAGAATCCCTCAAGAAAACACTTGACACAGTCGAGAAGTATGAGCAAATCGGACGTGCTACACGAACAACGGCAGCAGCGGGCGTAGCAGCGGCTGCTTCAGTAGCATCTGCAGGAACAAAAACAGCTGTCAGCATACGACCGAGCATCAAACAGGACAAGCCTTTCTCCTCCCCCAAATATAATGCGATCCTTGATCAGCGCTATGGGAATGCTGTTCCGGCTGCAAGGAAGGTCTTTGATTTGTTTGCAGAAAAGCTATGTATCCTCAACGGCGATTATAGCGGACCGGAGCCAAGCCATTACTCGCCTGCCGAGCACGGCGTTTATTACAATGCAGCAGAGGATGAGAAGAATGTGCGAGGGGCGGGTGCTACATACTACCACGAACTGGGGCACATGATTGATCATGCATGCATGAGGTATCAAAACTTGATGTCGGAAAATGCTGCGTTTCACCATGCGCTGGTCAGTGATGGACAAAGGTTAATTCAATGCTATAATAACTCTACCCCGGAACAGAGGGAAAGAGCTGTGCGCAATCTTTGCGAGGGAGCGTGGCACAGCTGTTCGGATCTCGCAAATTTTGCTACCAATGGCCATGTTCGTGGTGGATGGGGTCATAGCGAAGAATACTGCGCAAGAGTATGGGCCATGGAGCATGAGGCGTTTGCACACTTTTTTGAAGCGAGTATGGGTGATAGCATCAAGCTGCAACGGTTGACCAAACTTTTTCCCAATGCGGTAAGGGTATTTAACCAGATGCTCAGCGCAATCATCAAGAATGTAGAACCCTATGACCGTGAGCAACGTGAACGTGCCATCTGGGAAGAGCGTTGACAAAAGGCAGAAAGGAGGCCTGACAGAGTGGTTGCTGAAACTTTAGATGATCTTTTTTCGGACGATTCTATGCCCCAAACTGCTGTGGATGAGGAATTGTTTGAGCTGTGTACCGAATTTGAAAATGTATTTCATCGTTGCATCCCACGTGAAATGATGCCTTTGTGGGTAACGGATGAGAAACTGAAGGAGGCCATCAGGAGCTGTTTGCAGCAGAAAAACGCAGACATCCTCGGAGTACTTGGAATTGAAATTTCAGAAGACAGCATCTATTAACAGAATCAATTCTCTGCTCCGAAAAGCAGCCGTTGTTTTTGGTTAGCTTGAGCGATTTAAACAGGGCTGTTGCAAAACAGCCAAAACAAAAAAATGAGATGGACTTCCCCGAAAAAGGTTGCCTGTCTCATTTTTTTGTTGTACTCCGAAACTGCAATTAACCAGATACAACAAGGACGGGATGTCCATTACTGCGCCATCAGTGATTATAGACCAAGAAGAACAGATGCTCACCAGCTTATGGCGAAAACCATAGGTCGGTGGGTATCTTATTACAAAAAGAAGTAAATGCTGTTCGTTGATTTCATTATTCTATTGCACTTCATTGCAAAATGTGGTATATAAATTATACGAAACATTGCCTTGAAAGAACACTCCACCGTTCAATGATGTATAAATAGGAGGTGCTTGCCATGACCGCCGTGATCTATGCCCGTTATTCCTCGGACAACCAGCGCGAAGAATCCATCGAGGGTCAGATTCGGGAATGCACTGCCTATGCGGAGAAGAACGGCTTCACGGTGGTGAAGCACTACATCGACCGTGCCGTTTCTGCAAAAACGGATAATCGACCGCAGTTCCAACAGATGATTAAGGACAGCGAGCGGGGAATCTTTGATGTCATCATTGTCTGGAAGCTCGACCGCTTTGCCCGGAATCGCTACGACAGTGCCCGGTACAAGACCCAACTGAAACGGAACGGCGTGAAACTGGTGTCGGCGACGGAAGTCATTTCGGCTGGCCCGGAGGGTATCATTCTGGAATCGGTGCTGGAGGGCTATGCCGAATATTACTCGGCTGACTTGTCCGAAAAGGTCGTGCGTGGCATGACCGAAAACGCTCTCAAGGGTATTTATAATGGCGGCACGATTCCGTTCGGCTACATGATTGATGAGATCCGGCATTACAAGCCTGACCCGCTGCTGGCTCCGTATGTGGAGCAGGCGTTCCAGAAGTATGCAGATGGCGCAACTATGACCGACTTAAGGGACTGGTTGAAAGCGCACAACATAAAAAATACGCTGGGTGGGGAAATGTCCTATAATACGATTCAGCGGTTGCTGAGCAATCGACGGTACATCGGCGAATTGCGTTTGCGGGATGTGGTACAGCCCAATGCGATTCCGGCTCTCGTGTCAGAAGAACTGTTCAATAAGGTGCAGGAAAAGCTGGCAAAAAACAAAAAGGCCCCTGCCCGTCATAAAGCAGAGGAAAGCTATCTGCTCACTACCAAGCTATACTGCGGCAAGTGCGGTGCACTGATGTTCGGAGAAAGCGGTGTCAGCCATACCGGGAAGATGTACACCTATTACAAGTGTGCTGCCGCCAAGAAGAAAAAGACCTGCGACAAAAAGGCAGTGCGGAAACAGTGGCTGGAAGATCTGGTGGTCAACGAAACCATGAAGCTGGTGGAAGATGATGCTTCCATGAATGCCATCATTGCCAAAGTCATGGAATTGCAAAATCAGGAAAGCACGGATTTGCCCATCTATGAAAAGCAGTTGAAAGAAACGGAAGTCGGCATCACCAATATGCTGAACGCCATCCAGATGGGCATTCTGACCAGCTCTACAAAGGAACGGCTGGAAGCGCTGGAAGAACAGCGGAAGGAACTGCAAGCCCGCATTGCAGAGGAACGGCTGGCCAAGCCGAAGATGAAAGAAGAGTTCGTCCGGTTTTGGCTGCTTCGCTTCCGCAAGCTGGATATGACCCAGCCGGAGCAGCGGCAGGCACTGGTGGATACTTTCATCAATGCCATCTATCTCTATGATGATAAGGTCCTCATTACCTTTAACTATAAGGAAGGTACAGAAACGGTCGCTTTCGGGGAAGCCGTGAAAGCGGAGAAAAGTTCGGATATGAGTGCGCGAGGTGCACCAAATTTTGAACGTCAAATCGTAAGATTTGGCGTTCTTTTTTGTTATGTAACCCCGAAAAATCGGGGTCTGCACGGTCAATGCACGGTTTTTGCACGGTCGGCTTTTTCGTGGGAATCCTCTGCATAGGCTGGAATTGCTTTGAAATGCGTGGTAAATTTTGCATCAGGTCAGCAGTGCCAGACGGAGCTGCGCCTTTACTTCGGGGTCGGCGTTCTTCAGAAGTTCCAGCAGAGCAGTCATAGAGATGGTCGGTTCGCCTTCGGCGGGTACAGCCTGCGGGCTGGGGTTTTCCTGTTTCGCATAGAACCCTTCCTCAAACTTTTTCCCAAGTTCCACACGAGAGGACTGCTGGATATGGGCGTAGGTGTTCACCAGCATATCCGCCGTAGCATGACCTGTTGTACCCTGCACAGCCTTCACATCGCCGCCGGAGATCATCAACTGATAAGTTGCACTGGAGTGCCGCAGACCGTGGAACACGATACGCGGGAACTCCGGGTGTGCATCCTGCCATTTGAGGAACTTCTTGCGGATCAGCACAGGCTCCACCGCCAGACCGTTGGGCAGACGGAACAGCATTCCGCTGTCATGGTAACGTGCCGGGTCTTTCCTCTCGTCTGCCGCCAGCTGATTCAGCCATTTCTTTAACTCCTCTTTCAGTGTGGAGGTCATGAAGATGGTGCGGCAGGAGGATGCGGTTTTGGTGCTTTTCAGGATGAGGGAAGTGGTGCTGCGCTCCAGCTTGTCCGGGAATACCTTGATGATGCAGCCATCGTCTACTTGATTCAGGGCTTCTTTCCGCACCCGCTGCATGGACTTGTTGATACGGAACGTTCCAATGCCATCTGCAGCATCAAAGTCGATATCCTCTGGGGTCAAACCCACGATCTCGCCCTCTCGCAGTGCGCCCACCAGCGTGAGGTGGACTGCCAGATGCAGGATGGGATCGTCCATGCTGTCCAGAGCCGCCCGCATTTCCTCTACCGTCCAAATGGTGCGCTCCTTTGTGGACTTCTTGGGGCTGTCCACAGGAACAGGACTTTTGACAAGGATGCCCCACTCTACGGCATACTGGAATGCGGTGCCCAGCAGCCGGTGAACCTCGTGGATCGTCGTGCCGGATAGGAACCGCTGCTTCTGCTTTTCGGTCAGTTCCTGCTTCTTTCCCTCGATATACGAACCGCAGGGCGTTTTGCTCAGGGTCGTATAGAGGTTCTCCATGTGGTAGGGCTTGAGTTTTTGCATCTCCATGCTGCCGATATAGGGGATAATGAGGTTCTGGATGGTGGAAAGGTTAGATTCGTAGGTTTTGGGGGCCCACTTGTGCTTGCTGCACTGCTTGGGCAGCCAATCCATGAGGAACTCTGCCACCATCACCGAGGACGGGATCAGAAAAGTGCCAGCAGCCAGCTCATGTTCGATCTGCTTTTTCCGGTTCGTTGCCTCCTCTTTGGTGGGAAAGCTTTCCCATTTGTCGCAGCTCTTGCCGTGCTCGTCCTGATAGGTGTAGCGGACGCTGTAAGAGTTGCCACGCTTCGTAATATATGCCATACTGTTGCCTCCTTATCAAGCTGCCCGGTTGAGCCACGCATCGAAACTGTCCTTCGGTACACGGATGCTTCCGCCTACCCGCAGGACACGGAATTCGGTTGTGCTGTTGCACAGGTTATAGGCAGAGCGCAGGCTGATGGCCAGCATTCGTGCGATCTCTTCCACCGTGTACACCAGCTTCGTGGTTTTCGGGCTGTCAGTCGGAGACTTGACGGCATTGGTTTGAGTGACCACTTCCATTGTAGCGGGATTTGAGTCCTTTTGCAAGAACTTATTCGTATAATCTTTTGATTTCACAGTTTCGGTCATGTCAGGCCGATTCATATTCATAGGCAGACCTCCAATTCCTTGTAACCGAACGCCTGTAACCGGGCAGGAAAACTCTCTTTTTCTGCACACAGGGCATCCGGTGGGCTTTATACTTTTTCTTATTCTTTTAAGGTTACATGGTTACAGAAAGAGAAAAATGCAGCAGTCATGCGGACTTTTCGGTGTAACTGCGGCGTAACCAAATCTGTAACCAGACGTGTAACCGGTGTTCATCAGAAGGGAAAGCCCAGCTGCTTGGCTTCCTCATCCGTTATTTCGGAGAAATTTTCAGCCCCGGTTTCGGGGCTGGTTACGCGCTCCCAGCCTTTCTGAACACCGTACTTCGGGTAACGCTTGGCGGTCTTGTGAGCCTGCCAGCCTTGGATATCGCCGCGCGAAATACCCGTGTTCATGATCTCGCAGATAGCACGGGTCTCCCACTCTGCCGGGATGTTGGTGTTGCCCAGCGCCTCCGCATAGAGCTGCTTGGAACACACCCGGTCACCCGTGTAGTCCTCCAGAAAGGCGTAGATCATGCCAGCCTGCGCATCTTCCTGCATGAAGTCCTGCTGGTGGGCTTGCAGCGTTTCCCGCATGGCAGGGCTGAATGCCAGCTTGTAGTTGCCGCTGTTGTAGATGGTCATGGCTTCCGCCCAAAGCTGGTCGATATAGGTGCGAGATTCGGTTTCATCGTCCAGAATGTGCACTTCGGCCAGTTCCGCATCCACTGGAACAGGGATGAAGCGGCGGTTGCCTGTACGGTCACGGGGCAAAAAATCCTGCCGGTTGGTCGTGCCAGCAAAGACGCACTGGCGCAGACGGTCGGCAGGATGGGTCTCGTAGGGAACTTTATAGGTTTCCTTCTACTTACTGAGGAAACTCTTGATCTCCTCGATGCTCTTGGCGTTGGCGGTGGCGATCATCTCAGACATCTCAATAATCCAGTGGCCTTGCAGTTTGCGATACACGTTGTCATCGTCCAGCCGCCGCAGGTCATCCGAGAACCACTCGTCCTTGACCGCCAACAGCCGAAAAAAGCTGGACTTTCCTGTGCCTTGTCCGCCCACCAGACAGAGCATGGTTTCAAATTTGCATCCCGGCTGGAACACGCGCTTAATGGCTCCCAGCAGGAAAATTTTCATAGCTTCGCAAGTGTACTCGTCCTCCGCAGCACCGGGGAAGTGGTGCAGGACATGGGCTATCCGTTCCGTGCCGTCCCATTGCAGGCCGTTCAGGTAATCCCGGATGGGGTGATAGCGGTTCTCGTTGGCAACAATGCGGATGGCAGATTCGATTTTCTTTTCACTGGAAATGCCGTATTTCTCCATCCTCCGCAGGATATACTTCATGTCGGTGTCGTTCAGCGTCTTGCCGGAGCGGGGCCAGCCCACGGGCTTTACAATGTCAATGCGCTCGCTCAACAGGTTCAGCCGGATGGCATCGGCAAGCACATGGTCGTTCTGCAGAATCGTGATGCAGTTTTGAATCGTCCGCTGGATCTCGCCGTTGGAGTGCTTGGTCAGCATTTCTTTTACGTCCGCAACGGTTCGGGGAGTGCGTTCTTCGTTGACTTCTTTGCTCAATAAACATCACCTCGTACTATTATTGAAAACGATTTTCTGATTTTTCCGCAGCGGGTATATCTCCGGGTTTCCGTTGCATCCGCTCTGCCTGCAAGCGACTCAGCAGTTGCAGAACGGAATCCCGTGCTTTCTTCTTGACCTGCTCCTTGCCTTTCTGCCGGACTTCCGGCTTCAGGAGCTTCTCCTGCAAGCGGGTGGCGGTGGTCTGCATGGTCTTGAGGAACTTGTTCAGCACATCGTCCAAACGATGGGAGGCATATTCCCTCGTGGCTTTGGGAGCTTTTCTCTCTGGCGATAACACCCACTTCTTCGTGTCCTCAATCATCCGCATGTCTTCCTTCCGGGTCTCGGTGCGCACCACATCCGTCACGACCTCCACCGCCTTGTCGTAGGCCGCAGCCGAAACTTCATCGATCAGCGTTTCCATGTCGTTGACCCTGAGGGTCAATTCGTCCAGCTTGGTCTGCTGGGCGGCGAGCTGCTCCTTCTGCTTGGCGAGGATGAAGTCCTGCTTTTCCAGATACTGTCGGTTACCGTACTCCGCTTCTTCCTCCAGTTCCAGTCCATGCCGCTTGGCGATTTCAAACAGCATCTTTCGGCAGGCAGCATCAAAGGTGATCTTGCGGTTGTTGCGGCGGCTGAGGGGCTTATCCGGGTCTGGCAAGTCGAAACCTAACGCTTCCAGTGCCTTTTCCTGCTGGGGTGCCACCTCACCATACTTGTTCTCACAGTCGAACACATGACGCTCATGGATGTGGGGTGTGCTTTCATCCAGATGCAACGCCCAGTCCAGCACATGAACGTGTTCGCCAAACTTGGTCTTGAACACCTCAATGAACTCCGTGACGATGTTCAGCAAGTCCTCTGCGGAAGCGTGTTCATCCAGCGTCCCAAGCTGGTAGATAGTTTCCTCTGGGCAGGTCTTGCGGCTGGACAACAGGTCGGGAATGGAGCGGTTGCGTTCCGTGTGTCGGATCTTGGCGTTACGCTCGTTCTGACTTTCAACGAAGGCCGCGTACCGGCTCTCGTAGAACTGCCGTTCTACGTCCGAGAAGGTTGCCGCCAGATCGTCCGGGTCGGATGGAGCGAGAGCCGAACGGAAACCGTGGAAGCAGTCCCAGTAGATGTTGCCCTTGGCTCGTTCCGGGTCGATGTGCTCACTGTTGGCAAGGTTGAAACTGCGGTCATTATGCTTGGGGTTATAGGTGCCGTGGGCTCCGGCTCGTCCGTTGTGTCGTGTTAATTTCAGATAGACATCCCTCCGTTTCATCAGTTTGGCGTGGGAGAACGCAGCAGCGAAGCTGCTGGATCTGCCGCCGTTTTGCGCCAGATAATACCCAGTAGGATATGACGCACAGCATCATATCACTGGGCAAGGCGTTCCCCCTTGACTCCCTTCAACGGGCCATTTGGGCCCGTTGATTTTGGCAAGCTGGCGGTCAAAGATTTGCGAATCCCTGCCCACCAACTTGTCCGGCTTTTTCAGTTGGCCAAAATGACCAACTGATTCCGTTACGGGTAAAATCAAGTGCCGGGTGGCGGCACCTGATTTTCAATAGACCTTGCAGCGTTACAGGTGGAATCAGGTGGTCATCTTGACCACCTGATTTTTACGAGTGGGAGTGACGTGTTACAGATAAAACCGAAGTTATCAAAATGAGAACTCCGGTGGCTCTGCCACGGATGCAATCAAGTTATCATCTTGGGAACCTGATTCGGCAGGGGCTACAAATCAAGTTACGGAAAGCGTAACCTGATTTCAGATAATCGCCCAAATTCCCACTTTGGGGATTTGGGAGTGAGCAATTAAGCGTTACGGTATTTTGGCACTTCCCAGAATGGGAAGTGCCACTTTACTAGATAAAAGCAGCACCGATGAGGAACTTGACAAACTTTGTCAAGTTCCTAAAAGAGAAGTGTGAACTGTCGCTTTACGCTGGCGGTAGTCTTTCTGCCGACAGGCATTGCTGCAATATCTGGCATCTGCCCGGATCGGTAAGAACTGCTCCCCGCAACAAGCGCAGGTGTACGTTCCACGTTCGTCACGCTTTTTAAGGCTTTTCCGCAGATTCAACATCTTGTGACCGCAGGTCTGAAAGCTGCAATATTTGCGGTTTCGGGTCTGGGTGTAGATGACCTTGCGGTAGTATTCACACTGGATTCTGCGAACGCTGGGGTCTCCGTCAATGAAATATTCCATCAGGGTGTCCTGATTTTCACGTTCCCATTGTTCTGTTGTCATAGGCATCCTCCTTTGGCTGTTACGGGTGTGTGGTGGATAATGAAAAGCATTATTGACCCCAAATGTTACGGGTATATGGTGGTTACCAAAATGGTAGCCACCACTTTTACACAATAAAGCGTTACGATTGTCTGGTTGGTGATCAAAATGATCACCAACTAAACTTTCCCTGTTATGGTTGAGTGGTGAGTTACGGTTCTCGTAACCTAGCACAGAGTGACCACGTTACAGCAATTTGGTAAGTACTGAAAAGCAGTATTCACCAGATTTCACCGTGGCTTGACAAAATGTCAAGTTGAGGTCAGCCGTAACACGGGTAGAATCAATGTGGACAATTTGTCCACATTGATTTAGGCTGCGGCAATTCACCTCGTGTGGACAAAATGTCTACATGAGGTGAGCCATAACGCAGAAGACCCTTCTGGGAAATGACGTTTTGCGTCATTCACCTCATCAACTGGCCATTTTGACCAGTTGATATTGGGTGCGCCGTTCTCCCTGCATGGATTTCCTGCCCCCTTCCGGTGGCGTTTTCCGGCTCTCCCTTGCGGGGTCATCGCCGGGTATCCCATGCAGACGGTCATGCGGTTTTCAAGGTGCGGTGCCAGATTTGACAATAAAAAATCGCCACACAACAACCTGAACCTGACCATCCCTTCCGGGATGGCCTTGGTTCGGGTTCGTTATGTAGCGATAAGAAAGTCAAAAACTTGCTCCGGCTCCTTCAGGAGCCGAGCTGGAACTCTAAGTAAATATGTTATATTAAATTGTTGGAATAGATTACCACAAAAATCGAGCTGTGTCAACAAAAAGTTTTGAGAGCACGCCACTTTCGGCAGTGTGTAAGAAAACACGCTGAAAACTTTGGCGAAAAGAGAGAGCCGGATGACTCGTTTTACTTATTTGTTTTTTACCAGCAGCGCCTGATAGGGTTCCAGCTCCACATCCGCCAGCCAGACGGAAGTGCCCTCCGGGGTGTGATACTCGCCACCCAGAGCGTCCAGACTGGCCCCTGCCGGGTACTCGGTAAAGTTGAACAGTCCCACCAGCGTTTCCTCGCCGCGCTTGCGTACCAGCGCCAGCACGCCGGGGTTGTGGCTGTCCCATGTGGTCACCCACGCATCCGGGGCAAAGCAGGGGTCTGCCCGCATTTGGCGCAGCTGCTCCATGCCCTGCCACAGCTGGTTTTGCAGCGTGCCCTTCCGGGTGCGCTGTTTTGCGTCCTCCCAGTTGAATTTTGTGCGGTGCAGGTTGCGGCTGTCCTCCACACGGTCGGGGTCGTTTTTGTAATCCCAGCCGTTGAGTTGTGCGATCTCATCCCCGCAGTTCAGCATGGGGAAGCCCTGCAAGAATGCCATAGCAGTGTGCAGCAAAAGGTCACGCTTCACCGCATAGTCCAGTGCGATTTTATCGCCCTTTTCCAGTGCTTGCTCCACGCCGCACAGGCTGGCAGTGGTGCCGCAGCTGCGGGCATCGCCGGTAGCAGGGTCGTAGTTGTACAGTTCGCCCTTTGCCCAGCTGCCGGGGAAATTGCCCTCGTAGAAGTGGTAGAGATACTCCTTGTGCTTCTGCGGGTCGATGCCAAGCCGGTTTTCCACCGCCTCGTCCAGACCCCAGCCGATATCATCGTGGCAGCGCAGATAGTTCACGAACCAGCAGTTGTCCGGCAGTGCGTGGAGGGCATCCAGCTGCGCTTTCAGCAGCCGGGTGTCCCGGCTGGCAAGGGCACCCCACAGGTTGACCATGGTGGACACGTTGTAGAGCATATGGCATTCCGGCTTTTCCGGGGTGCCGAAATAAGCTGCCAGCTCCTTGGGAGCCATGACCACCTCGCCCTTGAGGATGACCGCCGGGCAGACACATTCCAGCACCATGCGGAGCATCCGCACGATGGTGTGTACCTGCGGCAGATTGCGGCAGGTAGTGCCCAGCTGCTTCCAGATATAGGGTACCGCATCAATGCGGAACACTTCCACGCCGAGGTTGGCAAGGTGCAGGATGCTCTTGGTCATGTCTACGAACACTGCCGGGTTTGCGTAGTTCAGGTCCCACTGGTAGTCGTGGAAGGTGGTCAGCACCCACTTGTGCATCTCCTCACACCATGTGAAGTTGCCGGGCGCGGTGTTGGGGAACACCTGGGGCACAGTCTGCTCGTACTGGTCGGGGATGGTGCGGTCCTCGTAGAGGTGGTAATAGGCCTGAAACCACGGGTCGCCCGCCTTTGCCGCCATGGCCCAGCGGTGGGTGCTGGCGGTGTGGTTCATGACAAAATCCAGACACAGGCTGATGCCGGCTTTCCGCAGCTCCCGGGTCAGGTTTTCCAAATCTTTGTTGGTGCCGAGAGTCGGGTCTACGGTATCGAAATCCTCCACCGCATAGCCACCATCGTTGTGGGGGTGGGGCATCTGCAGCAGGGGCATCAGGTGCAGATAGGTCAGCTTCTGCTCCTTGAGGTAGGGCAGCTTCTTTACCAGCTCTTTTAAATTTCCGGCAAAGAGGTCGGTGTACATGGTCATGCCGAACATATTGCCCCGCTTGTACCAATCCGGGTCGGCAGAGCGTGCTTTGTCCAGTGCTTTCAGTTCCGCACTGCGGGCGTTGTAGGCTTCTGCCATCTCCCGCTCCAGAACTTCCAGCCCTTCCCGGTTGTGGTACAGTTCCATGAACAGCCATTCCAGCTCGTCCTTGTGCTTGGCAAACCGAGACGCAAATTCCTGTTTTGCTGCCATGGTTCAGCCCTCCACTTCTGCAAGGGTGGGCATGGCGGGGATCGCGCCGTGGCGGCTGGTGGTAATGCTTGCCGCCTTGTTGGCAAAGGCAAGAATGCTTTCCAGTTTGTCCACCGTCAGGGTGTCCAGCTCCTCCTTGCAGAGCTTGGACAGAGCGGCACCAAAGAAGGTATCGCCTGCGCCGTTGGTGTCGCCCACCTTGCAGGGAACGCCCGTCACATGGCCGGTCTTGTCCCCAAAGCGATAGAACACGCCGTTTGCACCCAAGGTGACAAAAATCAGCCGGATTCCGTTCTGTGCCAGTTGTGCCGTGCCGCTTTCGCAGTCGGTGGTGCCGGTGAGCAGGGGCAGCTCCTCGTCGGAAACTTTCAGGATATCCACCAGCGGCAGGGGTGCCTTCATCTGTGTGACAGCTTCCTCTTTGTTCTTCCAGAGGTTTGCACGGTAATTCGGGTCATAAGTAATGACAGCACCCAGCTTTTTGGCACGAGCAGCAGCATCCAGCGTGGCGGTGCGGGAGGGGTCAGCGGTGAGGCTGACCGAGCCGAAGTGGACGATTTTGGCAGCTTTCAGAGCGCCCTCCGAAATGTCCTCTTTGCTCAGCATCACGTCAGCGTTGGCACTGCGGTAGAAGCTGAAATCCCGCTCGCCGGTGGCATCCACTGACACGACTGCCATGGTGGTGGGGTGGTCTGCATCCACCGCCATGCCGGAAACGTCTACCTTATTTTCTGCCAGAACCTCTTTCAGGTAGCGGCCAAAGGCATCCGCACCCACCTTGCCGATAAAGGCGGTCTGTGCGCCCAGACGGGCGGCAGCCACAGCCAGATTTGCCGGGGCACCGCCGGGATTTGCGGCAAATTGAGGAATGCCGCGCGCATCCTTGCCGGTCTGGGTCAGGTCGATCAAAACTTCACCAATCGTTAAAATGTCCATGGTTGCTCTCCTTATTTTTATCCTATAAGTTAAAACCCAACGATCACCGCTGGAACAGATAATGAATGTAAGCGGCTGCACGCTCCGGGTGCGGTGCATTCTGCACTACCCCAAGATAGACCTTGCCAGAAAAACCTGCCTGCCTGACAAACGGCGTGTCCGAAATATCCAGCACGGTCCCACCGGCGTTCAGACCCGACAGTGCATGGAAAGACGCATCCAGTGTCCGCAGATCAAGAAAATAATCATCTGCCAACAGTCGATCCCGTGCATATTCGTCCATCAGAACAACATCTAACCGCTGGGCACTGACTGCACCCAGCAGCTTCATCTCTGAAGCATATACATACTGCTCCTCTGCGCGTTCGCTCTCGCTGAGCAGCAAGCCGGACAGCAGATCGACCTGTTGCTTTTTGGTCAGACCCTGCGCCTCGGCAAAGCCGGTGGTAAGCTGTTCTGTCAGATCAGACCCGGCAGTGATATTTACCAGACCAAGGTAAAGCACATCCTCTTTTTTCGTCACATGGCGGTAGGCTGCATAGCCAAGGATATAGACGACGATGAGCACGATCGCAATGGGCAGCTTGTAATATGCCCAGATGTGCTCCCACTTTTTGCGCCCATGGAGGGAGCGGAGCGTATCCCGGTCAGTTTTCGTCATGGTCGTATTCCTCGTGTGCTGCATCAGGGTCTCCACCGATCAGATAGAGGATCCGAAGCATCAGAAAGGAGCAGAGCATGGCGCAGAAGCCCATGCCCAGCAGGAATGCAGGCGTGAACACAAACACGATGACGTACCCCATGATGCCATAGATCGCCGCCATCAGCAGGGTGCAAAACAGATACCGGACACCCACGAGAAACGCTGTTTTCAGGATGCCGAAGGTGGTGTTTTCAAACCGTGCCAGCAGAGGAAAGGCATACAGCAGAACGATGCCGTACAGAACTGCCGCACCAATAAGCACTGCAGTGAGCAGCGTCCAGAAAATGTTTTCGCTCCACATTCGGCGCAGCACAAAGCCATCCGCAGCCAGGAAACTGCCGACTGCCAGCAGGATAAGCCAGAGTTTTGTGGCAGGCTTAAAATTTTCCCGGAACGCCTTAAAAAACATCCGGGTCAGACCATCGTCCCGATCTTCCGCCATTTTGAGTGTGACGTAGAACAATGCGGTCGTAGAAGCCCCTATGGTAACGATGGGCAGGCTGCACACGAGCCATAGGATGTTCAGGTAAGCACTGTAAGTCAATTTCGTCAGCACAGCAAACAGCGGCTTGTCCGTATTGCACAGGTCACGCATGGGGGTTCTCCTTTCGCTCAATCTCCTGTGGATTCGCGCAGGATCAGGTTGGTTTCCGTATAGACGGTGCGATAGTTCAGCGATGGCTCTTCGATGCGGGTCATAAGCAGATTGGCAGCGGTGTAGCCCATGATCTGTCCATGGATATGGATCGAAGTCAGATGGGGGGCAAAGTAGGAAGCCTCCTGACTGTCATCGAAACCGCAGACCCAGATATCATCGGGAACCGAATACCCCAGCTCATCCAATGCCTTGACC
This sequence comes from Faecalibacterium sp. BCRC 81149, assembly GCF_022750605.1. NCBI lineage: Bacteria > Bacillati > Bacillota > Clostridia > Eubacteriales > Oscillospiraceae > Faecalibacterium > Faecalibacterium sp. BCRC 81149. The sequence continues at coordinate 162,665 of NZ_QXJA01000004.1, read as the reverse complement.
AGATCCATGGCAACAAAGTCATTGGCGCAGACAAAGGCATCCGGCATCGTTTTGAACCGACGTATGGTTTCGTACAGGGATACCGGATAGTTCTGCTGTCCAGATGGCATCGCACAGGTGCTCAGGCCCTCTGTCAGACCAAAGTGCTCCACTGCATCCCTATAAGCCATATAACGCTCAAAGAAGGACTGACAGTGGTTTTTATCCCCCGCAAAGCTGATGCGTTTTTTGCCGCGCTGGACCATGTGGGTCACCGCATTCTGGATCTCAATGCGGTTTTCCATATAAAGGCGGTCAGCTTTAAGAGGAGGAAGCATATTCATCACAGGGCTGTCTACAAACAGCAGCGGAACATCCAGATCGCACAGCATCTGTGCGTAGTCATAGTCGAATACTTCAAAGCAGATGATGCCGGCTGTGCGCTGGATGTTGAGAGAAGATGGAAGTTTTTTCTCTTTCAGCTCTATGGGAGAAATGCGATGAATGGTCATGCCGCTGTGCAGATGGTTAATTTCCGACTGGAAACGATCCAGCATCGTGGAGGAAAAGTGAGAGCTGCTCAGAAACTGGGTCGTCAGCATGGCGATCTCCCGTTTGTCACTCGGCAGAATGAAAGGCTCTGCTGCTTTTGCAGCGTCTTCCTGAAACAGCGGCAGATAGGCGAACTGCTTATAGCCCATTTCGGCGGCTTTGCGCAGGATCTTTTCCCGTGTGGCATCTGCCAGCACACCGGTGTTGTTGATGGCCTTTGAAACTGTGTTGCGGGAAAGCTGCAGTTCGTTTGCAATATCCTGAATGGTGACCTTGGTTGCCATAAGTCATCCTCTTTCTTTATAATATAGGAGCGGATGTTCTTCTTTTATAGATAAAGTCTGGTGACGGATCTTGTTCTTTATGACTCCAGTATAGTGCAAATGCACAAATTAGTCAAACGTAAAAATGCAAATCATCATTTTGCATATTTGCGCACGTTCGAATTTGTGCATCTGTACAAATCCACAGTATTTCTTGATATATACTATGAATTATCGTTGACATTCGCTTGCTTGCGTGGTATAAATGAATTACAGAGTTTTACATTTGCACAATCAAAGTAAAAAGTGCAAAACTCAAAGGTGCAAATGTAAAATGCAAATCAAGCGGCAAGCAAATCAAAAAGGAGGAGAATGATTCATGAAAGCAAAGACAGCCTCGTCGGAAACGGCTGTGCTGGCAGCAGAACGCAAGCTGCACAACACATGGGTCTACATCAAACGGCATTGGCAGCTTTACCTGTTGTTCCTGCTGCCTGCCGTGGTGCTGACGCTGGTGTTCAAGTACGCTCCCATGGGCGGTGTGCTGATCGCGTTCCAGAAGTACAATCCCTTCAAGGGCATCTGGGGCAGCGAGTGGGTAGGCTTCAAAAACTTTACCCGCTTCATGTCCTCGCCGGACTTCCAGCGCTATCTGATCAACACCCTGAAGCTGAGCGTCTACGGTCTGCTGTGGGGCTTCCCGATCCCTATCCTGCTGGCATTCCTGCTCAACCGTATCGAGAGCAAGAAGATCAAGCAGAAGGTGCAGCTGGTGCTGTATATGCCCAACTTCATCTCGGTCATCGTGCTGTGCGGCATCGTCCGGGTGCTGCTGAGTGTCACCGGTCCGGTGAACGGCCTGCTTCACACCAGCATCAATTTCATGACGCTGCCGGAAGCATTCCGCCCCATCTACATCATCAGCGGCATCTGGCAGGGTGCCGGCTGGGCATCCATCATGTACACCGCATCCCTTTCTAACGCCAGCAAAGATCTGAAGGAAGCTGCGATGATCGACGGCGCAAACCTGATCCAGCAGATCATGACGGTGGAGTGGCCCGCCATTAAGGATATGGTCGTGATTCAGTTTATCCTGCAGGCAGGCAACATCATGAGCATCGGTTTTGAAAAAGCCTATGCCCTGCAAACCGACCTGAACCTGAACACTGCCGAGATCATTGCAACGTACGTTTATAAAAAGGGCCTGTTGGACGGCGATTACAGCTTTTCCACGGCAGTCGGTCTGTTCAACACCGTTGTCAACGTCATCCTGCTGATCGCAGTGAACAAGATCGTTGCCAAAATGAACGATGGCAAGGGCTTGTAAGGAGGGGTTTACCATGGCAAAACAGAAAAAATCAAAAATGGCCCTCTACACCAGACAAGATAAGATCATCCTGTACTGCGGCTACGCACTTCTGGGCTTGTTCCTGCTGGCGATCATCGTTCCGATGATCTACATCGTCATCGCGTCCTTTATGGACCCGGTCACTCTGCAAAACAAGGGCATTTCCTTTGATTTCAGCAAGTGGAGTCTGGATGCTTACCAGCGTGTCGTTTCGGACAAGCAGATCTGGGTCGGCTTCAGGAACGCAGTACTTTACTCGATCATCTTCACCATCATCTCGGTCGCTGTGACGATGCTTGCCGCTTATCCCATGTCGCTGCCGGACTTCAAAGGCAAAAAGATCTTCAACACCTTGTTTGTGATCACGATGTTTTTCAGCGGCGGTCTGATCCCCACCTACCTGCTCATCAATAATCTGGGTCTGCTGGATTCCATGTGGGCGGTCATTCTGCCGGGAGCATTCAGCGTGTGGAACATGATCATTGCCCGTACCTATTATCAAGGCATCCCGCGTGAGCTGCGTGAAGCTGCGGATGTGGATGGAGCCAGCGAGATGCTTTACTTCTTCAAGATCCTGCTGCCCGTCTGTATGCCGGTGGTGGCAGTTCTGGCCCTGTGGCAGTTCGTGGCAATGTGGAACAGCTACTTTGACGCCATGATCTACCTGAACAGCGCATCGAAGCAGCCGCTGCAGCTGGTGCTGCGTTCCATCCTGATCCAGAGCCAGCCGGAATCCGGCATGATCGCAGATATCCAGAGCACTGCCGAACGTGCGAAGATGGCAGAGCTGCTCAAATATGCAACCATTATTATTTCCAGTCTGCCGCTGCTGGTGATGTATCCCTTCTTCCAGAAGTATTTTGATGCCGGCATCATGGCTGGTTCCATTAAAGGCTGAGGATATTCCAGAATTTTATGAGCCGGTACGCTCATCTGTTACACGAAGAAAGAACCACAAAAAAGGAGAAAATACCATGAAAAAGCTGATCTCTCGCCGCAACTTCCTCAAGGTCTGCGCTCTGGCGGGCTCTGCCGCTGCTCTGTCTGCCTGTGGCGGCGGCAAATCCACCGGCGGCAGCAATTCTGCTGCCGCAGCTGTGGACGTGACCGGTGCCGTTACATTTCCGCTGTCCGAAAAGGTCACCTTTACCGGTATGACCAGCTTCCCTGTGGGCAGCGAATCCGAGCCGAACAACCGCACCATCTTCAAGCGTCTGGAAGAGCAGACCAATGTGCACATCGACTGGACCGCCATCCAGTCCGACCAGTGGAGCGATAAGATCACCCTGAATATGTCCAACCCCAACACCCTGACGGATTTTGTTTTTACTGCTGATTTTACCGACAGCAATCTGCTGCGCTACGCAGATCAGGGTGTCATCCTCAATCTGGAAGACTACATTGACAACAATATGCCTAATCTCCAGAAGGTCTTTGAGCAGTACCCGGAGTACCGCACCATGTGTACCGACAGCGATGGCCACATCTGGGCACTGCCCTGGATCGAGCAGCTCGGCTCAGAAAAGACCGCCATCCAGACCATTGGCAACATGAGCTTCATCAATACCAAGTGGCTGAACTTCCTCGGTCTGTCGATGCCCACCACAGTGGACGAGTTTGAACAGGTGCTGATGGCATTCCGTGATAACGCCGCTTCTATCAAGGCAGAGTATGGCATTGACGGCGACATCATCCCCATGTCCTGCATCGTCAACAACGGCGATCAGGACCCCAGCATCCTCATCAATGGCTTTGGCGAAGGCTACGGCGATGCAGACAAAGACCGCCATATCGCTGTTACCAACGACCGGAAAGTCATCTGTGCCGCCACCCAGCAGGGCTACCGTGATGGTCTGGACTGGCTGCATAAGCTGTATGCCGAAAAGCTCATTGACCCGGAGTGCTTCACGCAGGAGTGGTCCACCTATGTCTCCAAGGGCAAGGCTGGCCGCTATGGTGTCTGCTTCAGCTGGGATGTTGCCAACATTGACAATCTGACCGACTGGGAGCCGCTGCCTGCCCTGACCGCCGATACCCGGAATATCACTCCGCAGAACGGCTCTTTCACCAGCGGCTTTGGCCGCGGCAAGTGCGTTGTTACCGCAAAGGCGACTAATCCTGCACTGGTTTGTGCATGGCTGGATCAGATGTACGCACCCCTCCAGTCTCCTCAGAACAACTGGGGTACTTACGGCGATACGGAAGGCTTTAACATTTTTGAAATGTCCACCAACGATAAGGGTGAGCCCATGCTGAAGCACGCTCCTCTGGGCGATGCTTCTCCCGTGGAAGTCCGTGAGGCGCAGTGTGTCGGCGGGCCTCTGGCGGTTCTGGATGATTACTATGGTGTATACGTTACCTGCCCGGACGATGCACAGTACCGTCTGGACTGGATCAAGGATATCTACACCCCGGATATGAACAACGATTATGTCTATCCCAATGTCTTTATGAGCAACGAGGACACCGAGCAGGTCTCTAACCTGCAGGCAGATCTGCAGACCTACATGAATACGCAGAAGGCAAACTGGATCATGAACGGCACTACGGATGCAGAGTGGAACGAATATCTGAGCAAGCTGGAAGCCTACGGCCTGTCCGACTATCTGGGCATTATGCAGAAATATCTGGATGCTTACTACGCATAAGAATTCTTTCCTTTGGAGGATTCCATGAACGGTTTGACTTTACAAAAAGCCCGTGCCTACGAGGCCGAGCACGGCGCAGCCATTTCCCCGGCGGAACGCCCTGCCTACCACATGACCCCCTATGTGGGCTGGCTCAATGACCCCAACGGCTTCTCCTACTATAAGGGGCAGTATCATCAGTTCTATCAGTATAATCCCTACGATGTGCGGTGGGCGCCCATGCACTGGGGTCACGCCGTCAGCACCGACCTGCTGCACTGGGAGTATCTGCCCTGTGCGCTCGCACCGGATTCCCCGGCAGACAATGGCCCCGGCTGCTTCTCCGGTTCTGCCACCGAGATGGATGACGGCAAGCAGCTGCTGATGTACACCAGTGTGGTGGCAGAAAAGCAGCCCAATGGGGAGATGCGGGACATCCAGACCCAGAGCATCGCCATCGGTGACGGTCTCAACTACGAAAAGCCTGCCTGCAACCCGGTGCTGACCCAGAAAGACCTGCCGGAAGGCTTCAGCAGGTTCGATTTCCGGGACCCCAAGATCTGGCGTGAGACCGACGGCACCTACTCCGCCGTCACCGTCTGCCTTGCCGAGGACGGCAGCGGCGCAGCGGCACTGTTCCAGAGCAAGGACGGCTTCGACTGGCACTTTGTCACGGTGCTGGAACGCTGCAACAATCAGTACGGCAAAATGTGGGAGTGCCCGGACTTCTTCCCGCTGGATGGCAAGCAGGTCTTGATGCTGGGGCCCATGGAGATGCTGCCCAAGGGCGAGTTCCACAACGGTCACAACGTGATTGCCTTCATCGGCAGCTACGACCAAGCCACCCACACCTTCACCAAGGAAAATGTGCAGCTGATGGACGGCGGCATCGACTTCTACGCCACCCAGACCACCCTTGCCCCGGATGGCCGCCGGATTATGACGGCATGGCTGCAGACCTGGTCGGACACCGAGGATAAGCCCCAGGGCTGCAAGTGGTTCGGGCAGACCATCTGCCCCCGGGAGCTGCATATCAAGGACGGACGCATTATTCAGACCCCCGTGCGGGAGCTGGATGCCGTCCACGGCAAGCGCACCTTCCACAAAAATGTGACGGTGCAAGGCGAAACAACGCTGGAGGGCATCAAGGGCCGTGTGGCCGATCTGACCGTCACGGTGCAGCCCGGCGAATACCGCTCCTTCACCCTGAAGCTGGCCGCCGATGCAGACCATCACACCAGCCTGACCTATGATCCCTACACCTCTCAGCTGACGCTGGATCGCAGCCATGCCGGTTCCCGTGCCGACATCGTTCACCGCCGCAGCTGCAAGGTGCGCAGCCAGAACGGTGCGCTCAAGCTCCGCATCCTGCTGGATAAGAACAGCATCGAAGTTTTCGCCAACGATGGTGAGCAGACCATGACCGAATGGATCTACACGCCCCAGTCTGCCGACGGCATCACCTTTGCTGCCGATGGCAAAGCAACTGTTACGGCAGAACAGTTTGAGCTGAATCTGTAACCTGATATTCCCATCATTTCTCCTTCATTGAATACAGCCCCGCTTTGGCTTCTTCTTCACCAAAGCGGGGCTGTGTTTTTGTATGGGTTCTATGCTTTCTGCCCTGTTCCGGGGGCTTTTTTGTGTCCGGGAGGCGGCGTTTTCTGAAAACGCAGCCAAACTGCAAAAAAAGTTACAATTTTCTCATCAAAAAAGGCGGTTTCCCATTGACAGCCTTGTTATAATAGGAGTGTAAGATTTTTGAGCCAGCACTCTGCGGCTCTGATTGCTGAACGGCCCTTGCGGGCTTTTGGAAAAAGAAAGAGGCATACAGCATTATGACGAATATCGATATTTTCTCCGGCTTCCTTGGTGCCGGCAAGACGACCCTGATCAAGAAGCTCATCAAGGAATCCTTTGCGGGCCAGAAGGTGGTCCTGATCGAGAACGAGTTTGGTGAGATCGGCATCGACGGCGGCTTCCTGAAGGAGTCCGGCATCCAGATCAACGAGCTGAACGCAGGCTGCATCTGCTGCTCTCTGGTGGGCGATTTCCGTGCCGCTCTGCAGCAGGTGGTGGAGCAGTACCACCCCGACCGCATCGTCATTGAGCCCTCCGGTGTGGGCAAGCTGAGCGATGTCACCCGCGCTGTGGAGGGTGTGGCTGAGCATCTGAATGTGAAGCTGAACAGCTTTGTCACCGTGGCCGATGTCAACAAGGTCAAGATGTATATGAAGAACTTCGGTGAGTTCTATGATGATCAGATCAGCCACGCAAGCTGCATCATCCTGAGCCGCACCCAGACCGCCAGCGAGGAGAAGATCGCCGCTGCGGTCGCCATGCTGCGCGAGAAGAACCCCACCGCTACCATCGTGACCACCGCATGGGATTCCCTGACCGGCGAGCAGATCCTGAAGGCCATGTCCTCCAAGGACGATTTCAAGGCAGAGCTGATCGCCATGGCTGCCAAGGCCAATGAGGAGCACGCCGAGGAGGACGAGGAAGAAGAGCACGAGCATCATCACCATCATTACGATGAGAACGGTGTGTGCAGCTGCGGCCATCACCACCATGATCACGATGACGATGACGACGATGATGAGGACGAGCACGAGCATCACCACGACCACGAAGAGGATGACCACGAGGAGCACTGCTGCCACCACCATCACGACCACGACAATGAGGATGACGATGACCATGACGAGCATGAGCATCATCACCACGATGAGGACGGCCACTGCTGCTGCGGCCATCACCACCACCATCACCACGACCACGATGCCGACGAGGTGTTCACCAGCTGGGGTGTCGAGACGGCCAAGAAGTTCAGCAAGGCAGACATCGAGCATGCACTGACCGAGCTGGACGGCGGCAAGTACGGCATGATCCTGCGCTCCAAGGGCATCGTGGACGGCGGTGCCGACGGCTGGCTGGAGTTCGATTACGTCCCCGGCGAGTGGGAAGTGCGTCAGCGCGGTGCTGATGTGGGCGGCAAGCTGGTCGTCATCGGCTCCAAGCTGGACGAAAAGGCCATTGCCGCACTGTTTGGCTGCTGAGCTGCAAGTTGTGTAAGGAGAAAAACCGATTATGGCAAACGAGATCCCGGTTTACCTGTTTGTGGGCTTCCTCGAAAGCGGCAAGACCAAGTTCATTCAGGAGACCTTTGAAGACCCCAATTTCGACTCCGGCGACAAGACCCTGCTGCTGGTCTGCGAAGAGGGCGAAGAAGAATATAACGAGAAGAAGTTCGCCTTCCCCGGCGTGACCCTGAAGGTCCTCGAGGATAAGGCAGAGCTGAACCCCCAGAATCTGGCCAGGCTCGAGAAAGAATCCGGCGCAGGCCGTGTGGTCATTGAGTACAACGGCATGTGGCTGCTGCAGGATCTGGCCAACAACCTGCCCGAGAACTGGATCGTCTACCAGTGCATCGCCACGGCTGACGGCACCACAGCCTTGACCTATGCCCGCGACAACTCCATGCGCTCTCTGCTGCTGGACAAGATCGCCCGCAGTGAGCTGATCGTGTTCAACCGCGCCGAGGCCGTGAACAACGATGCCGCCCGTCAGGAGCTGCACAAGCTGGTGCGTCAGGCCTCCCGCAAGTGCGATATCGCCTATGAGTTCGCCGACGGCAGCGTGGCATACGATGACATCCCTGACCCGCTGCCCTTCGATCTGAACGCCCCGATCGTTGAGATCGGTGAGGACGATTTCGGCATCTGGTATATGGACTGCCAGGACGAGCCCCAGAAGTATACGGGCAAGACCGTCCGGTTCCTGGCGCAGGTCTGCCAGACCAACCGCGCGGGCAAAAACAGCTTTGTGCCCGGCCGTTTTGCAATGACCTGCTGTGTGCAGGATATCCAGTTCGTGGGCTTCCCCTGCAGCTATGATGGCTACAAGGCACTGGAGCAGCGCGCCTGGGTCACTGTGACCGCCAAGGTCAATTACAAGTTCCACAACATCTACCGCGGCAAGGGCCCGGTGCTGACCGCCATCTCGGTGGAGCCCGCCGAAAAGCCGCAGAACGATGTCGTAACATTCTCTTAATCCTATCTTATACAGGGAGGACTTCACCATGAAAACTCTGTTCCGTGTTCTGGGTGCCGTTGCCGCTGTGGCTGTTACCGGTGCCGCCATCGTCGTGCTGGACAAAGTTCTGAACGACAAGGACCCGCTCCACGTCGAAAACGTGGAGTTCCCCGAGGAAGCTGAAAAGGACCCCGCCGAGGCCGAAAAGACTGCCGAAGCCTACGCCGAGGGCGAGGCCAAGGAGACCGCTCCCGGTGACGCATGGCCCCCTGCCTTTGAAAAGGCTCCTGCCGAGCCCGAGACTGCGCCCGCAGCCCCGGTGGTGGAAGCTGCCCGGGCAGAGGAGACTGCCGAGGAAAAGCCTGCGGCAGAGGAAACGACCGTGAATCCTGTGGAGGCAGGCCCTGCCGTTGCCCCCAAGGATGAGAACGGCAAGTTCGATGCCACCAAGATCGCGGAGGCCAGCGATTTCACCGGCATCGAAGAGGAATCCGGCTGCAAGAGCTGAGCAAAGCAATAAAAGGACGCTGTGCCGCAGGGCACAGCGTCCTTTTTCTGTCTGGGTCATTTCCGCAGGGCTTTGGCGGCTTCGGTGCCTGCCACGGCACCCTCGTACACGGCCTTGGCAACCTGCAGCAGCCCGCCGGTGCAGTCTCCGGCGGCATACAGGCCGGGCAGGGAGGTCTGCATGTGGTCATCCACCACGATCCGGCTGCCGTTCACCTCGGCTCCCAGCTTGCGGGCCAGGGCGGTGCTGCCTGCCACGCCCAGCGCCACGAACACGCCGGAGACTTCCAGTGTCCCGCCGTCTTTCAGCTGCACGCCGGTGACCCGCTCCTCGCCGAGGATGGCTTCCACGGCTTCCGTCCGCACGGCCACCTCTGGCGGGAACTGTGCCGTCAGCGGGGTCCCGCCCGTGAGCAGGGTGACGCTGTGGGCCACGGGCAGCAGGGCCTGTACCTCGTGCAGGGCGTACTCTCCGCTGCCCAGCACGGCCACATCCCTGCCGCGGTAGAAAAAGGCATCGCAGGTGGCGCAGTAGCTCACGCCGTGGCCCTCCAGCCCGGCAAGGCCCGGAATGCGGGGCGCTGCCCGGGAAGCCCCCGTGGCCAGAATGACGGCATCGGCAGGGAAATCCCCGGCCAGCGTCTCCACGGTCAGCTTGTCGGTGTAGGTCAGGCCCACGGCTTCGGTGGTGACGAACTCCACCCCCACGGCCTTGGCACCCTCGATGCCCCGGCGTTCCAGCTCGGCACCGGTGATGGGTTCGGCAAAGCCGTAGTAGTTCTGGATGAGTTCGGCCCGGTCCAGTGCGCCGGGACCCTTGGTCAGAACGGTGGTCTGCACCCCGGCGCGTGCGGCATACAATGCCGCCGAGACACCTGCGGGGCCGGAACCGATGATCACAATGTTAGACATGGCAGTTTCTCCTTATGGTAGGTTGTACAGAGGATAGCTTGATCTTATGATAACTATTATACCTCAACTCCCCGCACTTTTCATCTCCGACGAACTGTGCTATACTGAAAACATCGCAAGAATCGACACCATGGAGGGGAAAAACCTATGTCCAAGCAGCGCCTGCTTTTTATCACCACCGGCGGCACCATTGCCAGCGTGCGCACCGCACAGGGGCTCAAGCCTGTTCTGACCAGCGAGGAGCTGCTGGCCCATCTGCCGGAATTACAGCAGCTCTGCTGCCCGGAAACGCTCAATCTGTGCAGCATCGACAGCACCGACCTTGGCCCGGAGCACTGGCTGATGATGGCCAAAGCCGTGCAGGAAAATTATGCGCTTTACGATGGCTTCATCATCTGCCACGGCACCGATACGCTGGCCTACTCGGCGGCGGCGCTGTCCTACCTTATCCAGAATGCGGACAAGCCCATCATCCTCACGGGTGCCCAGCAGCCCATTTCCAATGAGATCACCGATGCCAAGAAGAACCTGCGGGACAGCGTGATCTGTGCCCTTGATCCGGGCAGCCGGGGTGTGATGGTGGTATTTGGCGGGCACGTCATTGCGGGCACCCGCGCCAAGAAGAACAAGACCATCAGCTACGATGCCTTTGCGTCGGTCAACTTCCCGGCGCTGGCGCTGGTGCAGGGCGACCGGCTGGTACGGTATGTGGCTTCGCCCTGGCCCACCGGCCCGGTGGAGTTTGGCCGGGCGCTGAACCCCAAAGTGTTCCTGCTCAAGCTGACCCCCGGCCTTGGGCCGGAGCTTATCCCGGCCATCTTTCAACAATATGACTGCGTCATTGTGGAAAGCTTTGGCGTGGGCGGCATTCCCCAGCGGCTCATGGATGCCTTTGCCGAGGAGCTGGGCGATTACGACCAGACCCACAAGATCCTGATCCTGACCACGCAGGTTACTTATGAGGGCAGCGATGTGGGCATTTACGAGGTGGGCAAGCGGGTCAAGAATCGCTTCCGCTTCCTGGAGGCCCACGATATGACCATTGAGGCCGTTGTCACCAAGGTCATGTGGCTGCTGGCCCAGAACTGCGAGAACTTTGACCAGCTCCAGCAGCGCTTCTACCGGCAGATCAATTTTGATACATTCTATCATTGAAACAAACGGGAGATGCCCCACCGGCACCTCCCGTTTCTGTTTGAAAACTTTTTGTCCGCCACTCGTGGACTTTTGGCGAATCAGGATAAAGTTTTGCCAAAAGGCTTGCACTTTGATGCTTTACTGTGGTAAAATCGAAGTGTACTTTCATTTGGAAAGACAAGGGGGAAAAAGTATATGACCAACATCTGCATCATCGCCACCATCATCATCTATCTGGTGGCAATGCTGTTGGTTGGGTTTGCATACAGCAAGTCCAACAATGACAGCACCGATTTCTACCTTGGCGGCCGCAAAATGGGCCCGCTGGTCACGGCCATGAGCGCCGAAGCCAGCGATATGTCCAGCTGGCTGCTGATGGGAATGCCGGGCCTTGCCTACCTCACCGGCATCGCCTCGCCCGGCTGGACCGCCATCGGCCTGGCGCTGGGCACCTGGCTGAACTGGCTCATCGTGGCCCGGCGGCTGCGGCGGTATTCGGCCAATCTGGAAGCCATCACCGTGCCGCAGTTCCTGTCTCTGCGCTTCCACGACCAGCGCAATCTGCTCAACGCATTGGGTGCGGTGATCATCATCGTGTTCTTTGTGCCCTACACGGCTTCGGGCTTTGCCGCCTGCGGCAAGCTGTTCCACAGCCTGTTCGGCGTGGATTACATGGCGGCCATGGTGGTCTCGGCCTGCGTCATCGTGGGCTATACCATCACGGGCGGCTTCCGCGCCGTTACCACCACCGACCTCATCCAGTCCATCGTGATGAGCCTGGCCCTTGTGGCCGTGCTGGTGTACGGCATTGGCGCGGCAGGCGGCTGGGATGCCGTTGTGGCCAACGCTCAGAGCCTGCCCGGCTACCTGACCATGATGGGCAGCCACAACGCTGCCGAGGGCACGGCCACCTCGTACAGCCTGCTGGACATCGTCTCCACCATGGCGTGGGGCCTGGGCTACTTCGGAATGCCCCACATCCTGCTCCGCTTCATGGCCATTGAGGATGAAAAGAAGCTGGTGCTCAGCCGCCGCATTGCCAGCGTGTGGGTCATCATTGCCATGACCGCCTCCATCATCATCGGCATGGTGGGCCTTGGCATGACCAAGGCAGGCGCGCTGGAGTACCTGAGCGGCTCCTCCAGCGAGACGGTCATCGTCCGCATTGCAAACCTCATTGCGCAGCACGGCATTCTGGCAGCCGTTCTGGCGGGCCTGATCCTGGCGGGCATCCTTGCCGCCACCATGTCCACCGCCGACAGCCAGATGCTGGCTGCCGCGTCCAGCGTCTCCCAGAATATCCTGCAGGAGTTCGGCCACATGAAGCTGACCGAACGCCAGAGCCTGTTTGCTGCCCGCCTGACCATCATCTGCGTCAGCGTGGTGGGCGTGGTGCTGGCCCGTGACCCCGATTCCAGCGTGTTCGGCATCGTCAGCTTTGCATGGGCCGGTTTCGGCGGCGCGTATGGTGCCGTGATGCTCTGCGCCCTGTTCTGGAAGCGCTGCAACTGGCAGGGCGCACTGGCCGGGATGCTCGCCGGCGGCCTGATGGTCTTTGTCTGGAAGTACCTCGTCAGCCCTCTGGGCGGCGTGTTCGGCATCTATGAGCTGCTGCCTGCCTTCCTGACCTCGCTGCTTGTCTGCGTGGTGGTCAGCCTGGTCACCCCTGCCCCCTCGAAGGAGATCGAAGCCGAGTTTGCGGCGGCGAAATAAGAAACAATAGCAAGGGCCATTGCACGGGAATCTGTGCAATGGCCCTTGCGCTTTATATGCGGCGCACAACGCCGTTCTCAACAAAGAAAAGATTCGGCTAAGAAAAAATATTTTGTATACAAAAAAGAAAAAATTGTTTGTGCAGAGTCACGAAAATGCCGCATAAATTAAAGTATACAACAAGGAATGCTTTAAAACCGTAAAATTGTAAGGATATACCATAAAAAAATACTAACATTTTGGAAGGAGATGCCGTATCATGGATTTATAAATGAGCATACGGCTTGCGGGCCGTGTGCCAAAATTGTCCGGAAATTTGAGGAAGGAGTATTTTCATGGGAAAATCAACAGTGGATGCGTCTGCAGGGTTTGGATTGCGTGATAAACTTGCATACGCAGCGGGTGACTTTGGCTGCAATATGAGTTTTGCGCTCAAAGGTTACCTGACGATTTATTGGACGCAGTTTATGGGGATCGACAACTACCTGATGGCATCCCTTCTGCTGATCGTGCAGATCTGGGACGCAATCAACGATCCGATTATCGGAGCAATGGTAGATGCGGATACGCGCAAATACCGCCGGAACAAGTTCCTTGCCTATATCTGGTTCGGTGCGATCGGACTGACCGTGGCCGGTGCACTTTGCTATCTGCCGTTCCCGCAGGCTCCCGGTATGGTCAAGAACATTCTGTTTGTGGCAGGCTATATGATCTGGGATGCTTTCTACACCGTTGCAAATGTGCCGTATGGCTCGATGCTGTCTCTGATCTCGGATGACCCGATCCAGCGTGCACAGCTGTCGACTTTCCGCTCCATTGGTTCTATGGGCGGTGGGCTTCTGACCGGTATGCTGATTCCGGTGATCATTTATGATAACCAGAACAACCTGCGCGGTGAGCAGATGTTTGTCATCGCTCTGATCATGGGTTTGATCGGTCTGGTCTGCTTCCGCTTTATGGTCACGAACACAAAGGTGCGTGTGGACACCACGATCACTTTGAAAGAGGATGCACCGAAGTTCAACGTCATGAAGGCGTTCAACAACTTTATCCATAATCGCCCGGCTGTGGGCGCAACGCTGGCACCTATCGCAACGTTTATTGGTATGTATGGTGCCTCTACTGCAGGCCAGATCCTGTTCCAGGCTTATTTCAAGAATGCAAAGATCTCCGGCCTTGTGGGTATGATCTCCTACTTTGGCGTTTTCATTTTCAGTCCTTTTGTGAGCCGTATCGTCAAGCGCTTTGGCAAGAAGGAAGCCGTGACCTTTGGTTCAGTAGTCTGTGCGCTGGCCTACGTCCTGATGTTGGTTCTGCCCATCACACCGGACGGCCGGGGCCTCAGCCTTTATGTCCTGTGTCAGATCATTGCAATGCTGGGCGGCGGTGTCGGAAACTGCCTGAGCTGGTCTCTGATGGCAGATGCGATCGATTACAACGAGTGGAAATTTGGCGTGCGAGAAGAAGGCACTACCTATGCACTGCACTCCTTCTTCCGTAAGCTTGCACAGGGCATCGGGCCTTCTCTGGGCCTTGTTCTGGCAACCAAACTGGGCTATGATGCATCTCTGAAGGCTGCACAGACGATCGAAGTGGCAACCCGGATGCGCTATCTGGTGCCGGTCATGTATCTGGGAAGCTATATCGTGATGATCATTGCGTACGGCGTGGTGTTCAATCTGGATAAAAAGACGCTGGCGCAGATGGAAAGCGATCTGAAAGAACGCCGTGCAAAGAACGAAAAGTAAAGGATCTTAAAATCAGAGGAATATAAGAACGGAAACCTTCTGATAAGATGATAGAAAGCCCTCCTTTCGCCTGAGTGCGACAGGAGGGCTTTCTTTTTTTCAGTTGATCAGAATCGCCATCATCTCAGCGCAGGGGACCACGAAGCCGAACCCGAAGAAGAACAGCAGGTCGAGCACAAACTTCCAGAGCCGGACAGTAGGGGAGCAGAAGTTCATGGAGCGGGTGACGGAGGCACCTATCTCACCCCAGTGTCGGTAGTAGCCGGTCTGCTCAAAGTTGTTCCAGAGCTCCAGCGAGAGAAATTCTATCCCGACGAACAATGGGAAAAACACCCAGGAGGGAAGCCAGCCGTCTGCCTGCAGGTTCCCATTGCTCAGGGTACGCCAGTGGACGGCCATCCGGCCCGGGCAGGCGAGGATGCCCCAGATGGCCAGTGCGGCACTGAGCCAAAACAAAACTGCCCGTACCGAGCGCCAGTCAATGGATTGTTGACGGCGCAGCAGGGTAAAGAAATCTTCCAGCGGGACTTCCGGTGCAATATCTGCTTCCTGCGGGTCGCGGCAGTGCATCAGGTCGGCAAGGGTCAGCCCCAGCGCGTCGGCCAGTGGTTCCAGCGTGTTGATGTCCGGCAGGCCGACCCCGCGTTCCCATCGGCTGACGGCTTTATCCGTTACATGAAGCTGTTCGGCCAGCTCTGCCTGTGTTAATCCTTGTGACTTGCGCATCCGGGCGAGAAATGCCCCGAACGTTTTCGCATCCATTGTGCTCACATCCTTTGGAAAAAGGATAGCATACCACGCACCAAAAGGCAATCGATGCTTCGTTTACAGACGCTGAAACGCAAAAGCTCCCCACCCTGTGCTCGGTCAATGAGCACAGGGTGGGGAGCTTCTTTATATGGAGTTCAGAAGAAAAATGCTGGGATCAGAGCTTACAGCTGGGGGCCGGCAGAGACCAGAGCCTTGCCGTGCTCGTTACCCTCGTACTTCTTGAAGTTCTTGATGAAGCGGCCAGCCAGATCCTTGGCCTTCTCCTCCCACTGGGAAGCGTCGGCGTAGGTATCGCGGGGATCCAGGATGCCGGTGTCAACACCGTTCAGGACGGTGGGAACCTCGAAGTCGAAGTAGGGGATCTTCTTGGTGGGCACGTTGTTGATATCGCCGTTCAGGATAGCATCGATGATGCCACGGGTGTCCTTGATGGAGATGCGCTTGCCGGTGCCGTTCCAGCCGGTGTTGACCAGGTAAGCCTTAGCGCCGCTCATCTTCATCTTCTTGACCAGCTCCTCAGCGTACTTGGTGGGGTGCAGCTCCAGGAAAGCCTGGCCGAAGCAAGCGGAGAAGGTGGGGGTGGGCTCGGTGATGCCGCGCTCGGTGCCAGCCAGCTTTGCGGTGAAGCCGGACAGGAAGTAGTACTGGGTCTGCTCGGGGCTCAGGATAGAGACGGGAGGCAGAACGCCGAATGCGTCAGCAGACAGGAAGATGACATTCTTTGCAGCAGGTGCAGAAGAGACGGGACGGACGATGTTCTGGATGTGGTTGATGGGGTAGGACACACGGGTGTTCTCGGTGACAGACTTGTCAGCGAAGTCGATGTGGCCCTCGGCATCCAGAGTGACGTTCTCCAGCAGAGCGTTGCGCTTGATGGCGTTGTAGATATCAGGCTCGGAGTCCTTATCCAGGTTGATGACCTTTGCGTAGCAGCCGCCCTCGAAGTTGAACACGCCGTTGTCGTCCCAGCCGTGCTCGTCATCGCCGATCAGCAGACGCTTGGGATCGGTGGACAGGGTGGTCTTGCCGGTGCCGGACAGACCGAAGAAGATGGCGGTGTTCTCGCCGTTCAGGTCGGTGTTGGCGGAGCAGTGCATGGAAGCAATGCCCTTCAGCGGCAGGAAGTAGTTCATCATGGAGAACATGCCCTTCTTCATCTCGCCGCCGTACCAGGTGTTGACGATGACCTGCTCCTTGCTGGTGATGTTGAACATAACAGCAGTCTCGGAGTTCAGGCCCAGCTCCTTGTAGTTCTCGACCTTGGCCTTGGAAGCGTTGTAAACAACGAAATCAGGCTCAAAGTTCTCCAGCTCCTCAGCGGTGGGCTTGATGAACATGTTGGTGACGAAGTGTGCCTGCCAGGCCACTTCCATGATGAAACGGACAGCCATGCGGGTGTCCTTGTTTGCGCCGCAGAAAGCATCCACAACGTACAGGCGCTTGTTGGACAGCTCCTTCTTTGCGATCTCCTTCACGGCAGCCCAGGCTTCCTCAGAAGCGGGGTGGTTGTCGTTCTTGTACTCGTCGCTGGTCCACCAAACGGTGTTCTTGGAGTTCTCGTCCATCACGATGAACTTGTCCTTGGGGGAACGGCCGGTGTAGATGCCGGTCATAACGTCCACAGCGCCCAGCTCGCTGACCTTGCCCACTTCGTAGCCTTCCAGGCTGGGCTTGGTCTCTTCCTCGAACAGCTGCTCGTAAGAGGGGTTATACACGACCTCGGTCGTGCCGGTAATGCCGTACTTGCTCAGATCTACCTTTGCCATGATACTTATACCTCTTCTTTCGTTCAGATCAATTCTGATCGCGCGACGCACATGCCCTTAGCCAATGGGCAGCGCGGGCGATGAAGAAATACAGATGCGTATTCTCCTGTTTACCATTATACATAAAAACGTTCCAAAATCAACCAGAGGGAACAAAAGGTTCTTATAAATGTAACAAATTTCATTCAGAATCTTAGCTGTTTGAAGTGATTTCATAAGAAGGAAGGGGAACCGCGGCGAACAAAATAAAGAAAAGAGACCCAAAACACAACTTTGATAATATTTTGTCGATTCTGGATGCAATCGGGTATCCCAGAGCGGAAAAACCGGGGCGGGAGGCCCGCAGCACAAATTTCTGAAAAACTTGAAATTTCCTGTTGACAAAGTACGACTGCTATGCTAAAATAATCGAGTCGGGAGCAAAACCCCGATGCAAAAATGGACGTATGGCCCGTTGGTCAAGCGGTTAAGACAGAGGCCTCTCACGCCTTTAACATCGGTTCGATTCCGGTACGGGTCACCATTTTATAGTAGTAAAACGGCTGTATGCCGTTTTATATAGATGCCTCTTTAGCTCAGTCGGTTAGAGCACCTGACTGTTAATCAGGGTGTCGCCTGTTCGAGTCAGGCAAGAGGCGCCAGTAAAGCGATGGAAATGTTCCATCGCTTTTTTCTTTTTGTTGACAGAAAATTGCACAGGGGATATACTGGAGAGTAAGAAATATCACGATAGCGGCATCCTTGTGGTCAGCGTCCTCACCCTCTCAGGCGCTTGAGCGCCAGCTCTCCCAAAGGGAGAGCTTCTGACGAAACGGTGAAGCTGCCCAAGGCTCCCCCTTTGGGGGAGCTGGCATTGCGAAGCAATGACTGAGAGGGTGAGCTGCCTGAAAAGGAGAAATCACAATGAAACAGATCATTCTGACCGGCGACCGTCCCACGGGCCGCCTGCATGTTGGCCACTACGTTGGCTCTTTGAAGGAGCGCGTGCGCCTGCAGAACACCGGCAAGTTCGACGAGATCTATATTATGATCGCTGACGCGCAGGCCCTGACGGACAACGCCGATAACCCGGAGAAGGTCCGCCAGAACATCCTGCAGGTGGCACTGGACTATCTGGCCTGCGGTCTGGACCCCAACAAGGTCCACATCTTCATCCAGTCCATGGTGCCTCAGCTGACAGAGCTGAGCTTCTATTATATGAATCTGGTCACGGTGAGCCGCCTGCAGCGCAACCCCACCGTGAAGAGCGAGATCCAGATGCGGAACTTCGAGACCAGCATCCCGGTGGGCTTCTTCACCTACCCCATCAGCCAGGCAGCGGATATCACGGCGTTCGGTGCCACCACTGTGCCGGCCGGTGAGGATCAGATGCCCATGCTGGAGCAGTGCCGCGAGATCGTGCACAAGTTCAACGCCGTCTACGGCGAGACCCTGACCATGCCTGAGATCATGCTGCCCCAGAATGCCGCCTGCCTGCGCCTGCCCGGCATTGATGGCAAGGCCAAGATGAGCAAGAGCCTGGGCAACTGCATCTACCTGTCGGATGAGCCCGAGGACATCAAGAAGAAGATCATGTCCATGTACACCGACCCCAACCACCTGCGGGTGCAGGACCCCGGCAAGGTGGAGGGCAACCCCGTGTTCATCTATCTGGATGCTTTCAGCCGCCCCGAGCACTTCGCCGAGTTCCTGCCGGAGTACCAGAACCTCGATGAGCTCAAGGCCCACTATCAGCGTGGCGGTCTGGGCGACGTGAAGATCAAGAAGTTCCTGAACGCTGTCATGCAGGCCGAGCTGGAGCCCATCCGCAACCGCCGCAAGGAGTGGGAGCAGCGCCTGCCCGAGGTCGTGGAGATCCTGAAGGAAGGCAGCGCCGTGGCTGAAAAGACCGCTGCCGCCACCCTGGCCAATGTCCGCAAAGCCATGCGCATTGACTACTTCGCGGATAATAACCTGCTGAAATAATCTTTTGTAAAATGTAAGCCGCTCGTTTCCGGTGCCAATGCCGGAAAAGAGCGGCTTTTTTGGTAAGCGCAATTGCTGGCTGACAGATTTCCAGTTGCAAATGGTGATTGTTGCCCTCCGTGTCTGAGTAGAGCGGAAAAAGATTAACAAATCATCTATTGCATCTCCTGAGGGAGTTGGTATACTCAAGGAAGAACCATAAAAAGGAGGGCTGTGATATGAAACAAAAGGGAATCTGGCTTCGGAACGGATGGAGGCTGCACCATCTGAATGCGGCAGAACTGGCGCTGGCGCTGCTGGTGCGGGAAAAGCCACTGACAGCGCAGCAGCTCTCTGCGGCGTTGACAGAAAAGGAAACCCGGCTGGATCGTAAACAGTTGGGAAAAATTCTGGCAAAGCTGGAACGTGCAGGCGCAGTTGAAACGGCGGCAGGAAAATACATCTGCCAGAATGAAACGATTCTCCACTATCCGACGACGTACAGTGAAAGTCAGCTGCTGGATATTATCGGCATGACCCAGAACACCGTAAATGGTCAGGCGGTATTCAGTGGAGTGCCGCCTATGAGCATCAGCTCCCGTGGCAGCAGCGGGGTTTGAAACAGGATATTATAAAACAAGCGCCGCTCTCCCGGTCATGGGAAAGCGGCGCTGTTCGTTTAACGTTTCAAATCTGCAAATAGTTCATCCAAATCCGTATAATGCTTTACATTGGGGTCTCGCGCAATGCGCTCGGCTTCCAACATGGCAGCAATGGTTTCTTCGTTTGGATGCTCTTCACTTTGCAGCTCTATTTTTACAATATCAGGCATTGTAGCTGCGGGTCTTGATCTCCTCGGTGACCTTTGCGATGAATTCATCCACTTCCATCGTGGTGGTCTCGCCCTTGCGGTCACGGACAGAGAGGTTGCCGGCCTCGGCTTCCTTGGCACCCAGAACCAGCATGTAGGGCACACGGTCCACCTGCTGTGCGGCACGGATCTTGTAGCCGATCTTCTGGTTGTCGTCGTCCAGAGCCACGCGGACACCGGCCTCCACCAGCTTCTCGGTGATGCTCTCCGCATACTCGAGGGTCTTTTCGGAAACGGGCAGGACCTTGACCTGAACAGGTGCCAGCCAGGTGGGGAACTTGCCCTTGGTCTCCTCGATCAGGTAGGCCATGAAGCGGTCCAGGGAGCCCAGGATCGCACGGTGCAGGACAACGGGGGTCTTTTCGGAGCCGTCCTTGTCCACATAGGTCAGGTGGAACTTTGCGGGCAGGCAGAAGTCCAGCTGGCAGGTGGACAGAGTATACTCAGCACCCACGGCGGGCTTGACGTTCACGTCCAGCTTGGGGCCGTAGAAGGCGGCCTCGCCGATCTCCTCGGTGAAGTGGATGCCCAGCTCGGTCAGCACCTCGCGCAGAGCGTTTTCGGCGTGGTTCCACATGGCATCGTCGTCGTGGTACTTCTTCTTGTCGGCGGGGTCACGCAGGGACAGAACGCAGCGGTAATCGGTGATCTTGAAGTCCTTGTAGGTCTCGAAGATCAGGTTGCAGACATCGGCGACCTCGCTCTTGATCTGCTCCGGGGTGCAGAACAGGTGGGCATCGTTCTGGCAGAAGTGGCGGCCGCGCTCAATGCCCTTCAGGGTGCCGGAGGACTCGTAACGGAAATCGTGTGCGATCTCACCGATGCGCATGGGCAGGTCACGGTAAGAGTGGGGACGATTTGCGTAGATCATCATGTGGTGGGGGCAGTTCATCGGGCGCAGGACGTAGCTCTCGCCCTCCATCTCCATGGCGGGGAACATGTTCTCGCGGTAGTGATCCCAGTGGCCGGAGGTCTTGTACAGGTTCACGGTACCGATGCAGGGGGTCATCACGTGCAGGTAGCCGCGTGCACGCTCCTTCTCCTTGATATAGTTCTCCAGCTCCTGCCAGACGGTGTAGCCAGCGGGCAGGAACATGGGCAGGCCGCGGCCCACCAGGTCGTCGGTCATAAACAGGCCCATCTCCTTGCCGATCTTGCGGTGATCGCGCTCACGGGCCTCCTGCTGCTCCTTCTCCCAGGCTTCCAGCTCTTCCTGGTTGTGGAATGCCACGCCGTTGATACGGGTCAGCATCTTGTTTTCCTTGTCGTTCTTCCAGTATGCGCCGGACTGCTGGGTGATCTTGAAGGCCTTCAGCGCCTTGGTGTAGGTCAGGTGGGGTCCGATGCACATGTCAACGTACTCGCCCTGCTGGAAGAAGCTGAACTCGGTCTCGTCGGCCAGGTCAGCCATGTGCTCGATCTTGTAGTGCTCCTGGCGCTCCTCCATCAGCTTCACAGCCTCGTCACGGGGCAGGATGAAGGGCTTGATGGCCAGATTTTCCTTGCAGATCTTGCGCATCTCTTTTTCGATGTTGGCCAGATCGTCATCGGTGAGCTTGATGTCGCCCAGATCGACATCGTAGTAGAAGCCGTTCTCGGTGGCGGGGCCAAAGGCGAAGTCAGCCTCGGGGTACAGGCGCTTGATAGCCTGCGCCATGATGTGAGCAGCGGTGTGGCGGATAACATGCAGTTCCTGGTCCTGCGGGCACTCGTCCACATGGCCGTCTTTGTAGATGATCTTCATAACGGTTCTCCTTTTGATGAAAGTTAAAACAAAAAAGCGCTCCATCCCGCTCAAATTTACGGGATGAAGCGCCTGAAGATTTCACGCGTTCCACGGTTCCACCCGAATTGCGTGCCCTTGAGAACACGCCACTCGCTGTGCTGTAACGGGCGCACCCGGCAGAGGTTCTCCTCTGCGCTCTGCGGTGGTAGAAGCCCGATGCACGGCAGGCTGCTTGCAGCACCCGGTATCCGGGGCAGCCCTCTCTGCGTCATGGGGAACGAGCTTCGGTTTGTCCGCATCATCGCTTTGGTCAGGATGAAACTACGCTGATTGTAGCACGATGGCGGCAAAAAATCAAGCACTCCGCGGCGAAAATCTGCGAAAAATCATTCTTCTTTTTTCTTCAGCTTGACCCGCCACTTGTGGGAGGCGTACTCCGGCCGCAGCTTGTTGGTGACAAAGGTCTGGCTGCTGTAGAGGCCGTGGTGGCCCGAGAGCATGTAGCACACGCCGCAGCCCAGCGCAATAAGCTCCAACCCCTGCCCGCCAAACAGCTCGAATCCCAGCAGGATGGAGGGGATCAGGGCGTTTGTGGCTCCGCAGAACACGCAGACCAGACCGATGGCACCGGCAAACCCGGCGGGCAGGCCCAGCAGGGGGCCGGCCACACAGCCAAAGGTCGCCCCGATGTAGAAACTTGGGACCACCTCGCCGCCCTTGAAGCCCACCGCCAGCGTCAGGGCGGTCAGGAAGATCTTGCAGGCAAAATCCCAGGGCAGGGCAGTGCCCTGCTCCACGGCATCGGCAATGACGGCCATTCCGGCCCCGTTGTACCGCCCGACACCGAACAGATACGAGAACGCTACTACGGCTGCACCGCCCGCAAAAGCCCGGAGCCAGGGATTCGGGATCCGTTTGGGGATCCCGTGCTCCAGGGTGTGAAGCGTCCAGCAGAACAGCCGGGTCACGGCGGCACAGGCAATGCCCAGCAGGGCGGTCTGAAGCGCGGTTTCCAGCGTCAGGTGCGGGATGGAATTGAGCACAAAATTGGTCGGGGCGATCCCGAAGAACAGGGATACGCCGTAAGCAATGAGGGCCGAAGTGAACGCGGGCATAAAGGCCGAAGTGAACGTCAGCCCCACGTCCTCCACCATCATGGCGAAGAGGGCGGCGGTCAGCGGGGTGCCGAACAGAGCGGAAAAGAACGCGGCCATCCCGCTGATGGTGGCAGTGCGGCGGACGTAATCGCTTAGATGCAGCAGTTTTCCCACGTTCCAGCCGATGCTGCCGCCCATCTGCAAAGCGGCACCCTCGCGGCCGGCAGAACCGCCGCACAGGTGGGTGAGCACCGTGCCCAGAAAGATAGCGGGCACCAGCAGCAGGCTGACCGGCTCGCCGCTCTGCACGGCGCGGATGACATTGTTGGTGCCCACGCCTTCGCACTTTGTGACCTTGTAGAGTGCCACGATGGCAAGGCCCGCCAGCGGCAGGCAGAGCAGCAGCCAGCTCTGCGCGGCCCGCAGCTCGGTGACGTACTCCACGCTCAGGTGGAACGCTGTGCCGACTGCGCCGCAGACCAGACCCGTGGGCACGGCCAGCAACAGCCATTGCAGGGCCACCCGCAGGGCGGCTTTGGCCTCGCGGTTAAAATCATTCAAGTTGCTCATAGAAACTCCTGATACAAAAAAACTGAAAATTTTTACTCCTCAAAATAACACGCCCGCACGGGGATGTCAACCCGGAACCATTGCAGGGGGCTCACATCGTGGTGACAACAACAAACCCCTGCTTCCTTGTGCGGAGAAAGCAGGGGTTCTGCCGAATGGATTTCAGAAAAAGGAAAAAGGAGAACAAGGAGAACAAATATCGTCACGCTTTCAAAGCGGGACAGCGGTTGAAATTGTGCGGAGCGTTACTCCACATCCTGCAGGGCGGCGAAGTCCTCTTCGCCGGTGCGGATCTTGACCACGCGGGTCACGTTGTAGACAAAGATCTTGCCATCGCCGATGTGGCCGGTGTACAGGGCCTTCTTGGCGGCATCCACCACAGCGTCCACGCTGATCTTGGAAACAATGACCTCGACCTTGATCTTGGGCAGCAGGGTGCTGTCCACAGGCACGCCGCGGTATTTCTCGGTGGTGCCCTTCTGGATGCCGCAGCCCATCACCTGGGTCACGGTCATGCCGGTCACACCCAGATCGTTCAGCGCGGTCTTGAGCTGATCGAACTTGGAGAGCTTTGCAATGATGGACACTTTGTGCATCCCGGTGTCGTAGATGCCATCGTGGATGACGGCAGGCTCCTTGACCACAGGCACGGCAGCGTTCATCTGCACGGCGCTTGCCTTGGAGGCATCATCCTCGCCCAGATCGGTGTTCTCGTTGGGCACCATGGCAGCGGCGTTGGCATCGGAGATGGAGAAACCGGCGTAAGCAGAAGTCAGGCCGTGCTCGTGGATATCCAGGCCGTCGATCTCCACCTCAGCAGGGACGCGCAGGCCGATGGTCTTGTCGATGATCTTGAAGATGATGAACATCACGACCACAACGTACACATCAACGGTGATAAGGCCCAGCAGCTGGGTGCCCAGCTGTGCAAAGCCGCCGCCGTAGAACAGGCCCTTGCCCACGCCGTCGCCGCCGTTGGAGAACAGGCCCACGGCAATGGTGCCCCACACGCCGTTTGCAAAGTGAACGGAGACAGCACCCACGGGGTCATCGATCTTTGCGATCTTATCAAAGAATTCAACGCTCAGGACCACAAGGATGCCGGCCACGAAGCCGATGATGAAGGCACCGAAGGGAGAGACAGCGTCGCAGCCTGCGGTGATGGCGACCAGACCGGCCAGAGAGCCGTTCAGGGTCATGGAGACATCGGGCTTGCCGTAGCGCAGCCAGGTGAAGATCATGGTCACGCAGGTGGCAACGGCAGCGGCCAGGTTGGTGTTGAAGCAGACAAGACCCGTCAGGGTCATGGAGACATCGGGCTTGCCGTAGCGCAGCCAGGTGAAGATCATGGTCACGCAGGTGGCAACGGCAGCGGCCAGGTTGGTGTTGAAGCAGACAAGACCCGTCAGGGTCATGGCCTCATCGGTGGCAAGGCTCAGGGAAGAGCCGCCGTTGAAGCCGAACCAGCAGAACCACAGGATGAACACGCCCAGCGCACCGGCGGTCAGGTTGTGGCCGGGAATGGCGTGGGGGGTGCCGTCTTTGTCGTATTTGCCGATGCGGGGGCCGAGCATTGCGGCACCCAGCAGGGCGATCACACCGCCCACGTTGTGAACGGCTGCGGAACCGGCAAAATCATGGAAGCCCATGCTCTGCAGCCAGCCGCCGCCCCACATCCAGTGGCCGCAGATGGGGTAGACCACCAGCGAAATGGCAGCGGAATAAACGCAGTAAGCCTTGAAGTTGGTGCGCTCGGCCATGGAGCCGGACACGATGGTGGCTGCCGTGGCACAGAACACGGTCTGGAACACGATGTACACCCACAGCGGGATATCAAGCCCCAGGTGGCCGTAATCGCCCTGAATGAACGGATCGAACCCGCCGATCAGCGCGCTTGTGCCGCCGAACATCAGGCCGAAGCCGATGACCCAGTAGCACGGTGTGCCGATGCAGAAGTCCATCATGTTTTTCATCAGGATGTTGCCGGTGTTTTTGGCGCGGGTAAAGCCCGCCTCACACAGCGCAAAACCGGCCTGCATAAAGTAGACCAGGAATGCCGCAACCAGCACCCAACAGGTGTTTATGGAACTGAACATTATAATACCTCCCCGGTTTGTAATGCGCTCCCCGCACCGAATGTGCGCGGGAGCCTTGTTCAGGAGGCCCTCTATTCCTCCCGAGCAATATCCAGCGAAAACACAAAAGGCGCTGGCGGAATCTCTTCCGTCAGCGCCTTTGCTTTCGATGGCACGAGTATAGCCCCTTTGTGCAAAACTGTCAAGAGCCGGGGCGCAATTTTTACGTTTTACACAACCCAGAACCGAGAAAAAAGAGGGAAACTTTATAAGTCATTCTTTTCTCTCGGCCTCACCGGCGGGCGTTTCTTCCTTTTTGCGGCCGGAGCGGTGCCCGCCCTCCATCTCCCAGTGGAGCATCAGGCTCATCATGGCCCGCAGGGCAAAGGTGGCCGCCAGCGGCACCACCGATTCCAGATTCTGCAGCAGGAAGGTCTTGGCGATCTCCGCCGACATCAGGAACTCCAGCGCCGTGGTCAGGCCGCTGGACATCTCGTGGAGGAAATCGTGCTGGCCATGGAAAAAGGTGGCCCGTACATAGTGGTAGGTGGCCTTGACAAGGCTTGTGACGATGATGAACAGGCCGATGATCTCAGCCAGCCCGGAAATCAGCGGCACCGCCGTCTCCAGAAACCCCTCCATGCCGTGGGTGACGATCTGATTGAAATGGTATAACCATGCCATATTAGACTTCCTCGTGTTTCGTATTATAAACCGCCCGTTTCAGGGTGAGCAGGATGTGTTTGGATAAGATTAGTGTATCCTGCCGCTTCTGCTTACAGCAGGGTCTTGATGTAGGCGGCCAGCTGCTCGTCCTTGCAGGAAGCGAAGAACAGCTCGCTGAACTTTTCGCCTGCAATGGCTCCCTTGAGCAGGTCCTGGTCGATGCTCTGCAGGCACTCGATCAGGGGCTTGAAGGTGGCGGCGCGCACATCGTCCAGAATGGTCTTGTTCCGCATCTCAGGCACAACGCGCTCCTTGGGGTAGCCCTGACCGTGGCCAAAGCCGAACAGCTTTTCGAAGCAGTACTCGAGGTTCAGCTCGCCGCCCCAGCCAAAGCCCTTGGCAAAGGGCATGGAAACGGCGTTGCCGTCGTTGACGTGGGCAAAGGTGTAAGCGTCCACGGGGTCCTCCACATGGCCGCAGATCACGCCGGGGAAGCTATTCAGGGCCAGCATGGCACCCTCGCCGGTGCCGCAGCCGGTGATGACGTAGTCGGCCGCGCCGCTGTTCAGCAGGATGGCGGCCAGAATGCCGCACTGAACATAGGTCAGCTGGGCGGCATCCTCGGCGGTGTACATGCCGTAGTTGACCACCTCGTGGCCCATGGGTTCCACCACCTTTTTCAGGGCGGCTTCAATGATGCCGTTCTTGGCGGCCTGGCTGTTTTCGTTGATGAGTGCAATCTTCATGGAACATTCCTCCTGTTTTTCGGATACCTCTAGGATACATGAGCGGCGGTGCGCTGTCAAGCGGCCATCAGCCCAGCTTTTTCTTCTGCTGGTGGGCCAGGATGGGCATGAGCAGGGGCGTGGGAACGAGCTTCTGGGCCGTGGTGGCAAGGCGCATCAGGGTGCTGGGCACGATGATGGTCTTGCGGTGGAGCATCCCGCGCATGGCCTCCTCCACGCAGAGTTCCGGGGTGATGCCCTTGAGGGCGAACACCACGTCGGCGCGGTCGTTGAACTCGGTGTCCACGGGGCCGGGGCAGAGGGCACAGACATAGACCGGACTGTGCTGCTCCCGCAGCTCCTCGGCCACGCCGCGGGTCAGGCTGACAACGTATGCCTTGGAGGCGTAGTAGCCCGCCATATAGGGCCCGCCCGGCAGCAGGCCCGCCGAGGATGCCACGTTCAGGATGGTGCCAAAGCCCTGGGCTTCCATCTTGCGCAGGGTGAACTTGAACAGCCGGTGCATGGCCAGCACGTTCACCCGCAGCATGGAAAGCTCCTTGCCCTCGTCCGTCTCGGAAAAGGCACCGCAGGCACCAAAGCCCGCGTTGTTGATGAACAGGTCGATGCGTTCGTCTGCCAGTGCTTCGCACAGGGCGGTGACCTGCGCATCCTGCTCAAGGTCGGCGGGTACGATGCGGCAGAGGGTGCCGTGTTTCGCCCGGAGCTCAGCGGCAAGGGTCTCCAGCCGGTCGCGGCGGCGGGCGGTCAGAATGAGCCGGAAGCCCAGCCGGGCATAGCGGCGGGCAAACTCCCGCCCGATGCCGGAAGAAGCGCCGGTGATCCAGACAGTTTTGGTTGACATAAGCATTCTCCTTTTCTGCGGAAACTCCATTGCCTCTATTCTATCACGGCAGCGGGTGAGAATCCATGCAAAAATTCAAGGAAAAGCTATCCCTTGTTGCCCGGGAAAATTTGGAGTATAATAGACTCAAAGAACAGCGCACTGACGCAGGAGGAAAGAAAAATGAACAAACCGGTATTGGTGGTCATGGCTGCCGGCATGGGCAGCCGTTACGGCGGCATGAAGCAGATCGACCCGGTGGGCCCCAAGGGTCAGCCCATTGTGGAGTACTCCCTGTACGATGCCCACCGCGCAGGCTTTGAGACTGTGATCTTTGTCATCAAGCACGAAATCGAGGAGGCCTTCAAAGCCGCCATCGGCGACCGCGTCTCTCAGGGCATGAACGTGAAATACGCTTTCCAGCAGCTGGATGAACTGCCCGCAGGCTTCACCATCCCCGAGGGCCGTGTTAAGCCCTGGGGCACCTGCCACGCCGTGCTGGCCGCAAAAGACCTCATCGATGGGCCCTTCGCCGTCATCAACGCGGACGATTACTACGGCCCCGAGGCCTTCAAGGTCATCTATGAGTATCTGTCCACCCATCAGGACGGCGCAGTTTACGATTACTGCATGGTGAGCTACCTGCTCAAAAATACCGTCTCTGAGAACGGCACCGTCTCCCGCGGTGTCTGCGTGGTGAACCCGGACGGCACCCTGCACAGCGTGACCGAGCGCACCGGCATTGAGACCTATGAGGGCGGCATCCGCTGCACCTCCCTCACCGGTGAGGGCACGGATGACCTGCCGGTGGAAGCACCTGTCAGCATGAACCTGTGGGGCTTCGGCAAGAGCTTCCTGGACGAGGCCGACCGCCGCTTTGCGGGCTGGCTGCGTGAGAATCTGCCCAAGAACCCCCTCATGTGCGAGTATTTCCTGCCCACTGTGGCCAGCGAGCTCATCGATGAGGGCAAGGCAGCAGTCACCGTGCTCAAGAGCACCGATAAGTGGTACGGTGTGACCTACCGCGAAGATAAGCCCACCGTGGTGGCCGCCATCGCCCAGAAAACCCAGGAGGGCCTGTACCCCGAGGATCTGTGGGCGTGAGCAAAACAAAATCTGCTTGACTTTTTGAGCGATACAGCATATAATAAAGTTGTAAAAGAGATTGGTTGCAGTTCATAAAACTCACCAAGCAGCAACAAGAAGCCCCCGCGGTAGTGCGAATACCGAGGGGGCTTCCTGCTTGCTAAGGATTAGTGCTTACCGGCCTTGAACTGGTCGTCAAGCCACTTGCAGATGTAATAGCTGACTACACCCGCTGCGACGGACAGTGTAAAAGAGATTATAAAGTTCATAAAACTCACCCCCTTCCTCTTATAGATCGAGGTCGGAAGGCCGACAAGTACAGTATAACAGAAAATTCGACACATTACAACGCAGAAGCGCCCCATCCGGTGAAGGATGAGGCGCTTCTACGTATATTTGGGAATATTCGGGGATGGCGTTAGTTGTTCTTGAGCTCCTGTGCCTTCTGCCATGCATTCAGCACATCGAGCTTGCTTACGGGATTGGCCGGGAAGAACTTCATCTCTTCCGGAGCCGTGCCCTCATCGTTCAGGTCAGGGATAAGCTCGTTTTCCATGGCCCAGCGGGCGGCGTGCTGCAGGTCCATATCCTGCTCTTCCTGCCCTACATCGGGGTAGAGCAGTTCAGATTCGGGCATGGGCTTGCCTGCATCCTCCCACAGCATCATGGCAAGAGCGCTGCGGTTGCTGGGGAAGTAGGGCAGAGCCATCAGCTTGCCTGCAAATTCAGTGCCCAGAGAATAGGCCTGATAGCCCAGCACTGCGGTGCCCACAGCGGCAGTACCAATGATCGCGGCAGTGCCCAGCACATTGGGCCCATCATCT
Source organism: Faecalibacterium sp. BCRC 81149 (assembly GCF_022750605.1). Lineage (NCBI taxonomy): Bacteria > Bacillati > Bacillota > Clostridia > Eubacteriales > Oscillospiraceae > Faecalibacterium > Faecalibacterium sp. BCRC 81149. The sequence continues at coordinate 132,879 of NZ_QXJA01000004.1, read as the reverse complement.
TCAATGGTGGCATCACGGTACTGTGCGGCAATATCCACACCACTGCTCATGGTGTTCATGGTAAAGGTGATGGTCTCAGCCTTGTAGTCCTGACCCAGCGGCAGGGAGAACTTGCCAGTAGACCAGATGTCAAACACCATGCCCTCAGGGATCAGGGTCTTGTCCAGCGTCACGGTCACTGTTGCGCCGTCCGGTACATAGTAGGTCTTTTTGCCGGTGGTCTCGTCAGTAGTAACAGTCAAGGTATTGGTCACATCCTTGTCACCGTTTTTCACGGTAACAATGCCGCCGGTCACGGTCAGCGGGTGGCAGGCTGCGGTATCGGGGGTGTGGTCAGTGGCGGCATCACGGTACTTTGCAGACACATTCACACCATTGCTCATGGGGAAAGTGATGGTCTCAGCCTTGCAGTTCTGATCCTGCGGCAGGGAGAGATTGCCGGTAGACCAACCGTCAAACACTTTGCCATTGGGCACTGCGGTCTTGTCCAGCGTCACGGTCACTTCTGCGCCGTCCGGTACATAGTAGGTCTTTTGGCCGGTGGTTGCGTCAGTTTTGCTGTTCAACTTGCTGGTCACATCGCTGCCGTCGTATTTCACAGTAACAGTGCCGCCGGTCACGGTCAGCGGGCGGTAGCCCGGAGCATTGGGGTCGAACTCCCAACCGGCATAGAGGGTGATGTCCTCCGTAATGGCGGTTTTGTCCACATCAAACTTGCCATCTTCGGGCTTGCCATCTGCGGTGGTGTACCAGCCGGTGAACTTGTAACCCGCACGGGTGGGAGCTTTGATGGCAGTCAGTTCGTTTGCCTTGGTATCAGTGATTTTTTCGGTCTTATAAACCGGCACCTCAGCGGGGTCGGTCAGGTTGCCGCCCTTGGCATCAAAGGTCACATGGCAGAGGTAAAGGAAATTGCGGTTTTTCAGATCGGTGTTGGTAGAGTTTGCAAGCAGGGCATCTGCAGCGGTCTTGTCGTTGTTGTAGTAGATGGCACCATTGGCAACGTAAGTGTGGATAATAAGGTTGCCCTCTTCATCAGTACGGAAATTGCCCTCACTGTCCTTCTCGTAGACAGGAGAAATTTGTCCAGTCATACAAGTGCTCAGATCATCCTTGAAGGAGGTCAACCCGGCAGGGAGCATAATGTATTTCAAATTATAGCAATAGGAAAAGGTATTAGGTTCAATGGTTGTTACATTTTTCGGGATAGTGATGGAGACGATTTTTTTGCAGAAGTAAAAAGCATGCTCCCCAATGGTTGTTACACTGTCCGGCAGAGTGATCGAGTCGAGGTTTTCACAGTTGCCAAAAGCCCACTTTCCAATGGTTTCCACTCCGTCTGGCAGGGTGATCTTTGAAAGGTTAGCACAGTTGAAGAAAGCAGAGTTGTTGATTGTTTTTAGATGGGCAGGCAGTTGGATGTTCTGCAGTGCTTTGCAGCCGCCGAATGCGTCATTTCCGATTTCAGTCAGGCCGCTGCCCAGAGTAAGATCAGAAAGCGTTTCGCAACCTGCAAAAGCGTGATCTTTAATATGGGTTACATTGTCGGGGATCACAACATGATCCAAGAGTTCACAATTGCAAAAAGCAGAATCACCAATGGTTGTTAAACTTTTGGGAAGTTCAACAGTCTTTAGTTTAGGGCATACCGTAAATGTGCATTTTCCGATTGACGTTACCGGGCCTTTTATCTTGGCAGAGCCAAGTTCATCGCATTCGCCGAATGCGGCATCACCGATATGTGTGACCTTTTCTGGAATTGTAATTTGGTGCAGCTTGTTGCAGCGCCAGAAAGAATACTCTCCAATGGAGGTCAAATTTGCAGGAAGGGTAACGTTGTCTAGGATAAGGCAGTTGTTAAAGGCGTAATCGCCGATCGTCTGAATGCCGCTGCCTAACGTAAGATGCGCAAGCTGCTCACAGTACATGAAAGCATGATCGCTGATTTCCCGGACACCATCGCCTAACGTAACATTTTTAAGAGCGCTACAGTAAGCAAAGGTGAAACTGCCCATGGAGGTTATACCCGCATCAATGGTAACGTCTGTCAAGGCAGTGCAGCTTTCAAAGGCAGATTCACCGATGGAGGTAATGCCCTTTGAAATTTTAACGACCTTGATCTGCTGACAGAGCTTGCTTAATTTTGGGTCTTTTGGATGATTGGATGGGCCGGCAAATGCGCCTACGCCGATAGCGGTCACATTGTAATTGCCCAGCTTTGTAGGCACGGTAATGGTATAGGGGGCAGGGGTTTCCGCTGATTTAACAGGTCCAAGAAAATCCGTGATGGTGATGGTGGCGGTGTCGTCTGCGTTTTCCTTATACGCATACCAATAGGTGCCGTCGCTGGCTACAAGGTCATCTGGTGACGTTGGGGTTGGGTATGAGGATGCTGATGCTGCAAATGCCGTGACTGCCGACAGGGGCAGCATGGTGATCATCATGCAGACCGCAACCAATAAGCTGATCAAACGCTTGGGTCTCATAATTTTTTACTCCTTTTCCATGATATTCCCAAAAATTCTCTCTATTTCAACCAAAACAAAAGAGCGCCGCACCGGCCAAACGGCTGGTACAACGCTCTGAACCCTTGCAGACCCGCTGCACGCTCGCTCTCCTGAAGGGAAGCCGACGCATCTTCACAAGGAGGTGCAAGGTTTCGTATTACCTTACCCGGAGAGAATAACGTGCAGCTGGCTGCCATGTTACAGGCCCTGTAGCTTTGCGTCGCAGCCTTTCGACTGGTTTGCCGATTCTTCAGTTTTTAGCGGGAATAGCATATTGCACAGGATAAGATACTCTTTTTTTTTTTTTGTCAATATGACGAAAAAAGATTTGGAAGAGTATACAAAAAGGAGCGTACAATGTGGAAAACAGAATCGTGCAGCAGCACAAGATCTGCCTGACTTTATGGAGAATGCAGCGCAAGAAAAATGCCCCTGACCGAAAGAAGCCGGTCAGGGGCATTTGGGGTTGCTGCAGCGGTCAGGGTCAGTGCCTGCGCTCGTATTTCAGGCGCTCCCGCAGCTCGTCCAGAGAGCGGTGCTTTTCGCCGTGGCGCAGCTTGGGGTAAGCGCGGAGCATACGGCCCTTGCCAAAGTACTTGGAGCTCCGGGTGCGGGCGCGCATCTCCTCGCTGCGGGCCTGCAGTTCCTCGGCCAGCTGTTCCAGACGGAGCAGCTCTGCCGTGCGCTCTGCGGTGCCCTTGGCGGCCAGCTTGACGGCAGTGGCGGCCTCAGAGGCATTGAGCCGGGCCTCCTGGGAGGACTTGCGTGCAGCCTCCATGGCCTCGTCGGCCTTGGCGCGCAGGGCGGCAGCGGCATCCCGGGGGCTCAGTTTGGCGGCATTGTCCCGGGCCTCGGCAGCTGCCAGTTTGAGCTGCAGGCGGCTCTCGTCCATCTTCTGGTCCACATCCATGGCGGTGGTACCCAGCAGCTCGGTCATGGCATCGGACACGGCGTGCATACTGTCGGCCACCTTTTCCAGAGCATCCAGCTCACGGGCCAGGTCAGAGGCCGCAAAGGCGGTCACCACCACGTCGGCGGCGTAGCAGGCGTACAGGATGCACATGAGGACGAAGCCCACCATCTGGGGGACCATCGCCACAAAACCCGCGATCACGGGGTGAACGGCCTTCATCACCACAACGGTGCCCACGCCCCACAAAAGGGAGAACTCCAGGCAGATATATCCGCCGATGTTGAAGGGGAAGTCGCTGTAATCCCACCACCGGGTGTGGTAGAGCTTGTAGAGCGCCCAGCCGCCCGCCAGCTCCAGCACGCTGGGCAGGATCACGCCGCCGATATAGAGCAGCAGCAGGTTGTCTGCCAGCGGCGAAAGGGTGAACAGCACGATGATCATGCCAAAGCCGTAGATGGGGCAGACCGGGCCGTTCAGAAAGCCGCGGTTCACCAGCTGGCCGGTGGAAACGGCAGCATAGATGACCTCCAGGCACCAGCCCAGGCAGGAGTAGATCAGGAAAAACGCCAGGATCTGATACAGCGAAAAGCCGCAGACCATGGTGTTGACAAAAAAGGACATCTTACGCCTCCTTTGCGGCGGCAGCAGCTTCCTCCGCAGCCTTCATTTTTTTCAGGACCTTGGGCTCGATCCAGGTCACGGTCTCATCGCCGGGCAGCTTTTTGGCGATCAGGGCCTTGATCCTGATGCCCATTTCGGTGAACATCCCCTCGTGCTCGGTGCGGATGTTCCACTCCGGCTCGTTCTCGTGCAGGTCAAAGGTCTTCCAGGTGATCTCGTAGCCGGAAGCGGGGAAATACTCCAGGCTGTCGCGGAACAGATCGTCGTCATCGGTCTTGAAGTAGATCTCGCCGCCGTCCTTCAGGAATTCGCGGTACTGGATGAGCTGGCGGGGATAGGTGAGCCGGTGCTTGTTGGAGGAAGCGTTCTTGCTCCACGGGTTGCAGAAGTTGATGTAGATGCGGCTGACGGTATCCTCGGCGGTGAGCACGCCCTTGATGCGCTCGATGTCGGTGCTCATGATCTTCACGTTGTCGATGGGGCGGCCTGCCTCGGTGTAAGCGGCCTCGATCTTACGCTTGGCAAGGATCAGCACCTTGTCGGTGATGTCGATGCCCAGATAGTTGTTCTCCGGGTGGGCGCAGGCCAGCTGGGAGAGGAAGCCGCCCTTGCCGCAGCCCAGCTCCAGCACAAAGGGCTGCTCCGGGCGGGCATACTGTGCGTGCCACTTGCCGCCCCAGATCAGGGGCTCGTGGACGTGGAAATCGGCGGCCATCAGCTCATCGTGGGCGTAGGGTTTGAAACGCATTCTCATAGTTTGTTGTTCTCCTTAAAATTAACGTGGCTCGCCCTCTCAGGCGCTGACGCGCCAGCTCCCCCAAAGGGGGAGCCTTTGGCAAAAACGGATGGTTTTCCGCACTGCCAAAGCCTCTCCCTTTGGGAGAGGTGGCTTTGCGAAGCAAAGACGGAGAGGGCGAGGATGCTTACCGGTCTTGCTTCCGCAAAAATTCTTCCACCTGTTCCGGCTCTGCGGCGCAGCTTCCCTGACAGATGCCGGGTTTGCCGCCGCCGCGGCCATTGAGGGCGGCGTTCAGGGCTTTGGTCAGGGCACGGACATCACCGCCCGCCTGGGCGATACAGTAGCCGGTGCCCTTTTCGTTGGGGGTCAGGGCCGCGCACAGGCCGGTGGTGGCTTCGCTCAGGCGGCTAGCCAGCCGGTGCAGGCCGTCCGGGTCCAGCCCCGGCACGATGCGGATGGCATCCGCACCGGGTGTTACCTGCGCGGCCAGCGCGTCAAAGAGCTGGCTGCACAGCCCGAAGTGGGTGAATTTCAGGGCGGTGTACTCGTCATACACCCGGTGCACGGCGTTGGCCGTCTCGCTGGCCTTGGCGCTGAGCAGGGCACCGATCTCTGCCTGCCGCGCCCGCATGGCCTGCGCGGCTTCCAGCGCGCGCCCGCCGCAGACGATGCTCAGGCGCACGCCGCCCTTATAGTTTTCGGCGGCCAGGATCTTGATCTGGCCCACCGCGCCGGTAAAGGCGGTGTGGGTGCCGCAGCAGGCACAGACATCCGCCCCGGGGATGGTCACGATCCGCACCTGCCCCTCGATCTCCTTTTTGGAGCGGTAGGTCAGGGCGGCCAGCTCCTCCCGGGTGGGGTAGGTGATGTTCACCGGCACATTCTCCCAGATGATGCGGTTGGCGGCAGTCTCGGCCGCTTTCAGCCCCTCGGCGGAGATGGGGATGTCCGTGTCCATCCGCACGGCATCGGAGCCGATGTGGAAGCCCACGTTCTCGGCCCCGAACATGCTGTGCAGGATGCCGGAGAGGATGTGCTCGCCGGTGTGCTGCTGCATCTTGTCAAAGCGCCATGCCCAGTCGATGGCCTGTGCCGCTTCGGCCCCGGGCACCGCCCCGGCGGGCAGGGAAGTGACCATGTGCCAGATGACACCTGCCTGCTCGTGGACATCGGTGACGGTCAGCACTGTGCCGTCGGCAAGGGTCAGGGTGCCCCGGTCGGCAGGCTGGCCGCCGCCCTCGGGGTAAAACACCGTGCCGTCCAGCGCGATGCGCCCGCCGCCGGTCCGGCTGTCCGGCTCTGCGGCTAAAATATGCCCCACCGCCTCCCGGCGGTAGGCATCGTGTTCATAGTATTTTTCAGTTGGCTGCATAAGCACCTCCTAATATAAAAACAAGTATACCACGTTTTTTGCCTGTGGAAAATAGTCTGCAGTTATGTTATGATAGAAAACAGACAAGCCCCAGCAAAAAGTTTGAGACGAGGAAGGATTTACAATGCGTGAAAGTGGTATTCTGATGCCGGTGTCCAGCCTGCCCGGCCCCTACGGGATCGGCTGCTTTGGCAAAAAGGCAGAAAAATTTGTGGATTTCCTTGCGGCGGCAGGCCAGAAGATCTGGCAGATCCTGCCCCTGAGCCCCACGGGCTATGGGGACAGCCCCTACCAGAGCTGCTCTGCCTTTGCGGGCAACCCTTATTTCATTGATCTGGATGCTCTGAAAGCCGAGGGGCTGCTGACAGCCGCCCAGCTCAAGGCCGAGCCTTGGGGCAAGGACCCGCTGAACGTGGATTACGGCACCCTGTACACCAGCCGCTACAAGATCCTGCGTGCCGCCTACGCCGCCTGGTGCAGGCAGTGTGCAGGCCGGCACGGCTGTGCCCACTACTATCCGGATGCGTACTATGCCTTCACGCTGGAAAACGAGGGCTGGCTGGAGGATTATGCCCTCTACATGGCCCTCAAGACCGCCAACGGCATGAAGAGCTGGACCGAGTGGCCCCGGGAGTACCGCAAGCGGGAGCCGCAGGCGCTGGAAGCTTTTAAGGCAGAGAACGAGGAAGAGATCGGCTTCTGGAAGTTTCTGCAGTACGAGTTCAGCATCCAGTGGAAGAAGCTGAAAGCCTACGCCAATGCTAACAACGTGCAGATCCTGGGCGATATCCCCATCTATGTCTCGGCAGATTCCGTGGATGCCTGGGTGGGCGGCCCGCTGTTTGAGCTGGATGCAGACGGCGGCTTTGCCCGGGTGGCAGGCTGCCCGCCGGATTACTTCTCGGCAGACGGCCAGCTCTGGGGCAACCCGCTGTACAACTGGCCCTACCATAAGCAGACCGGATATGCCTGGTGGATCCAGCGTGTCCGCCATGCGCTGGGCATCTATGACCTGCTCCGCATCGACCACTTCCGCGGGTTTGATACTTACTGGGCCATCCCGGCAGACAGCACTACCGCCAAGACCGGCAAGTGGGAGACCGGCCCCCGGATGGAGCTGTTCAACGCGCTGGAAGGTGCGCTGGGCAAGCTGCCCATCATCGCCGAGGATCTGGGTGAGCTCTTCCCCAGTGTGCGGGAGCTTCTGGCAGACAGCACCTTCCCGGGCATGAAGGTGCTGCAGTTCGCGTTCGGCGGCGGGGACAGCGAGTACCTGCCCCACAACCACGTCAAGAACAGCGTGGTCTACCCCGGCACCCATGACAACACGACGCTGACCGCCTGGTGGGACGAGAGCGCATCGGCCAAGGAGAAGGCTGTGGCCGCCGCCTACCTGCATCTGACCGGCTGTCAGCCCACCGCAAAGGAGGTGGCCGCTGTCAGAACAGAGGCGGCCCGCACCGCGCTGCTCCGGGCTGCGCTGGGCTCTGTGGCCGATCGTGCCATCATCCCCATGGCCGACTGGCTGGGCCTGGGCGAGGAAGCCCACCTGAACAGCCCCGGCAAGCTGGGCGGAAACTGGAGCTGGCGCGCCGCCGATGGGTTCGACACTGCCGCGCTGGCCAAGCGCATTCTGGCGGAGTGCGCCGTGTACTGCCGTACATAACCGGGCCGGAAATCCGGAGTGTGTTTAGCAATTTGACGAAAATGTAAAAAAATACGTTAAAGTTTGTGCGTTTTGCTGGAAACGCCCGGCACGAGATGGTATAATTCCGGTAATGGGGGCTGCACTTTCAGCGGCCGTGTGGCAAAGCTGTGCCGGAGGGGAGAGAGTCCGGCACCGGATAATGGGGAAAAACGCATGAAAAAAGAATGGACGGAACAGGATCTGCGCGCCTTTGCAGAAAACGCACAGACCGCCTTTGAAGACGTGACCCTGACGGAAGCCGATGAGGAGGCCGCGGACACCTGGCAGGACGATGGCCTGCAGGTGGATTATGTCCTGCGCAATGGGCAGGTGGACTGCGTGCTGCGCCGCCTGATCGAGGCGGACGGCAAGCTCTGGCAGCTGCAGATGACGGCTCCGCTGGCGGGCAGCGACCTGCCGGAGGATCGGATGACCGCGCGGGAGCGGGAGCTCTGCCGGGACGATATGAATCACGATTTCCTGACCGGCGTGTTCAACCGCCGCTATTTTGAAACGGAGTTCTGCACCCGGCTGGATGAGTGGACGGATGCTCACCGCTGTGCTTCGCTGGCGCTGGTGGCGCTGGACGATGAGGACGGGATGCGCACCCGGCAGGGCGATGCCGTGATGAACCAGCTGGTCTGTTTTGTGGCCAACCAGTGGAAAAAGTACTACGACCGCCCTGCAGAGCGGGTGGTCTGCCGCCTGACGGACACGCTGTTCGCCATCGGCTGCGCGGATAAGAACTGCGCAGAGCTGGCCGAGGAGCTGAACGGCATCTATGCCGAGATGCCCCGCGCGTGTGTGGCATCGGTGGGCCTGATGCGCCGGGTGCCCTTTACCCAGTCCATCGGCTGCGCCTGCACCGGCGAGGTGCGGGGCAAAAACTGGGACGCACTGTATCAGCTGTGTGAGCAGCGCCTGAAGGCGGCCCAGGCCGCCGGCGGCGACCAGATCTGCAGCAAATAAACCGAATGCATAAAATCCCCCTTTGCGGTACAAGCTAGTGCCACAAAGGGGGATTTTTGTATGGAAAATCAGAAAAATGATAACCTGAATCTGCTGGAAGCGGTGGTGCAGAACACGGAGATGGGCAAGAACACGCTGGAACAGATCGTGCCCATGACCGAGGACCCTGCCTTCCGGGCCGAGCTCCTGCGGGAGCGGAACCTCTACCGGGAACTGAATCAGGAGGCCCACACCGCCATCGAGGCCTGCGGCGGCACGGCTCAGGGCCAGAGCATCATGGCAAAGCTCAACACCAAAATGGGCATCGGGATGAAAACGCTCACCGACAGATCTACCCGCAATCTGGCCGAAATGCTCAGCGAGGGAAGCAGTCAGGGCGTGATGGACTGCATCAAGAGCCAGAAGGATTATCCCGATGCGGCCCCCGGCTCCAAGCGCCTGATGCAGAAACTGCAGGATCTGGAGGAAGAGAACCGGCTGAAACTGGAGCAGTTTCTGTAAAGGCCGCTCCGGCTGCTCAGAGTGCTTCTACCATGGCTGCCACGATCCTGGTGGCGGTAGCCACGTACTCGGCGATGCTGAACTTCTTCACCACCAGCACCTCGTGGCCGTCCTCGTCGGCATTGTCGCTCATGGCGCGCAGGATGACGCAGGGCACATCGTTCTTGGCGGCGATCTGGCTCACGGCGGCACCCTCCATCTCAACGCAGTCGGGGGCGCACTTGGCTTCGATGGCGGCCTTGGTCTCGCTGTCGCCCACGAACAGGTCGCCGGTGGCGATCTTGCCGGTCAGGGCCTTGACCCCGGCCTCGGCGCAGGCTTTTTCAGCGGTGGCGATGAGGGCCGGATCACCGGCGTACTCCTTCAGGTAGGGCGGGTTCTGGCAGATCATGTCCAGCTGGGCATCGTGGTAGAGCACCGTCTTGCCAATGACCACATCACCAATGCCGATCTTGCTGGTCATATTGCCTGCAATGCCGGAGAAGATGATCTTCTCGGCACCGTATCGGGTGATGAGCACCTGAGTGGTGGCGGCGGCATTGGCCTTGCCCATGCCTGCACAGCAGACCACGACCTGCTTGCCTGCCAGCGTGCCCCTGTGGTACTCCACGCCGCCGTAGGGTTCCACGGTGACATTTTCCAGTTTTGCACACAGCTGATCGACTTCATCGGGCATTGCGCCCATAATTCCGATAATCATATAGATGTCCTTTCTCCTGGGCAAAAGTGTCTCCCACGCGCCGCGCGGGAGACACTTTTATCATACATCAGACGTTGAACAGGAACTCGATCACGTCGCCGTCCTTCACGACGTACTCCTTGCCCTCGGTGCGCTGCAGGCCCTTGGCCTTGACAGCGGCATAATCGAAGTTGTTGGCTTCCAGGTCGCCATAGCCGATGACGCTGGCACGGATGAAGCCGCGCTCGAAATCGCTGTGGATCTTACCGGCGGCCTGAGGTGCCTTGGTGCCCTTGCGGATGGTCCAGGCGCGGCACTCCTTTTTGCCGTCGGTCAGGAAGGAGATGAGACCCAGCAGGTCGTAGCTGGCAGTGATCAGGTTGTCCAGGCCGCTGGCCTCGATGCCCATCTCGGCCAGGAAAGCCTTCTTCTCCTCGGGGGAGTAGTCGGCAATGTCCTCTTCGGTCTTGGCGCAGATGGGAATGTAGCGGGCCCCCTCCTCGGCGGCGCGGGCGGCCACCAGCGGGACATAGCGGTTGTTCTCAATGCCCTCCATCAGGTCGTCCTCGCCCACGTTGCAGGCGTAGAGCACGGGCTTGGAGCTCAGCAGGCCCATCTCGTGCAGCACGGCCTGCTGCTCGGCATCCCCCTCGTCAAAGTCAAAGCTGCGGGCGGGCTTGCCTGCGCTCAGGTGGTCGGCCAGCTTCTGCAGCCAGGCGGCTTCAGCGGCAGCACCCTTGTTGTTTCCGCTCTTGGCAGCCTTGGCCATCCGGCCCGCGCGGTTCTGAACGACCTCGAGGTCAGAGAGGATCAGCTCGTAGTCAATGGCATCGATGTCGGCGATGGGGTCCACGGCCTCGGCCTTGGTTACGTCCTCCACCACATGGATGATGTTGTCGTCATCAAAGCAGCGCACCACATGCACGATGGCATCACACTCGCGGATGTGGCCCAGGAACTTGTTGCCCAGGCCGGCACCCTGGCTGGCACCCTTGACCAGACCGGCGATGTCTACAAACTCCACGATGGCAGGTGTCTTTTTGTTGGTCTGCCAGATCTCAGCCAGCTTGTCCAGCCGCTTGTCCGGCACGGCCACAATGCCGCTGTTGGGCTCAATGGTGCAGAAGGGGTAGTTGGCGGCTTCCGCGTTCTTGGTGGAAGTGATGGCGTTGAACAGAGTGGACTTGCCGACGTTCGGCAGACCGACGATACCTAACTTCATATAAAATACGCTCCTTACACGTTTTTTTGGCATAACGATACAACTATCATTATACGCGATGAAAACCCGGAGCGCAAGGGGATGGGCGCAAAACAACGGATTTACACGGCGGGAGTTCTATATTATACTGTTCTTAAAATACGAACCGATTTCCGGAAGGGAAGGCAGGAGGATGTTATGGAACGCAACGACCCGCGCTATCAGGCTTATGTGGAGATCCTGAAGGAGGAGCTGATCCCGGCGATGGGCTGCACCGAGCCCATCGCGCTGGCCTATGCGGCGGCAAAAGCCCGCGAGGTGCTGGGGGTGCTGCCGGACAGCGTGCAGCTGCAGGTGAGCGGCAGCATCATCAAGAACGTGAAAAGCGTCATCGTGCCCAACACCGGGCACCTGAAGGGCATGGAGGCGGCGGTGGCGGCAGGCATCATCGCCGGTTCCGCCGAGAAGGAGCTGGAGGTCATCTCGGAGGTCAGCGAGGAAAAGAAGTCTGCTATCCGGGACTATCTGCAGACGGTGCCCATCACCATCGAGCACACCGAGCAGGGGCATGTGTTTGACATCGTCGTCACCGAGCGCTGCGGGCAGGACTACGCCCGGGTGCGCATCGCGGACTACCACACCAACATCTGCCGCATTGAGAAGAACGGCACGGTGCTGTACGAGGTGCCCCTGCTGGACGAGACCGTGCAGGCGGATGCCCGCGCCGACCGCAGCCTGCTGAACATGCAGGATATCTGGGACTTTGCCGAGACCGCCGACCTGCGGGACGTGGCAGACCTGCTGGAACGGCAGATCCGCTACAACAACGCCATTGCAGAAGAGGGCCTGCTGGGCGACTACGGCGCCAACATCGGGCGGGTGCTGCTGACCACTTACGGCAACGATGTCTCCAACCGCGCAAAAGCCAAGGCCGCCGCCGGCTCCGATGCCCGCATGAACGGCTGCGAGCTGCCGGTCATCATCAACTCCGGCAGCGGCAATCAGGGCATCACCTGCTCGGTGCCCCTCATCGAGTACGCCAAGGAGCTGCACAGCGGCAAGGAAAAGCTCTACCGCGCCCTCATCATCTCCAATCTGGTGGCCATCCACGAAAAGACCGGCATCGGCACCCTGTCTGCCTACTGCGGCGCGGTCAGCGCGGGTGCGGGTGCAGGCGCAGGCATCGTGTACCTGTGCGGCGACGGCTATCAGGCTGCCATCCACACGGTGGTCAACGCCCTTGCCATCGTGTCCGGCATCGTGTGCGACGGAGCCAAGGCTTCCTGCGCCGCAAAGATCGCATCTTCGGTGGATGCGGCGCTGCTGGGCTACAACATGTACAAGTGCAATCAGGAGTTCAAGGGCGGCGATGGCATCGTGATGAAGGACATCGAGACCACCATCAAGGGCATCGGACGTCTGGGCAAGGACGGGATGCGGCAGACCAATGAGGAGATCATCCGGCTGATGATGAGCTGAGCGGCGGAGCCTGCGTCCCAAAAATCATACAAAACCTTCTTTATTTTGTCATAACTCTTCCGTATAATAAGAAGTGGATACTTTGTCACAAGGCCCGAAAGGGCCGGAACATACAGAATTGGGGAGGAAACCACTATGGCAAACGAAAAGATCCTCGTCGTGGACGACGATACCAACATCTGCGAGCTGCTGCGGCTTTATCTGACCAAGGAGGGCTATCAGGTCACCACCGCGAACGACGGCGAAGAAGGTCTGGACAAGTTCAATCAGGTCAAGCCCGATATGGTGCTGCTGGATGTGATGATGCCCAAGATGGACGGTCTGGAGGTCTGCCGCCGCATCCGCAAGCTGGGCAACACCCCGGTGATGATGCTGACCGCCAAAGGCGAGACCTTTGACAAGGTGCTGGGCCTGGAGCTGGGCGCGGACGATTACATGGTCAAGCCCTTTGACACCAAGGAGGTCGTGGCCCGCATCAAGGCGGTGCTGCGCCGCTGCACCACCACCACCGCCCAGACTGAGAGCACTGAGGGCGTGATCGAGTTCGACAACCTGCGGCTGGACATGAACAGCTACGAGCTGCGGGTCAAGGGCAAGGTGGTGGAAGCTCCCCCCAAGGAGCTGGAGCTGCTGAACTGCCTGGCCTCCCACCCCAACCGTGTTTACACCCGCGACCAGCTGCTGGACGAGGTGTGGGGTTTTGAGTACTACGGCGACAGCCGCACCATCGATGTCCATGTCAAGCGCCTGCGCGAAAAGCTGGCGGGCGCTTCCGATAAGTGGGAGCTCAAGACCGTCTGGGGCGTGGGCTATAAGTTCGAGGTGCGTCAGTAATGCGCAAAAGTATTTCGGTTACCTTCTTTTCGATGGTGGCCACCCTGCTGGTGCTGGGCACGGCGGTGCTGGGGTGCTCCGAGTGGCTGCTGTTCAGCCGTTATTTTGCCCAGGAGCGGTACGACACGCTGGACAGCGTGGCGGATGTGACCCAGCGCGCGGCGGATTATATCGTGCAGCAGGCGGCTCTGCCCAAGGGGGCCGAGCTGGATGCCCTGAACACCAAGCTGGAGATCATCGGCGAGAGCGCCGAGGCCTACCTGTTTTTTACCGATGAAGAGGGCAGGGTCCTCATTGCCTCCAACCCCGAGATGGTGGGAACAGATGTTGTGGGGCCGGAGCTTATGAAAAAAGTTGCCGGGGATCAGCCCTACCACACCCTGAGCACGCTGGACGGTGTGCTGACGGAGAAGAGCTATGTCTCGGTGCGGCACATGCAGGATGCCCAGGGCAACAACAGCGGCTATCTCTTCCTCTGCTCCTCCGGTGCGCGGCTGACCGACTTCAAGGAGGAGTTCTGGTCGAACTTCTTCTTCTCGGCCTGCATCATGCTGCTCTGCGCCAGCGTGCTGACCTCCTTCCTGATGCGGAAGCTGACAGACCCGCTCCAGAAGATCACCGATGCCGCCCAGCGGTTTGGCGGCGGGGACTTCTCTGTCCGTGTTGAGGGCGTGGAAGGTGAGGGCGAAGTGGTGGATCTGGCCCGCACCTTCAACCAGATGGCGGAGAACATCCAGTCCAACGACAATTCCCGCGGCCAGTTCATGGGCAACATCGCCCACGAGCTGCGCACCCCCATGACCACCATCAAGGGCTTTGTGGACGGCATTCTGGACGGCACCATCCCGCCCGATATGCAGAACCACTACCTGCAGCTGGTCAGCGAGGAGACCGGCCGCCTGGCCCGGCTCATCCAGAACATGCTCGATCTCTCCAAGCTGGAAAGCGGCGAGTATCAGGTGAACGCCCGTATGTTCAACATCTGGGAGACGCTCACCGGTGTGGCCCTTTCGGCGGAGCAGCGCATCAATGACGGCATGATCGATCTGGAAGGCCTGACCATGGATGAAAAGGTGCTGGTCTACGCGGACCCCGACCTCATCCATCAGGTGGCTTATAACATTCTGGACAATGCCATCAAGTTTACCCCGGCGGGCGGCACCATCAAGTTCCATGTGGAGAAGCTGGGCCCCGAGGTGGAGATCTCGATCTGGAATTCCGGTCAGGGCATCAGCCCCGAGGCGCTGCCCTATGTGTTCCAGCGCTTCTACAAAGAGGACAGGTCCCGCGGACTGCACGCCCGGGGGGCCGGTCTTGGCCTGAATATCTGCAAGGTGCTGGTCAACCTTTCCGGAGGCCAGATCCGTGTGGAGAGCCAGCAGGGCGAGTGGTGTCAGTTCGTGTTCACCCTGCCCGCCACGCCCCCCAACCCCAGCGGCATGAAGCGCCTGCCGGACGAATCCGGTCAGCCTGTGCCGGTGGAGGACCCCGCCAGCATGAAGCCTGTCAACTGAATCCGCGGCCAGACTGTCCCCCTGAAACGGGCGGGGCGGTCTGGTCGTTTTTGGTTTTGGAATGGATTTTGGATGGATACAGGGGAAGGTTTGAGACTTTTCCGTGAAAAACACGGCTCCGGGTTTGATTTTTTGCGTGTTTTCATGTAAACTAAGAGTAACCATGCCCGCCCTGCATTCCGGCCCCAAAACAGGTGCTCCGGCAGAACGGATGGTGTAATCTTTCTGAAAAATAACGGAGAGTATAAAACACAATGACGATCATTAGTCCTTCGATCCTTTCGGCTGATTTCAATCAGCTTGGCGCAGACTGCCGCATGGTGCTGGATGCCGGTGCGCAGATGCTGCATTATGACGTGATGGACGGCCACTTTGTGCCCAACATCAGCTTTGGCGTGCCGGTACTGAAAAGCCTGCACAAGGGGATGCCCGCAGCATTCTACGATGTCCACCTGATGATTAGCCACCCGCTGCAGTATGCAGAGCCTTTCATCAAGGCGGGTGCCAGCCTGTACAACTTCCACCTCGAGTGCGAGGACGACATCCAGCAGACCATCGATGCAGTCAAGGCACTGGGCTGCAAGGTGGGCCTGACCATCAAGCCCGGTACGGATCCGGAGGCGCTGGCCCCGTATCTCGACCAGCTGGATCTGGTGCTGGTGATGAGCGTGGAGCCCGGCTTCGGCGGGCAGAAGTTCATGCCCTCGGCGCTGGAAAAGCTGCGCTGGCTCAAGGAAGAGCGGGCAAAGCGGAGCGCCCGCTACCTGCTGGAAGTGGATGGCGGCGTGGACGACACCACCGCCCCCCTGTGTGTGGAGGCGGGTGCCGATATTCTGGTGGCGGGCAGTGCCGTGTTCGGCGCAGCCGACCCGGCTGCGGCAGTGCGCCGTCTGGCCGCCCTGTGAGAGGTGCCTTACCATGGATGAACGTTTGATCCAGCAGCAGGAGCAGGAGCTTGCAAAGACGGGGCGGTACTATCTGCACGTCTGCTTTATGACCATCCCGCTGCTCTGCATGGCCTGCTTCCTGTACGGTCTGCGGCCCCTGCTGCTCTGCGGCGCGGCGCTGCTCACCGGCAATCTGTGTGACCGCCTGGTCTCCCTGCTGCGCCGCCGCGTGTATCGGGCCGGGGATTTCTCCAACGAGAGCTTTGCCCTCATCATCGCCCTGCTCATGCCCGCCACGGTGGACTGGTATGTGGTCATTATGGCGGTGCTGGCCGGTGTCCTCATCGGCAAGGAGGTGTTTGGCGGCTACGGCAGCTATCCCTTCAACCCCGCTGCTGTGGGCTACGCCGTGGCGGCGGTGTCCTGGCCGGAGCAGGTGTTCCGCTACCCCCAGCCCTATATCAACATCCCCCTGTGGGATGCCACCGGCGTGCCGGTGTCCAGCACCATCTCGGATACCCTGCGCAGCGGCGGCAGCCTGAACATCGGCGCAATTTCGCTGGGGCTGGGCGAGTACGCCGCCCCCATGGGCACCGGTGCTGCCCTCATCCTTCTGGCCTGTGGGCTTTTCCTCTGGCTGCAAAAGGATGTCCGTCTGAGCGCTTCTGTCAGCTTTGTGGTCACCTGTGCCCTCATCGCCTTCCTCTTCCCCCGTCAGGTGGGGGTAAACGGCGTGGACATCGCCCTGCGCCTGCAGTGTGTGCGGGATGAGCTGCTGACCGGTGCCATGCTGTTCAGCGCGGTGTTCCTGCTCAACGAGCCCTACACCTGCGCCCATCACCATCTGGGCCGCATCCTGTACGGTGTGCTGGTGGGTGCGATCACCATGGGCTTCCGGTATTACGGCGTGTACGAGACGGGCGTCTGCTTTGCTCTGCTCACGGTCAACAGCATTTCCGGCTGGATGGACCGCACCGAGAGCCGCCTGTACCAGCTGATGCACCGCCCTGCGGCCGGAAAGGAGGGCGCTGAATGAAACGCTCCATTGCAGAACTGATCACCCGTGATCCTGAAAAGTTCGCCCACCATGACCGGGTATTCAAAAACAACCCCGTTGTCATGCAGGGCATGGGTCTGGCTCCGCTGGTGGTGCTTGCCACCACAGGCAAAAATGCTTTGATGCTGGCCGTGGCTGTGGCCCTGCTGCTCACGCCTTCCCGGATGCTGGCCTGCCTGGTCAGCCGCCTGTTCCCCCTGCGGGACGAGCAGCCCGCCCCGGAAGAGCTGGAGAAAAAGCTGCTGCCCCGGGCGCTGGTGTACAGCGGCAGTGCGGCGGTGGTCTACCTCGCCGCTTATCCCATCCTGAACGCCGTGTTCGGCACCGACCTGCTGATGCTGGGCATCTACCTGCCTATGCTGGTGGTGGAGCCCCTGCTGACCTACCGCTTTGGCCGCGTACAGGAATCTATGCACAAGGCTGTCTCCAAGGGTCTGCGCATCACGGTGGGCTACGCGCTCATCCTGTTCATCGTGGGCTGCCTGCGGGAGTGGCTGGCGCTGGGCAGTGTGTTCGGGATCCAGCTCAGCCGCTCTGTCCTGCCCATGGCATCCATGCCGGCAGGCGGCTTCATCGTGCTGGGCGTGGTGTGTGCCGTCTGGCGCGCGCTGGCCCGCAAACACAAGGAATACCTGAAAACTGAGGCGCGCGGCACTCTGGCTGCGCACCCCCGGAAGGAGGTGCAGGATCAGTGAGTGCTGTGATGAATACCATCGGTGTGGCCTTTGCCTACGCCGTGCTGGCCCTGTTTGCCCAGAACGCCATCTTTACCCGTGGTCTGGGCGTGTCGCGCCTGATCCAGCTGGTGGGTGACGAGCGCACCAGCAGCTGGTGGTTTGCCCTGCTGCTCTGTGTTACCCAGACGCTGGTGGCTCCGCTGGCGTATTTTGCGAGCAGCCAGATCGTGGATCTGCCCTACCGTGCCCCGCTCCGCCCGCTGCTCTACCTGGCCTGTGTGGCGGTGGTCTGCATCTTTGAGCACGCCATCCTGCGGGCGGTCAAAGGCCCCCGCAGCGGCCTGCTCATCCGAATCCTGCCCATTGCCGCCGTGAACAGCGGCGTGCTGGGCACCGCGCTGGTGGAGCGCACCCAGAGCTTTACGCTGGCGCAGTCCATCGGCTTTGGCCTGGGCAGCGGCCTGGGCTACCTGCTGGCTGTGATGCTGGTGACCGAGGCGGGCAACCGCCTGCGCAGCAAGGCCATCCCCGAAGCATTCCGCGGCCTGCCCATCACCCTGATCTATATCGGGGTGCTGGCGCTGGCCATCTACGGCTTTACCGGCCATTCCGTGATCCTGTAAGTTGACCCCAAGGAGGGTGGTTGATTATGGCAAGATATCCCAAACGCCAGAAGGTCAAGCGCTACCGGCGCAGCTTTTACACCCGTGAGATGCGGCTGAAAAAGGGCATCGGCATTGCGGTGCTGGTGGTGGCTGTGCTGGCAGCGGCCTGGGTGGCCGCGCCCCATGTGCTGGACTGGGCCACCCACACCTGGTATACCGTGGTGCGGGATCGTGACCTTTCCGCATCCAGTGCTGCCAGCGAGAGTGCATCCTCCGGGGCACAGAGCACCGCTGCCAGCGAACCGGCAGCTTCCTCGGTGCCGGAAAAGGAGCCGGAGCCGGCGGTCAAGGGCACTGATATTGTGACGGGCCTGTGGGCAGAGGTGGATGTGACCACCCTGACCGACGAGGCCGCCATCCGCTCCGCCGCCCGGCAGCTCAAGGCGCAGGGCATGACCTATGCCATCCTGACCCTGAAGGATACCGCCGGGCAGGTGTATTACGCCTCCCAGACGGCGGTGGGTGCCGCCAATGCAGCCCCCACGCAGGTCGAGCTGACGAGTGTGGCATCCATCTTCAAGGAAGAGGGGCTGGTGCCGGTGGCCGCGCTGAATGCCTTCCGTGACCCTGCCGGTGCCCGGGCCGACCGTGCTCTGGCCATCCGGTATCAGGGGCAGGAGTACCTCTGGCTGGACAACAAGGCTTCCGCCGGAGGCAACCCCTGGCTGAACCCCTACGCCGCGGAGACCGTGCAGTATATCGGTGATCTGATCGCCGAGGTGCACGCCGCCGGGTTTGATCAGGTGCTGCTGGAAAATGTCCAGTTCCCCTCGTCCACCAGCGCCAAGCAGGACTATGGCAACACCAACGGTGTGGACCGTGCCGGGCAGCTGACTGCGGATATCGCCGCCTGGCAGGCCCGCTTCGGAGATACGGTGACGCTTTGGTATGGTTATTCGCTGGCCGAGGTGACCGGCTCCTCCAGCCAGCTGGGAGCCCCTGCGGCCCAGCTGGGCGTGAAGAACCTGCTGGTGAAGGTCCCGTCCTCCTCTACGCTGGATGCAGCGGCCCGGGAGGAGATGACCCTCTCCCTGACCGAGGCAGGTGTGGAGCATCTGGTCATCCGGGACGATGCCGCCAGCTATTTTGAGTGATCCCTGCGTTTTTGTGAGAGGGAGGAAAGTATTATGAACAAAATACCCTGTTTTTCCCCGGCGCACATCCTGCTGCCGTCGGAACAGATCCCGGTGGGGCAGTGGGGCTGTGTGGCCTGCGATCAGTTCACCAGTGACCGCTCCTATTGGGAAAAGGCTGCGCAGGCCGCCGCAGGCGGCCCCAGCACACTGGACCTGATCCTGCCGGAGGTCTATCTGGAAGAGGATGACGTGGATGCAAGGATCAGTGCCATCCATGCGGCCATGGACGATTATACCCGGAACGTGCTGACCCGCGCGGTGGACGGCTTCATTTATGTGGAGCGCACTGAGCAGAGCGGCCGGGTGCGGCAGGGCCTTGTGGGCAGGATCGACCTGGAGGCATACAGCTATGCCGAGGGCGCGGTGCCTGCCATCCGTCCCAGTGAGCACACAGTGGAAAGCCGCATCCCGCCCCGCATGGCGGTGCGCCGGGGGGCAAGGCTGGAAACGCCTCATATTATGATGCTGGCCGATGACCCCGGCTGCACCCTCATCGAGCCCATCGGCGAGAAGAAGGAGCAGCTGCGCAAGGTCTACGAGGGCGACCTGATGCTGAACGGCGGCCACATTGCCGGCTGGGCAGTGGAAGATCCCGCCCTGCTGGCCCAGATCGACAGCGCCCTGAACGCTCTGGGCAGCCAGGAAGCCTTTGATGCCCGGTACCCCCAGGCAAAGGGCGGCGCACCCCTGACGCTGGCCGTGGGCGACGGCAACCATTCGCTGGCTTCCGCCAAGGCCTGCTGGGAGGAGCTGAAAAAGACCCTGACCCCGGAGCAGCAGCTGACCCACCCGGCCCGCTGGTGCCTGGCTGAGGTCTGCAATGTCCACTCTCCGGCCATTGAGATCGAGCCCATCCACCGTGTCCTTTTCAATGTGGACTGCGGTGCCGTGCTGCTGGCCCTCATCGCGTGGAGCGATTCCCACGCGGCAGGCATCTGCTTCGGCGATGCAAAACAGCAGTCCTTTACGCTGGCAGGCCCCCATGTGGCCAATGTGCTCAGCTTTGAACATCCCGTTGCCCCGCTGACTGTGGGCACCATTGACGCATTCATTGAGTATTTCATGGCCCGCCACATCGAGGCCCGGGTGGATTATGTCCACGATGAGCCCGCTGTCCGCGCCCTGTGCAGGCAGGGAGGTGTGGCTTTCCTGATGCCGCCCTTTGAGAAGAGCGACCTGTTCAAGGGCATCGTTATGGGCGGTGTGCTGCCCCGCAAGACCTTCAGCATGGGGCACGCAGAGGAAAAGCGCTATTATATGGAATGCAGAAACATTTTAGGTGAAGAATGACATTTAACGAACTGAATCTTTCCGCGCCTGTGCTGCGTGCTGTGGCACAGGCGGGCTATGAATCCCCCTCGCCCATTCAGGCGGCGGCCATTCCGCCGGTGCTGGCCGGGAGGGACTTGATGGGCTGCGCCCAGACGGGTACCGGCAAGACGGCTGCCTTTGCGCTGCCCATGCTCGACCGCCTGACTGCCAGCGCGCCCCGCAAAAAGGGTGCCATCCGCGCCCTGATCCTGACTCCTACCCGGGAGCTGGCTTTGCAGATCGGCGAGAGCTTTGAAGCCTACGGCAAGTATCTGACCCTGCGCAGCACCGTCATCTTTGGCGGTGTGGGTCAGGCTCCGCAGGTCGCGGCCCTGAAAAAGGGCGTGGACATCCTCATTGCCTGCCCGGGCCGTTTGAACGACCTGGTGGGGCAGGGGCTGCTGGACCTCTCCAACATTGAGATCTTTGTTCTGGACGAAGCCGACCGGATGCTGGATATGGGCTTTGTCCACGACGTGAAAAAGGTGATCGCCAAGCTGCCCAGGCAGCGCCAGAACCTGATGTTCAGCGCCACCATGCCCAAGGAGATCGAGCAGCTGGCTGCAGGCATCCTGCATGACCCGGCCTTTGTCAAGGTGGACCCGGTGTCCAGCACGGTGGACCGCATCCAGCAGAGCCTGTATTTTGTGGAGAAGGGCAACAAGAAGTTTTTGCTGCCCTGGCTCATCAAAAACCTGAAGCCTGAGGTGGTGAACGCGCTGGTGTTCAGCCGCACCAAGCACGGGGCCGATAAGATCGCAAAAGACCTGAACAAGCAGGGCATCCCCGCTGCCGCTATCCACGGCAACAAGAGCCAGACCGCCCGCGTGACGGCGCTGGAGGACTTCAAGGCGGGCAAGACCCGGGTGCTGGTGGCGACCGATATCGCCGCCCGCGGCATTGACATCAGCGAGCTGTCCCATGTGTTCAACTACGACCTGCCCGAGGTGCCCGAGACCTACGTCCACCGCATTGGCCGCACGGCCCGTGCCGGTGCCGACGGCACTGCCGTCAGCTTCTGCGCCCCGGAGGAAAAGGAATATCTGGCCGGGATCGAAAAGCTGAACCGCCGCCAGATCCCGGTCGTCTCCGGCCATCCCTGGGACGGCGCGCCTGCCCCTGTCAAGGCTGCGCCCCCGGTGCGGGGCAAAAAGCCCAAGGCGGAAGCAGAGCAGCCCGTGAAGGCAGAGAAGCCCGCCAAAGCAGAAAAGGCAGCCAAGGCCGAAAAGCCCGCTGCCCCCAAGAAGGAAAAAGCGGCTGCAAAACAGCTCAGCCCCAAGAATACCGAACCGAAAGAAGGAACATCCATGGAGGAAAACCAGAAGCGCACTTCCGGCGGCCGCAGTGAGAACCGCCGCTCCAATAACAGCCGCACCCGCCGCGAGGGCAATGCCCCGCAGCCGGCCAACCGCGGCAGCAACGCCCAGCCCAAATTCGACCCCCACTTTGTGAGCGCCCCGGAGGCTACCCCCCTGCGCCCGGTCAAAAAGGCTCCGGCTGCGCAGCCTGCCGCAAAGCAGACTGCTCCGGCCCAGAATGGCCAGCGTCAGCGCGGCGGTCAGCCTGCCCGTGCCGAGCAGCACACCGACCGCAATGATCCGCGCACCGAGCAGCGGGCAGAACGGAACAGCCGCAATGCCCGCCCGGCCCAGAACAGCCAGAGCCAGCAGGGCAGCCGCAATAACCGCAATGCAGTGCAGAGCAGCCGCCCGGTCCGCCCCGCCAAGAGCGAGGCACCCCGCAGCCGCGTCCGGAACGCCGCCCCTGCACGGGACGAGGACCCGGGCCTGATGCTGATCAGCCGCCGCCCGCCCCAGCAGAAGTTCACCAACTTTGAAGAGTATATGACCGCCCACGGCGGTGCCACCGCACCCATTGAGGATCACACCGATGAAACCTGAGCCGTTTGCCCCCTGGCAGTGCCCGCTCTGCGGCGAACCCCTGACCGGGGACACTGCCCTGAAATGCGGCAGGAACCACAGCTTTGACCGGGCGAAAGAGGGGTACTGGCACTTGCTGCCGGTGCAGAGCATGCGCACCAAGGCCCCGGGCGACAGCAAAGAGATGGTCGCCGCCCGCCGTGCCTTCCTGAACGCCGGGTATTACGGCATCTTCGGCAGGGCACTGGGGGAACTGTGCCTTGCATACGGCGCTTCCGCCGGGGCAGATGCACCGCTCCACCTGCTGGATGCGGGCTGCGGCGAGGGCTGGTACGACCGCTGCATTGCACAGGCCTTTGCGCAGGCGGGCCGGCCGGTGCAGCTGGCGGGTTTTGATATCGCAAAGCCTGCGGTGCGTCTGGCCGCAAAGGCACTGCCTGCCGCAAAATACGCGGTGGCATCCAGTTTTGCCCAGCCTGTCCGCACCGGATGGGCCGACCTGCTGCTCAACTGCTTCTCGCCCTTTGCACAGGAAGAGTTCCGGCGTGTGCTGCGCCCGGGCGGACGGATGATCTATGTTGTGCCCGGTGCAGAGCACCTCTACCAGATGAAGGCTGTCCTCTACGACACGCCCTATAAAAATCCGGTGCAGGAGGTGGCCTATGAGGGCTTCCGTCCCATCGGGGAGCGGGAAGTCTCGGGCAGCATCACGGTGCCTGCCGGGCAGCTGGAGGCGCTGTTCGCCATGACCCCCTATTACTGGAAAACGCCGCGGGATGGCGCGGCCCGCCTGGCCGCCCTGCCCGAGCTGACCACGGATATCGCGTTCCGCTTCCTTGTGTTTGAAAAAGAGTGATCGAAAAGCCCCCGGCCTGTGAGGATACAGGCCGGGGGCTTTTTGCGTGCAGAAAACAGGGTCACATCGCGATCCAGCCCAGTGCGTTGGCGACCGAGCTGGCCAGGATGATAGCCGCGAAGATGGGGCAGAGATACCGGAGCATAAAGTTGAACACCGGTTTGCGGCGGAAGGGCTGACCTTCCCGTGTGACCTCTTCCTCGATCTTTTCCACACCGACGATCCGGGAGACCAGCAGGCAGGTGGCAATGGCCGCAATGGGCATCATCACCGAGTTGGTCAGGAAGTCGAAGAAATCGAGGAACTGCATCCCGAACACGGTCACGCTGGCAAGGGGGCCGTAGCCCAGCGCGGAAAGGCTGCCCAGTGTGATCATAATGCAGCCGATGAGGATGGTGGAGCGGGTGCGGTCCCAGCCCAACTCGTCCTCAAAGGTAGAAACAGCACTCTCGGTCAGGGCAATGGAGCTGGTGAGGGCCGCGAACAGCACCAGCACAAAGAAGAGCACGCCTACGGCAGTGCCCATGCCCATGCTGGCAAAGACCTTGGGGATGGTAATGAACATCAGGGCCGGGCCCGCCTGCAGGGTGTCAGGGTCGCCGCCCGAAAAAGCGAACACGGCGGGAATGATCATCAGGCCCGCCATGATGGCAATGGCGGTGTCGAAGATCTCCACGTTTTCCGTGGACTGCTCAATGGACACGTTCTTTTTCATGTAGGAGCCAAAGGTCACCAGGATGCCCATGGCAATGGAGAGGGAGTAGAACATCTGCCCCATGGCGGAAACCACGGTCATCCACGAGAAGTTGGCCGGGTTGGGCACCAGAAAATACTTTACGCCTGCCAGTGCGCCGGGCCGTGTGACCGAGTAGACGGCAATGACCACCGAGAGCACCACCAGCACCGGCATCATCACCTTGGAAACGCGCTCCACGCCGTTGCGCACGCCCGCAAAGATGATGCCCAGCGTGATAAAGGCGAACAGCAGGAACGAGATCTCGGCCAGCAAACCGTTGGAGATGAAGCCGGAGAAATACCCGTCCGATGCCAGCGCGCTGCCATGGCCGGTAAGATACTGGGCCAGATAGTGGATGACCCAGCCGCCGATGACCGAATAATAGGGGACGATCAGGATGGGGATGACGGCGTTGATCCAGCCGCCGAACGCCAGCCCCTTCCCTTTGCCAAAATGGCTGTAAGCGCCCACCGGGCTTTTGCGGGTCATCCGGCCCAGCGCCGTTTCGGCAATGATCATGGTGTAGCCAAAGGTGACAGCCAGCAGGATGTAGATGAGCAGAAAAATGCCGCCGCCGTATTTTGCGGCCAGATACGGGAAGCGCCAGATATTGCCCAACCCGACCGACGCACCGGCGGCGGACAGCACGAATCCGAGTTTGCCGGAAAACGCGCTGCGCTTGTGGTGAGTTTCCATGTTTTTTTCCTCTTTTCCAATTGATAAACTCAAGTGTAACATAGAAGAAACGGGATTTCAACGAATCGCAGGCGTTTCACCGGTGGAGAGATTTCAGGCGGAAGGTGAAGAAAAGTGCATCATCTTCTGGTAAAGGGCTCCAGACCGTGCTCCTCGGGGGTGTAGTATTCCATCAGGGAGATGTAGTTTTCCGGGTGGTGGCAGAACGCCGCGCGCAGAACACTGTCCAGCTCGCCCCGGGCGGTGAGCAGGCGGATGATGTACTGGGCCACCATCTGCACCACATCGGTCTCGATGCCGTAGCACAGGCCGACCGCCAGCACCGGGATCAGGATCTGCCGGGCCAGCAGGGGCACGTTCTGGCCGTACCGCTCAAGGATGGGCCGGCTCATGGTGGAGGCAGCCCAGACGCTGCCCACGATCTGCCAATAATCGATCTCTTTCATGTGGGAAAGGGTCTGCAGCCGCTCCACGATCTCACCGTCGCTGAGGATGTAGCCCTCGACCACCTCTTTTTCGGAGCGGATAAAGGCACACTGGATCATGTCCATGATGGCGGTTTCGTACTTCTGGTGGAAATTTTCCCGGGAAACGCAGAACTTGGCCACGATGTCGATGAGGGCACTGGTGTCCTCGGCGGTGGCAAGGCTGCTGACCACCAGCGGCGTGGGGCCGAATTCCGCCCCCAGCGCGTCCAGGTCGGCCAGTTCTTCGGCATTCCGGGTGGCGGGCAGAAAGCGGTCACAGCCGTTGCGGTGGTAGCCCCAGGCAGCGGGCAGCACCCGGGCCACTGCATCGCCGCTGGAAATGATGCTGAAGATGTTGCTCTCGGGCCAGCTTTCCAGCAGGGTGCCGTCCGGGGCGTGGTTGGCATCGAAATCCTGCTGCAGGTCAGGCCGGTCGGCGGCAGTCAGGGCTGCAGGCACCGCAAAGCCGTAGGCATAGATGTTCTCCCGCCCCAGCTGGGGGAGCTCCCGGGCGATCTTTGCCGCCAGCAGATTTGCAATGATGGAGCCGCGGCTGTAGCCGCCCAGCCAGAGCTTGAAGGCACCGCTCTGCCCGGCCCGGGCCAGATAGGCCTTGAGGGACGCAAACACCGCCGCCACGGGCGTGACAAAGCCGGTGTGCGCGCTGGTATCGCCCATGTGGAAGTTGCTGGCCCACTCGCCGCCGTAGCCGCCGCCCCGCAGGATAAGCGCCACAAGGGTGGTGCGCTGGCCGTTCAGGGTCAGGGTCTTGCGGGCCAGCGAATAGCCCACAAAGTCCCCGGCCCGGCCGGTGTCGAGATCGTAATTGTAGAACAGCGCGTCCCCGAAGCCCAGGGCCTCGTAGGCGGCAGCAATGTGGGCTTCCCGCCCCACGGAGCCGTTGACCCAGTATTCCGCATCGCTGGCTATGGTGTTGGCCGCAGCGCAGACCAGACCCAGCGTTGCCAGTGCCAGCTGGTGGTCATATTGGGTGGCCGGGTGGGTGAAAAAGCTGTCGGAGTAATAGAACGTGTGGGTCAGGTCGCAGCCGCTCAGGTCACTGCGGATGCCAATGGCGTAGCGGCCATCCGGTACTGCGCGTCCCACGGAGCTCTGCCCGGCGGCCCGGACCATCAGCCCGGGCAGCAGAGTGCTGCCGGCCGCAAACCCCAGCACCTTGCAAAAACTTCTTCGATCCATAATTTTTCCCCTCAAAACCAGAATGGATTTTTTCTTAGTATACCGTATCCCGGGCGGGGATACAATCCAAAGTTTTCCGGGCGGCAAAAAACGGGCCGGTGTTGCGCACACCGGCCCGTTATGTTACACTGTTGTTCAGTCCAGATCCTTGCAGCACTCCACGATGTGGTGGAACATCTGCTCCACGGCGGGAGCCATGGCGGTGGGACGCTGGACGGCCAGACCCACCACGCGGTCCTCTTCGGGCTCGATGGGGTAGATCTTGACCGCTGCCGTGCAGTTGCGCAGCAGCATCCGGGGCATGATGGAAATACCCAGGCCTGCCTCGACCATGGCAATGTTCGACTGGTCATCGATGACATGGCAGCGGCGCTCCGTTGAGATGGAATACTTCTTGAGGAACTGACGCATCTCCGCGTCGGTGGCATCCCACTGCACCACAAAGTTCTGCCCGTTCATCAGGGCGGGGGTCATCACGCCGTTGGGCGGCTCGGGCCAGTCCATGGGGGTGATGCAGAGCAGCGGCTCGTGGAATAGCTCGGTCAGAACAAACTCCTCCCGGCAGTTGTTGGAGAGGAAGGCGATGTCCACCTGACCGGTGCGCAGCCACTCCTTGACATCGTCGTAGGTGCCCTGATAGACCTCGACTTCGATCTGTGGGTAGTGGTCCATAAAGCCCTTGAGGATGCTGGGCAGCAGCCCGGAGCAGATCGAGTTGAAGGCACCCAGCTTGACCTTGCCCTTTTCCAGGCCGTTCAGGCGGGCAATGCTCTGCTGCAGGGCCTCGTCGCTGTTCAGCACCGCACGGATGGAGGGGTACAGCGAAGCGCCGTAGCTGGTCATGGTAACGCCGTTTTTGCCGCGATTGAATAAGGTAAAGCCAAGCTCGGCCTCCATCACGGCGATGGCGTGGCTGATGGCCGAGGGAGTCAGATGCAGCTGCTGAGCCGCCTTGTTAAAGCTGCCCTGCCGTGCAACTGCGTCGAAAATCTCATAAGAAAACAGCGTCATTCCCAATGCCTCCTTCCGGTCTGATCTGGTTCGGAGACGCTCGATCCTCTGTGAATCTTTTTCATCTTTGGTTTGAGATAGTTCAATTATCTTCTTGATTTTACTATCCCGCGTCCGTCCTGTCAAGCATTTTGGGCTGATTTGTGCACGCTCTGTGCAGATTTTGCCGCAGCAGACGCAGGAAATGCCACCTTTCCGCCGTTATAGTTCTTATAACGATTTTTTACAAACTGACCGAGGTGTTTTTTATGACCGCACTTTCCCCGCGCTGCAGCTTCAGCGGCACCGCCCTTAAAACCATTGCCTGCATCACCATGCTCATCGACCACATCGGCGCGTCCTGCATCGAGGCAGGTATCCTTACGCCCGGGCTGGACAGCGGCACCCTCTCGCGGGACACCCTTTTCGCCTATCCGCTGTACCGGCTGGACATGGTGCTGCGCTTCACCGGGCGGCTGGCCTTTCCCATCTTCTGCTTCCTGCTGGTGGAGGGCTTTGTGCACACCCACAACGTCAAAGGCTACCTTGGGCGGCTGGTGCTGTTCGGCCTTCTGAGCGAAGTACCTTTTGACCTTGCGTTCTTCCGCACCCCCTTTGACTTCAGTGCGCAGAACGTTTACTGGACGCTGGCGCTGGGCGTGCTGGCCATGGCAGGTCTGAAGCATTTTGAAAAGCCGGACGGCTCTGCCAGCTGGAAAGGACTCTTGTGTGCGGCAGGCTGCACGCTTGCGGCGCTTCTGGCCTGTACGGACTACAACGGCATCGGCGTGATCATCATCTACGCGCTGTATCTGACCCGTGGCGATCGCAAGCGGCAGTGCATCGTGGGAGCCGTGCTGTTTGCCTGGGAGCTCACCGCCCCGCTGGCCTTTGTGCTGGTCTGGTTCTACAACGGCCAGCGGGGCGCGTGCAGTCCGCTGCAAAAGAAGGCCTTTTACTGGTTCTATCCCGTGCACCTGAGCGTGCTGGCTGCGGTGACGAATCTTTTGCTGTAAAAAAGCAAAACGCGCTTTTCGGAAGGCCCCGGAAAGCGCGTTTTGTGTAAAAATCTGTTCAAGCCATGTGCAGCTGCTCTTTCAGTGCCTGCTGAAGGACGCGGGAGAAATTGATCCCCTGTGCCATAGCGGCATCGTTCAGCCAGGCAGGGATGGAAAGCGTCTTTTTGACAGATTTCTCGAAGTGCTGTTTTGCATATTCTGCCACGTCAACAGAAACAACATTGACAAATGCTTCAGGAACAGGCTCGTCAGGAGCAAGTGCCCGAGACACAGCGATTGGGTCGATGGAACCCGGACGAGACGGTGTGGGAATCGTTTCGCCATCCCGCTTGCAGGTGTAGAGATAGCCTGCAAGGCAGTCTACTGCCATCTCCATGGCTTCCTCAAAGGTATCCCCCTGTGTTGCAAGGTTGTTCAAATCAGGAAAAATGACAGAATAACCTTCTGCCTCTTTATAAAAACAAGCCGGATACATGGATAACATCCTTCATCCCTCCTGTATGATGATATGGCATTATTTGAGCCCTGCCTGCTTTCGGATGGAAAGCTCTGTGCGGCGGTCAAGTTCTTTTCCCTTGTGAAAAGGAATTGTGACCTTGCCGGGTTTTGTGGGATGGACATACTGACGGTGGGAACCGACCTGTTCCTTGAAGACCCAGCCATCGGCAAGGATCAGCTTTTCCATTTCACGCGGTTTTGGCGGCACAAGCTTCACATCCTCTCAAGAGAAGTATACCATATTATACGTATTGTGTAAATACGTATTGAAAGATAAGATGAGAACAAAATGGAAAAAGCCCGGTGATTTCAAAGAATCATCGAGCTTTTTCTTGGCGGAGTAGGAGGGATTTGAACCCTCGCGCCGTTGTTTAGACGACCTACGCCCTTAGCAGGGGCGCCTCTTCGGCCTCTTGAGTACTACTCCAGAGCAAAGTGTATTGCACTTATTCAATAAAAATGGCGGAGAGAGTGGGATTCGAACCCACGGTACGTTGCCGTACGGCAGTTTTCAAGACTGCTTCCTTAAACCACTCGGACATCTCTCCTCGTGGGCACCCGCACACGCCGTACCGAATGCCTATTTAATTTACCAGATTTCAGCGGCGCTGTCAAGCCTAAAATCAAAATTTCCGCTCATTGTGCGCATTTTTGTGCGGAACGACAACTTTTCTTCGAGAAAAAGCGGGATTCCCTCTTTACTGAAACATCTTTTTGTTGTATAATAAATACAGATAAAACCTTACCGGACCCGGTACAAGCAGAGGAGTGTTGAACAATGTCGTTTCCGGAGCTGTTACGGCAATGCCGAAAGCAAAAGCACATGAGCCAGGCGGAGCTTGCTTCCCTGTTGGGCGTGACTCAGCAGGCCGTGGGAAAATGGGAGAGCGGAAAGAGCTCCCCGGACCCCACCACCGTGGCAAAGCTGGCGGAGATCCTGGACACGACCGCGGACTATCTGTTGGGTCTGTTCGACCCCACCGCGGAGGGCCAGACCGAAGAGCGCTTCTTCGGCAGCTATGTGTACAGCCTGATCCCTGTCATCGGCACGGTCAAGGCAGGCTACGGCGCGCTGGCCTATGAGGAAGACTACGGCAAGGAGTATGCCCGGGTCAAGGACCCTTCCAGCTACTTCTATCTCGTTGTGCGCGGCGACAGCATGGAGCCCCGCATCCACGATGGTGACCTTGCCCTGGTGCACCGTCAGGACACGCTGGAAAACGGCGACCTGGGCGTGCTGATCTACGGCGACGAGGGCGAGGGTACCCTCAAGCGCTACCTCCAGCGCGGCAACTGCGTGGTGCTGCAGCCCTTCAACCCGGCCTATAAGGAAATGGTCATCAAGGGCGAGGAGCTCAACCATCTGCACATTGCAGGCCGTGTGGTGGAGACCAAGGCGAAGTGGTAAAAACGCCACACCAGCGCCTGAAAAAGAAAAGCCATCCAGTATGGCTTTCTTTTTATACCCATTTTTCGGAGGTGTCCCATGGAACAGAGCCTGATGGATAAGCTGACGATCCTGGCGGACAGCGCAAAATATGATGTGGCCTGTACCTCCAGCGGCGCTTCCCGGGCAGCAGGAGCGGGCGGGGTCGGCAGCTGTTACGCCCCGGGCTGCTGCCACGCCTTTACTGCCGATGGCCGCTGTGTCAGCCTGCTGAAGGTGCTGATGACCAACTGCTGCTCCTTCGATTGCAGCTACTGCGTCAACCGCAAGTCCAACGATGTGCCCCGGGCCACCTTCACCCCCCGGGAGCTGGCCGAGCTGACCATTGAATTCTACCGCCGCAACTACATCGAGGGTCTGTTCCTTTCCAGTGCCGTGCTGGTGAGCCCGGATTATACCACCGAGCGGATGCTGGCGGTTCTGCGCCTGCTGCGGGGGGAGTACCGTTTCGGCGGCTACATCCACGCCAAGGCCATTCCCGGCACCAGCCCGGAGCTGCTGGAACAGCTGGGCTTTCTGGCCGACCGCCTGAGCGTGAACATCGAGCTGCCCAGTGAGCGCAGCCTGAACCTGCTGGCTCCGGACAAAGGGCGGCACTCCATTTTCCGCCCCATGAAGCAGATCGCGGTGGAGGGGGCCGCCAACCGGGAGGAGGTGGCGCTCTACCGCAAGGCCCCCAGATTTGCCCCGGCGGGCCAGAGCACCCAGATGATCGTGGGGGCTTCCCCGGAAACGGATTATCATATCCTGCAATTAACGGAAGGATTATACAATAAGTATCACCTGAAACGGGTGTTTTACTCCGCCTACATCCCTGTGACCGAGGACACCCGCCTGCCCGCGCTGGATACCAAGCCGCCGCTGCTGCGGGAGCATCGGCTCTATCAGGCAGACTGGCTGCTCCGCTTTTACGAGTTCAAGGCAGAGGAGCTTCTGGACAGGGACAACCCCAACTTCAACCCCTATCTGGACCCCAAATGCAACTGGGCGGTGCAGCATTACGGGCTGTTCCCGGTGGACGTGAACCGCGCCCCCTTTGAGATGTTGCTGCGGGTGCCGGGGATCGGCCCCAAGAGCGCCCGGCGCATCTGGCACGCCCGCAAACAGGCCGCGCTGGGGCTGGACGAGCTCAAGCGGATGGGCGTGGTGCTCAAGCGGGCGCAGTATTTCATCACCTGCCGGGGCTTTGCGGGGGCGCACCCGGGCCGCGGCAGCGCCGGGCGGGAGCGCATCACCCGGGCGCTCATCGACCCCAACGTATTCAGCGGCGGGGTGGAGCAGCTGAGCATGTTCAGCCCGCCCGCCGTGGATCGGCTGGTGGAGCAGGGCGTGCCGCCCCGCACAGCCCAGAAAATGGTGCGGGAGGAGGCAGTGCAATGTCTGGCCAGAGCCCTGTAAGCCCCGCCCGGAAGCTCCACGATGCCGACGTGGTCTACCTCTATGATGGCAGCTTCGAGGGCTTTCTCTGCTGTGTGTTTGAGAGCTTTGCCCAGCATGAGCTGCCCTTCGCGGTCTGGACCCCGGAGCGGGAGACGGCTACCCTCTACCCTGTGAAGGAGATCCCCACTGACCACGCAAAGGCCCGGCGGGTCTTTGCCAGCTTCCGCGCCAGGCTGGGCGAAGAGACGGAATCCCTCGTCACCCGGGATTTTCTCTCGGGCTGGGAGGATAAGGAGCTGCGGCTCATCCGATTTCTGCATCTGGCCTTTGCGCTGGGGCCAGGCACCGTCAAGCGGCGGGGCCACCCGGAGGTGGCTCCGCTCTACCAGATGAAGCAGAGCCTGGACTGGGAAGTGGACAAGTTTCAGGGCTTTGTCCGCTTTCAGGAGCACGAGGGGATGCTGGGTGCAGTCATCCACCCCAAAAACTATATTCTGCCCCTCCTGCGCCCCCATTTCTGTGCCCGCTTCCCGGAGGAAAATTTTATGATCTACGATGCCGTCCATCAGGCGGTGCTGCTGTACCAGAACCACAGGGCTCAGCTCATGGAGCTGGCCGAACCCCTCGCCCTGCCCCCACCTGATGAAAAGGAGCAGCAGTTTCAGGAGCTGTGGAAGCAGTTTTACAAAACGCTGGAGATCAGGGCCCGCCACAACGAAAAAGGCCGTATGACCCACTGCCCCAAACGCTTCTGGGCCGATATGACCGAGATGAAAGAGGAATTGGAATGAAAACAGAAAAAAAGACCGGACGCTGGAAATATGCTGCCATCGTGCTGATTGCGGCCCTGCTGATAGGGCTGCTCTGGAACCATGTAAAAAACGGGCCGAAGGGCGAAATCTATCTCTATGGAGAAGAACACAGCAAGCAGAGCATTCTCGACAAGGAACTTTCCATCTGGGGCGAGTATTACGAAAAAGGAATGCGGGATCTGTTTGTGGAATACCCGTATACGGATGCACAATTTCTGAACCTGTGGATGCAGGCCGACGATGATGAATTGCTGGATCTGCAGTTCAAGGACTGGGAAGGCACAGCAGGCGGCACCGAGGTCGTGAAAAATTTTCTGAAACAGATCAAGGAGCAGTACCCGGAAACCGTGTTCCACGGCATCGACGTGGGCCATACCTGGGAAAGCACCGGGCCGCGGTATCTGGCCTATCTGGAAGCCAACGGGCAGAAGGATACCGAAGAGTACAAACGTGCGCAGGAAAACATGGAACAGGGCAAACGGTACTATGAGATCATGGCGACGGATGAAGCGTCTTCGGTCCGATACCGGGAGGACCGGATGGTGGAGAACTTCCGGCGCAGCTATCAGGAGCTGGAAGCGGTACGCCGCACCGATATCATGGGTATCTATGGAAGTACACATATTGTGGAGTCGGAGTATCGGAACTCGGACTTTCGCATGGCAAAACAGTTGAGCGAGAACTATGGGGAACATCTCCATACCAAAGATCTGACGCAGGAACCGGAACGGATCGACACGCTGGAAGTCAACGGAAAGACCTACACAGCCTCCTATTTCGGCGAGCAGGATATTTCGATGGTAAAGGGCTACAAGACCCGAAAGTTCTGGCGGTTGGAAGACGCATACGAGGACTTCAAGGAGCTGCCGACACCCCGTGAGATTCTGCCAGCCGACAACTACCCTGTAAAAATCCAGGCTGGGCAGGTGTTTGCTGTGGAGTACCTGATGTCGGATGGCTCGACCGAGTGGAAGTATTATATCTCGGACGGCACAGTACAGAATGGCCAACTCATCACAAAGCGGATGAAGATGGAATAAGCAGGCTCCCGGCCCCGGAACTTTGCCAAATTTACAAAAAGGTTGCATCTGCGTAGTTGAAACCCGCAAAACCTATGGTATACTATAAGGGATATCCGGGCAGGCATTTCTGCCCCACACACCCCCGCTGCGGGGTCAACACAAAAGGAGTATTGTAGCGTTATGGTTCGCATTACTATGGAAGACGGCGGCATCATCGACATTGAGCTGAATGAGGAAGTCGCCCCCATCACCTGTGAGAATTTCAAGAAGCTGGTCAGCGAGGGCTTCTATAACGGCCTGACCTTCCACCGTGTCATCCCCGGTTTTATGATCCAGGGCGGCTGCCCGCTGGGCAACGGCACCGGCGGCCCGGGCTGGAACATCAAGGGCGAGTTCGCTGCAAACGGTGTGAACAACCCCATCAAGCACACCCGCGGCGTGATCAGTATGGCCCGCAGCATGAACCCCAACAGCGCCGGCAGCCAGTTCTTCATCATGCACAAGGACGCTCCCCATCTGGACGGCCAGTATGCCGCTTTCGGCAAGGTGGTTGCCGGTATGGATGTTGTGGACAAGATCGCTTCCGTCCGCACCGACTGGAACGATAAGCCCACTACCCCCGTCAAGATGAAGACCGTTGAGCTCATCGAGGGCTGATCTTCTGCACTTCTGTCCCACATCGCCTGCCCGTGAAGTGCCCCGTCAAGCAGACAGAAAAAATAATATAAGATTTTTGTTCGCCGTTTCCACAAGGGAACGGCGAATTTTTTGTGCAAATCGGCGTTAGGCCGCTCGATTCATGGCACGGACGTGAGCTTGCAGCGTCCAACACGGGACATTTTTTTGATATTTTACCTCCGCTGTATCGTGATTGTTCTTGCTTGACATGAAAATACCCCCAGAGTACGCAGAGTTTTCTTTTTACTCTGTCTACTCTAGGGGCAGCATATCATGTTGAGGATACAGGCCGGGGGCTTTCCATCTATGCGTCAGAAAGAGATGAGAGGCTTACTTTTTCTCGCCCTTGGGCAGCAGACCGGCGCGCTCCAGAGCCGGGCGCAGGGCCAGATACAGGATGACCACGCAGATGGTGGAGGCTACGCTGTTGACAAAGGTGACACCACCGGCAATCTTGGACAGGGCCTGTGCCACGGTGTACTCCTGGCCAAAGATGTAAATGTTGCGGAAATAGCCCAGGAACGGGTCGGTGATGACGTTCAGCAGCAGGCCGGAGCCGCCTGCCACGATGACCTTGAGCAGGTAGCCCTTGCTGTGGCGGTCAAGATCGCGCAGCTTGAACACCTTGTGGGCCACGGCACCGCAGGTGATGCCGATGATGAACTTCAGCACAAAGGTGGTCACGGCATAGCCCGGGTCACCGGCCAGGATATCGGCCAGAGCCAGACCGATCGCACCGGCCAGGCCGCCGGAAACGCCGTCCAGCAGCAGGGCGGTCAGGGCGGTGAAGGTGTTGCCCAGATGGAACGAAGAGCCGCCGTAGAACGGCACACGGAAGAACAGGTATGCCACCAGGCTCAGCGCGGCCATAACGCCGGTCAGGGCCAGCTCCTTGGTGGTAAAGGTGCGTTTGTACAGCACACTGCCGAACAGGATGACAACGATCACCACAGCCAGCAGCAGCCACATTGCAGTTGTAGACATGATTTTTCCCTCCAAATTTTTCGGGGCGAACCCCCTCCATCCTGTTTTGCAGGATCGTTCGCCCGTTTCAAAGCAACTTACCCATAAAACTACTTGACATTTGGGTGTGTGGTTGGTATGCTCCTATTATACGCGAAACTGGCACCATGAAAATACCCAGAATAAAGTTTTTTTATGGGGTCAGTTTGGCAAAGCATCCAAAAAGGGGAGAGGTCTTATGTTTCATCTGACAACAGCACTGGATGCCGCCAGCGGGGTGCCGCTGTACGAGCAGCTCTATGAGAGCCTTGCCGCCGAGATGCGCAGCGGGGCCATTCCGGCGGGCACCCGGATGCCCGGCAAGCGGCGGCTGGCGGCAGAGCTGTCGGTGTCTGTCAACACGGTGGACGCGGCATATCAGATCCTGGCGACCGAGGGCTACATGGAGCCGCGGGAGCGCAGCGGCTTTTATGTACAGGAATATCTTGCCCTGCCCACCCGGCCCGAGGAAGTGCCGCCCCCGGTATCTGCCGCTCCGCAGCCGGAAGCGGCTGAGCCGCCTGTCCGGTTCGATCTGTCCACTCGGGGCGTGGACCCGGGGCTGTTCCCGTTCCGCACCTGGGCCCGGCTGCAGAAAGAGCTGCTCTATTCCTCGCCCCAGCTGCTGACCCATGGCGATGCGCAGGGGGACGTGGAACTGCGGCAGGCGCTGGCGGACTATCTGGAGGAATACCGGGGCGTGCGGTGCACCGCCGAGCAGGTGGTGGTGGGTGCCGGTATGGAGTATCTGCTGAGCCTGCTGGCCCCGCTCCTGCCCGGCAAAACGGCGGTGGAAAACCCCGGCTACCAGCGCGCGAAGCAGGTGCTGGAAAACAACGGCGTGGCGTGCTGCTGCCTGCCTGTGGATGCGGACGGCCTTTCTGTTGAGGCATTGTCCGGCTCGGGTGCGGCGGTGTGCTATGTCACGCCCAGCCACCAGTTCCCCACGGGCGTGACCATGCCGGCGGGCCGCCGCACGGAGCTGCTCCACTGGGCCTCCCGCTGCCCGGGCCAGCGGTATATCATAGAGGACGATTACGATTCGGAGTTCCGCTTTGATACCCGCCCCCTGCCCAGCCTGCAGGGCATGGCCGGGGCCGACGGTCCGGTGGTCTACCTCTCCACCTGCTCCCGCAGCCTGGCCCCCGGCATCCGCATCGCTTACATGGTGCTGCCCCGGCAGCTGCTGCCCGCCTGGCGGGCAAAGTACCGGATCTATTCCGGCACCGTCAGCCGGTTTGAGCAGCAGACCCTGGCCCGCTTCATCCGCGAGGGCTACTTTACCCGGCATCTTGCCCGGGAGCGCGTGGCCTACAAGGCCCGGCGGGATGCTTTGGCTGCCTCTCTGCGCGCTGCTTTTGCGCCGGACGAGCTGACCCTGACCGGCCTGCACACCGGCCTGCATCTGTTGGCAAGGCTGAAAAATGCCCCGCCGGATGCCGCCCTTCGCGCCGCCGCAAAGGCGCAGGGCGTGGCCCTGAGCCTGCTGAGCGATTATGACCTGACCGGCGGGGAACAGGATTTTTCCGGTACGTTTGTGCTGGGCTATGGCTCCCTGAGCGAGGCATCATTCCCCGAGGCGGGCGAAACGCTGAGGAAGGTCTGCACCGCCGCCCGGGAAGCGTCTGTGACCGTGTAAGTGCCCGCCTTTGCATCCCACGCCCCGGGCAGGGCCTCGGCGTGGGGGAGGGCGCTGTTGTTGGCCAGAAACTCCAGGACTGTGCCCAGCAGGGTGTAATCCTGTGCTGCAAAGTCGGTGAGCAGGGCCGTGCTGCTGGCCCGCAGGGCATCCGGCAGGGTGGCGGGCAGCAGGGCGAGGTCCTGCCGGAAAAAGGCTTCCCACACTGCCGCCCGGGCAGCGGCCCGGCGGGCAGGCGGCAGGGTGCCGTCCGCATCCCAGCCGGAGAGCAGAGCATGGGCCTCCTTGGCTGAAATGCTCTGCACGGCGGCGGAAAGCCCGGTTTCGGCCAGCTCATCGGCAGTCAGTGCCCCCGAAAACCCCACCCGCACCGGCCCGTAACGGGAAGCGGTCTTTTCCAGCACGGCGGGGGACAGCGCCAGATAAAGCATATCCTCCGGCAGGCCCAGCACCTCCAGAAGCGCCTGACGGCACCGGGCGGGCCCCGCCGCTCCGTAGCAGTGGGCAAGACTGGCAGTCTCTCCGTTGAAGGGAACCGTCAGCTCCCCCGGCACGGCCAGCAGGTTCAGACTGTTCTGGGCGGCGTTCAGGTAGACCAGCAAAAAGCCCGGCTGCTCTCCGGCGGTGCAGAGAAGCAGGGTCATCCGGTGCTCGGCCCGGGGCAGCTGGATGGGCACCCCGCTCTGGGGCTGGGCGGTCTGGATGCGGGTGCGCACCATCTGCCGGGTGAGCAGGACTGTGCCGCCCACCAGCGGCAGCAGCACCAGAAGTGCCGCCCCCAAAGCAGCCCAGAAGGGCCTCCAACCGTTTTTGTGCATCCTGTGTTCCTCCGTTCCGTTTTGGAACAGGGTGGGCCGGGATGCGCTTTTTTATACAGAAACCGCTGCCCGAGCATGAAAACGCCCCCTGTGCCATACAGTAGAGCACGGGGGGCGTTTGTGTATGTGGGAGAGCCTGGTGCGGGTGAATGCGGTGGTCAGCGGTGTGGTATGGGGGCCGGTGGGGCTGGCGCTGCTGTTTGGCACCGGCTGCCTGCTGACGGTGCGCACCGGATTTTTCCAGCTGCGGTATTTCGGGTACTGGATGCGCCACACCATCGGGGCCATCTTCCTGGACCGGAATGTGACTGCCCACACGGACGATGAAGCCATCAGCCAGTTCCAGAGCCTTTGCACGGCGCTGGCGGCGACCATCGGCACCGGCAACATCGTGGGCGTGGCGGCGGCCATTCTGGCAGGCGGGCCGGGGGCTGTGTTCTGGATGTGGGTCATGGCCCTGCTGGGGATGATGACCAGTTATGCCGAGAACGTGCTGGGCATCTGCTACCGCCGCCGGGATGCTGCCGGAAGATGGTGCGGCGGGCCCATGTACTATCTGGCCGAGGGGCTGGGCGGCGGCTTTGGCCGGGTACTGGCGGTGCTGTTTGCCTGCTTTTGCGTGCTGGCCAGCTTCGGCATGGGGAACATGAGCCAAATCAACTCCATCGCGGGCAATCTGCAGGCGGTGTTCCGGGTGCCGCCGGTGGCAACGGGCATCGTGCTGGCCCTGCTCACCGGGCGGGTCATACTGGGCGGGCTGAAGCGGGTGGCCGCAGTTACGGAGGCCATCGTCCCGCTCATGGCCCTGTTCTACCTGTTCGGGGCGCTGACCGTGGTCTGTGTCCATTGGGCGGCTGTCCCGGCGGCATTCGCGGCCATCTTCCGGGGGGCGTTTGGCTTGCAGGCCGCCGGGGGCGGGGTGCTGGGTTACGGCATGGCCCGGGCCATCAGCTGGGGATTCAAGCGGGGAGCCTTTTCCAACGAAGCAGGACTGGGCGCGTCGGTGCTGGTGCACTGCGCGGCCAACGTGGAGGAGCCCGTCCAGCAGGGAATGTGGGGGATGTTCGAGGTGTTTGCAGATACCATGGTGGTCTGCACCCTCACGGCCCTTGTGGTGCTCACCAGCGGCCTTGTGGATCTGGACACCGGTGCGGCCCTGACCGGTGTGGAAGGCTCCGCACTGGTGGGGCAGGCCTTTTCCACGGTGTTTGGGGCGTTCGGGCCGCAGTTCATCGCGGTGTCGGTCCTGCTGTTTGCCTATTCCACTACGCTGGGGTGGAGCCATTACGGCACCCGGGCAGTGGTGTATCTGCTGGGGGAGCGTGCCGCCGCAGGATATAAACTAGTGTTTGCAGCCATGGTGCTGGTGGGTGCAGTGATGAAGCTGGATCTGGCCTGGGCGCTCTCCGATACCTTCAACGGCCTGATGATGCTGCCCAATCTTGTGGGCGTGGTGGGGCTTTCGGGAGTGGTGGTCCGGGAGACACAAGCGTATCTGAAACGAAAATGACCCTCTCCGTCCATGCAGTCTGTCTGTCAGATGCGGGATGGAGAGGGTCATTCTTTATCGCTTCTTCTGATTTGGCTTCGGGGCAGGCCGCTTCAGGCTCCGCACCGCGTCACGCCCGGCGGCGATGCCGCTGCCAAAGGCCCAGTGCAGGTTGAAGCCGCCGCAGCTGCCGGCGCAGTCCAGCGTTTCACCCACAAAGTAAAGGCCGGGGCAGCCCTTGAACTGGAAGCTGGGGGTCACTTCGGTCAGGCTCAGGCCGCCGCCGGTGGTCTGGGCCTGCTTCCAGCCGCAGGGGGTCAGGCCCTCGAACAGCCAGTGCTTGGCCGCGTTGGCCAGCACCTGCCAGGCTGCATCCGGCAGGGTGTCCACCGGTTTTTCAGGCAGCTTTGCCGCTGCCCACAGGGCGCGGCCCAGCTTGGGGTTGAGCAGGCCTGTCCAGAAATCCGCAGGTGCCTTGCCCGGCAGCAGGGGCACCCGGGCTGCAAACAGGGCGGTCAGGGCAGCCTCGTCCAGCGTGGGGAAGAGGTCCAGCTCCACAGCCGGGCGCTTTGGCCCCCGCCCCGGGGCCAGATAACCGGACAGCTGCATGATGCAGATGCCCGAAAGCCCGTAGTCCGTGAACTGCACCTCGCCGTTTTCCACAGCCACGGTGCAGTGGCGGTCGAGGTCCAGCAGGGTGGCAGAGGCTTTGGCCCGGATGCCGGCCAGAGATCGGTTGGGCCTGGCTGTCTGCAGGGCGGTCAGGCAGGGGTACAGCGGCTCCAGCTTTCCGCCGCACTGGGCGGCGAATCGGGTGCCGAAGCCGTCGGTGCCGAACTGCGGCCCGGCATTGCCGCCCATGGCGCAGATGACGGCATCGGCCCGCAGGGTCTGGTCATGGCCCTCGGCATCCTCGCACAGGATGGTATAACCGCTGCGGTTCTGGCTCAGGGTCTGCACGGTGCAGCCGGTGCGCACCTCCACGCCCAGCCGGGCAAGGTGGCCTTCCAGCAGGGCCAGCACGTCTGCGGCCTGGTTGGAGTAGGGATACACCCGTCCGGTTTCATCGGTGCGGGTGTACAGGCCCAGCGCCGCGAACCATTCCAGCGGCGCGGCGGCATCCACCGCGGCCAGCAGGGGCCGCAGGGCGGCGGGGTCGGCAGTGAAATACTGCTCCGGTGCAATGCCGGTGTTGTCCAGATTGCAGCGGCCGTTGCCGGTGGCCAACAGCTTTTTGCCGCACCTGGGGTTGCGGTCCAGCACCGTCACCCGCACTGCCCCTGCCGGGGCAGACTGGGCAGCGGCCAATGCGGCGGCAAGGCCCGCTGCACCGCCGCCCAATATCACGATCTGCTGCATAAGAGCACCCCCTCGGAAATCCATACATTTTATTATAACATACACAGCGGCAAAAGGACAGCGGAATGCTTTAAATTTACGCCCAATAATTTTTGGCGATAGTCTTGACAGAAAAAACAGAATTTGGTAGTGTAGATTCGACGGAATTGCGTGGTTTCGCAGGCTGCGGAAATGCGGCCGCAAAAGGGCAGAGAGTTGGGACTCTGCTGAGGAGAAGCTGAATATGTGGAAGAAAAAAGAAAGATGGACGGCAGCTGCGGTGCTGCTGGCGATGGTCGTGGCGACAGGTCTGTGCTGGTACATCCTGTACATCCGGCAGCAGTTCTATGACGAAGGCACCCGCAACCTGCTGGAGACCTATGAGCAGGTGGATAAGTCTTTTTCCATCTTCTCTCAGAGCAACTGGAACATGCTGAACGAGTGGGGCAAGGACCTGCAGGCCGCCAATGATGAAGGCCAGACGGAGAAATGCCTGCGCAGCTATGAAGCCGAGCGGGAGATCTGGCGGTACAGCAGCGTGTATCTGTTCAATGAAAACTGCGAATATTGGAGTGTCCGGGGCAAGCATGAAAAAGTGGATCACCTCTGGACGGCCTTTGAAGAGATGTACCGCACCGGCAAGCCTACGGTGTCCAGCTACATCATGCGGAGCGGGGAGCGCCGGGTGGTATACGCTGCACCCATTGCGCCGGTGGAGATCGACGGAACTACTTACACCAGCCTTGCAGTGAGCTATCGGAATAAGACCATTGAGGAATTGATCGGCGGCAATGCCTACGGCGGGCAGAGCGACTGCTACATCATCCATCCCGATGGCGATGTGATGCTCTCGGAGGAGCCCAAGAGCGAGATCGATGACTGGATGGACAACCTGTTCGATTACCTGCAGAAACACACGCAGGTGGATGGGGGCGCACTGACCCGGGCCCGGCAGGACGTGGCAGAGGTCCGCAGCGGCAGCCTTTCCTACTGTCTCGAGGGCAAGAGCTACTATCTGGTCTACCGGCCGGTGGGCTTTCAGGATCTGTCCATTGTGGGCATCGTCGGCCGTGACGTGGTGGACAGCGGAATGCGGAAGATCCAGAATGCCACCATCCTGCTGCTGGCGGGCCTGTTCCTCTGCGCAGGCATCGTGCTGGTGCACGGTGTCCGCACCGATGCCCGCCTGCGCGTGGAGGAAAAGGAGCGCGCACTTCAGCAGGAAGAGGAGGCCCGCCAGCAGATGGAGGACCTGGCCAACACCGACGGCCTGACCGGACTGTATAATGAACGCTATTTTGACGCATTGTTGAAAGAAAACGAGCTGTACAAGACACCGTTTGTCCTGTTCTACCTCGACCTTGACCGTTTCAAGCCTGTGAACGACCGTTACGGCCACGATGTGGGCGACCAGCTGCTCAAGGAGGTGGCCAGCCGCCTGCGGGGCTGCGTGCGGGAGAGCGATGCGGTGTTCCGCATCGGCGGGGATGAGTTCGCCCTCATCGTCAACGGAGCCGCAACGGAGGGGTTCTGCAAGAGCCGGGTGGAAAAGATCAAGGCAGCCATCCGGGAGCCTTACCGCCTGAAGGATGCAGAGGTGCAGGTTGGCACCAGCTGCGGCTGTGCGGTCTACCCAAGTGACAGTGACGATGTGCGTGCCATCCGCATCCTGGCTGACCACCGGATGTATGAGGATAAGCAGCGCTCCGGCAGGAGCTGAATGAATAATTCCCTTCCTGTTTCCACAGAATAACCATACTTCGCAGAAATCTGGAAGCAAAACCGGAACATGGAAAGGAAGGGAACCTTATGAAAGCAACCGGCATCGTGCGCCGCATCGACGAGCTGGGGCGGGTGGTCATCCCCAAGGAGATCCGCCGCACCCAGCGCATCCGCAGGGGAGACCCGCTGGAGATCTTCACAACAGGGGACGGCGAGGTCATCTTCAAAAAGTATTCGCCCATGGGGGAGCTGAGCGGGGTGACGGCCCAGTATGTGGATGTGCTGAGCAAGTGCTTTGCCCTGACGGCCTTTGTCTCAGACCGGGACCGCATTCTGGCGGCATCCGGTGCGGGCAGGCGGGATCTGGCAGACCGCAGCGTGAGCCAGCCGCTGGAAAAGCTGATGGACAGCCGCAAGCCCTACCAGAGCGATGGCAGCCCTGAAAAGGCACTGCTGCCCTGTGAGGGCTCACCCCGGGCGCTGCTGTGCGCTGTGCCCATCATTGCGGCGGGGGATGTTACCGGCAGTGTGGGCCTGCTTACGGAGGACCGCACTGCCCGGCCCGATGCCGCTCAGCTCAAGGCGGTGAACGTGGCGGCGGCATTTCTGGCAAAGCAGATGGAGGAATGATCTATTATATAGGAGAGCCGCCGCAGGGCGGCTCTTTTTTGTACGGCCTTTATGACAGAATTATGAATCTTTCAAAACTTTTCTGAGAAGCTATTGACAGCGCCGCAAAATTGGATATAATGGTCTTAGCACTCAGGAAGAAGGAGTGCTAAAGAACAAAAAGCGAACGAAGGAGGCAGGCGCTATGACGATGGATGCACGCAAACAGCGTGTCTTGCAGGCGATCGTTGCGCTGTATGGCCTCGAGGGCGAGCCCGTGGGCAGCAGTGTGCTGGCAAACTACTTTGATATGGCAGTTTCCAGTGCCACGCTGCGCAACGAGATGGCCGCGCTGACCAAGCTGGGTCTGCTGGAGCAGCCCCACACCAGCGCAGGCCGTGTCCCCAGTGCCAAGGGCTACCGTTATTATCTGGATCATCTTCTCACCGATGACCAGCCGCTGGACCGTGTGACCCGCGCCCGTGTGGACGCGGTGTTCGCAAGCCTTGACCATGAGCCGGAAAAGCTGGCACAGGGTGCCGCCAAGGCACTGGCCGCCATCAGCGGCTGCACTGCCGCTGTCAGCACTCCCTGTGCTGAGGATCTCTGCATCGCCCATTACGAGGTGGTGCAGGTGGGCCGCAGCGCCGCAGCGGTGCTGGCTGTGACCACTGCCGGTTATGTCCGCACCCGTGTGGCGCGGGTCCGCACCGGTCTTTCCCGGGAAAATGCAGCGGCGCTTGCCGCCCTGCTCAACCGGAACCTGACCTTTGTGGCTCCTGTTGATCTGTCGCCCCGGCTCCTTGCAGAGCTGTGCAGCCAGATCAGCCCGGAGCTGGTGCCGGTGATCAGCGCCGCCGCCGCTATCCTGCAGGATTCCACCCAGCCCCATGTGTATTTGGGTGGTGAGCAGTACCTGCTGGACTGGCCCCAGCTGGACGGCAAGGTGGGCAGCATCCTGAGCCTGCTGAACGACGAAGAGCAGGCCGCCGCCCTCATTGCACCCCCGGCAGAGCAGAGCGAAAGCATCCTGCTGGGCGAGGATCTGGAACCTCAGATCCCCGGCCTGTGCATCGTGAGTGACCGGTATCTGGTGGGCGGAGGCCTCTGGGGCTCCGTGGCCCTCATCGGCCCCACCCGGATGCCCTTCCAGAAGCTGATGCCGCTGCTCCACACCTTTGCCGATCAGCTTGGCGAAGGAATGAGCGGCAAACGAAAAGATACCCCGCAGGCAGCCGCACCCCGGCGGACTGTGATCTATAAGGAGGACCTGGAATGAGCGAAGAAACAAAAAAGACCCCGCAGGCAGAAGAACCTGCCGTGGAGCCCAACACCGCCGAGCAGGCCGCCCCGGAAACTGCACCTGAGCAGGCAGCGGCTCCCGAGACGAACGCTGAAGCGGCAGACCCCAAGAAAAAAGATGGCTTCTTCAACAAGAAGGCCCGGGAGCTGGAGGCTGTGAAGGCAAAGCTGGACGCGGCTGAGAAGAATGCCAATCAGGCCAAGGATCAGCTGCTGCGGATGGCCGCCGAGTATGAGAACTACCGCAAGCGCTCCACCCGTG
The DNA here is from genome assembly GCF_022750605.1 of Faecalibacterium sp. BCRC 81149. NCBI lineage: Bacteria > Bacillati > Bacillota > Clostridia > Eubacteriales > Oscillospiraceae > Faecalibacterium > Faecalibacterium sp. BCRC 81149. The sequence goes on along the minus strand of NZ_QXJA01000004.1, from coordinate 88,268 downwards.
AGGCTGACCAGAAGTTCAACGACGGCGTGTCCTTTGCCGTGAACCAGATCATCCCCATTCTGGATACGCTGGAGATGGCGGCCAACGCCCCCACCACCGACGAGAACTACAAGAAGGGCGTGACCATGACGCTGGACAAAGCCGCCAAGGCGCTGAGCACCCTCCATGTGGAGGAGATCGAGGCGCTGGGCAAGCCCTTTGACCCCAACTTTATGAATGCCGTGCAGCAGATCCCCGCCCCTGATGGGCAGGAGAGCGGCACCGTGATCACGGTTTACCAGAAGGGCTACAAGCTGGGCGATAAGATCGTCCGCCATGCCACCGTTGTTGTGGCAGAGTGATTTTGCAAGACCCCGCAAGGGTTTTCAAATATAACATCCGCTTGGTAACATTTGAGCATCACATAAACAAAAAAACGTTCTGAATTTGAGAGGAGCTTTCATTATGAGTAAGATCATTGGTATCGACCTTGGTACTACCAACAGCTGCGTGGCTGTTATGGAGGGCGGCGAGCCCGTTGTTATCGCAAACTCTGAGGGTGCACGCACCACCCCGTCTGTTGTCGGCTTCACCAAGACCGGCGACCGTCTGGTGGGTCAGGTGGCAAAGCGCCAGGCCATCACCAACCCTGAGAACACGGTGGCTTCCATCAAGCGTTATATGGGCACCGACCACAAGGTGACCCTGAACGGCAAGGAGTACACTCCCCAGCAGGTCAGCGCTATGATCCTGCAGAAGCTGAAGGCAGATGCCGAGGCTTATCTGGGCGAGACTGTCACCGATGCAGTCATCACCGTTCCTGCATACTTCAACGACAGCCAGCGTCAGGCAACCAAGGACGCAGGCACCATTGCCGGCCTGAACGTCAAGCGTATCATCAACGAGCCCACTGCCGCATCTCTGGCATACGGCATCGATAAGGAAGAGGACCAGAAGATCATGGTCTACGACCTGGGCGGCGGCACCTTCGATGTGTCCATCATCGAGATGGGCGACGGTGTGACCGAGGTTCTGGCCACCAACGGTGATACCCACCTGGGCGGCGATGACTTCGACCAGCGCATCATCGACTGGATGGCAGATGCGTTCCAGAACGAGAACGGCATCGACCTGCGCAAGGATAAGATGGCCGCACAGCGCTTGAAGGAAGCTGCTGAGAAGGCAAAGATCGAGCTGTCCAGCGCAATGAGCAGCCAGATCAACCTGCCCTTCATCACTGCTGACGCTACCGGCCCCAAGCATCTGGATATGACCCTGACCCGCGCAAAGTTCAATGAGCTGACCGCTGATCTGGTCGATCGTACCATGACCCCTGTCCGCAAGGCTCTGCAGGATGCAGGCCTGCGTCCCTCTGACCTGAAGAAGGTCCTGATGGTCGGTGGTTCCACCCGTATCCCCGCTGTCTACGATGCAGTCAAGAAGGAACTGAACTGCGAGCCCTTCAAGGGCATCAACCCCGATGAGTGCGTGGCTGTGGGCGCTGCCATTCAGGGCGGCGTTCTGCAGGGCGATGTCAAGGGCCTGCTGCTGCTGGATGTCACCCCGCTGAGCCTGGGCATTGAGACCCTGGGCGGCGTGTGCACCAAGATCATCGACCGCAACACCACCATCCCCACCCACAAGAGCCAGGTGTTCTCCACTGCCGCTGATAACCAGCCCTCTGTTGAGATCAACGTTCTGCAGGGCGAGCGTGAGTTTGCCCGCGACAACAAGAGCCTGGGTGTGTTCCACCTGGATGGCATTGCTCCGGCTCCCCGTGGTGTGCCTCAGATCGAAGTTACCTTCGATATCGATGCAAACGGCATCGTGAAGGTCAGCGCAAAGGATCTGGGCACCGGCAAGGAGCAGAACATCACCATCACCGCTTCCACCAATATGTCCAAGGAAGATATCGACAAGGCTGTGAAGGAAGCTGAGCAGTTTGCTGCCGATGATAAGAAGAAGCGTGAAGAGGTCGATATCCGCAACGGCGCTGATCAGATGGTGTTCCAGACTGAGAAGATGCTGAAGGAGAACGGCGACAAGATGCCCGCTGACGTGAAGAGCGAAGCTGAGGCAAAGCTGGCCGACCTCAAGACCGCTGTTCAGTCCGGTTCCATCGATGAGATCAAGGCAAAGCAGGATGAGCTGAGCCATGTCTTTGAGAAGATGTATCAGGCTGCCGCTGCTGCCCAGCAGGCTGCAGGCGCACAGCCCGGCCCCGATGCTGGCGCAAACAACCAGCAGAAGCCCAACGATGACGGCGTTGTGGACGCTGACTTCAAGGAAGTCTAAGGTCTGACACAAACGGCAGATGCCCGGCCAAACCGGCGGGCAGGCGTGCCGGATAAAAGCAAAAGCCGCTCCGGTTTTGCCGGGGCGGCCTTTGCTGGTTTTATAGAGGTATGGTTATGGCACAGGAAAAGCGCGATTACTACGAAGTGCTGGGAGTATCCAAAACGGCCACCGATGCGGAGATCAAAAAGGCTTACCGCAAGCTGGCCATGAAGTACCACCCGGACTACAACCCCGGCGATAAGGATGCCGAGGAAAAGTTCAAGGAAGTCAATGAAGCCAACGAGGTGCTTTCGGACCCGAAGAAGCGCCAGTTGTACGATCAGTACGGCTTTGCCGGTGTTGATCCCAGTTATGCAGCCCAGAACGGCGGCGGTGCGGGCGGCTTCGGCGGCTTTGGCGGCGATGGAGTCGATCTGGGCGACATCTTCGGTGATATCTTTGGCGGCGGCTTCGGCGGCTTTGGCGGCTCTGCCCGTCAGGCAAACCCCAACGCCCCCCGCAAAGGCCAGGATATCCGTGTGCGGATCACCCTGAGCTTTGATGAGGCCGTGCATGGCTGCAAGAAGAACATCACCATCACCCGCCAGCAGGAGTGTACAGAGTGCCATGGCAGCGGCTGCGCCGCCGGCAGCAGCCCCGAGACCTGCCCGGACTGCGGCGGCCGCGGCTATGTCATCCGGCAGCAGCGCACGCCCTTTGGCGTGATGCAGACTCAGCAGCCCTGCTCCCGCTGCGGCGGTAAGGGTAAGCTGGTCAAGAACCCCTGCAAGGTCTGCCACGGCAGCGGAAAAACTGCCGCCAGGAAAACGCTGGAGGTGTCCATCCCCATGGGCATCGACGACGATCAGAGCTTTGCACTGCGCGGCATGGGCGATGCCGGTACCAACGGCGGCCCTGCCGGTGATGTGATCGTGATGGTCACGGTCCGGCCCAGCGAGGTGTTCCAGCGCGATGGCTATGATGTCTGGGTCACGGTGCCCATCACCTACAGCCAGGCGGTTCTGGGCGACAGCATCACCGTGCCTTCCATTGACGGCAAGGTGGAGTACACTGTGCCCGAAGGCACCCAGAGTGGCACCACCTTCCGTCTGCGCGGCAAGGGCATCCAGTATCTGAACGGCCGCGGCCGGGGCGATATGTACGTCAAGTGCGAGGTGGAGATCCCCAAGAAGCTGAACAAGGCCCAGCGGGATGCCCTGAAGAAGTTTGAGGGTACCCTGAAAGAGGAGAACTACGAAAAGCGCAAGGGCTTCTTCAAGAAGCTGAAGGATATGTTTGCATAAGATTGGCGGCCTCGCCCTCTCAGTCTCGCTGACGCTCGCCAGCTCCCCCAAAGGGGGAGCCAAGAGTACTTGCCTCTCCCTTCGGGAGAGGTGGATTTGCGAAGCAAAGACGGAGAGGGTGAGCACGCTAAACAAAAATGGAGTTGTTACACGAGATGTGTAACAGCTCCATTTTTTATGCTTGAATTTAATGTGCCGGGACAAAATCCTCCGGACAGACACAACCGTTCTGTGCCAGAACACGGTGTAAGACCTGCATGACACCGGCTTCCCGGTGGGAGGGGGCCAGGAACGGAACGTTCCGGCGCAGCGGAACACTGCCGTTTTCCATCAGAAAACCGTATTTTGCGGTACGCAGCATCTCGGCATCGTTGTAGGTATCGCCAAAGGCCATCATGCTCTCAGACGGCAGACCCCACAGCTGCCCCAGCGTTTGCAGGGCGGCACCTTTGTGGACACCGGGATTCATAATGTCCACCCAGCATTCACCGGCAACGGCTACGGAGTAGATGCTCCGCTGACTGGCATAGACCGTGTCGTAGGCCTGCTGCGCATTGTGCTGTGGCAGGTAGATGGTGAATTTGTCGGCAGGGGCGGTGACATCTTCCAGCCGGTCCACATATTCGATCTTGGTGTAAAAATGCCGCAGCACGGCATCGTGGACGGCGAACGGCCGCTCCACATAGGCACTTTCCAGACCGCAGAGAACCGCAATATCGCCCTGCTCCCGGGTCAGGCGGTTCAGCGCCCGCCAGCCTTCCGGAGACATCTCCGAAGTGAAGAGGTTCTGCCCCTTCCAGCGGATGGCACCGCCGTTGTCGCCGATGAAAACAAGCTCATCCTGTAAGGTGGGGAACATGGCTTCCAGCGTATAGAGCGGTCTGCCGCTGGCAGGAGCAAACCGGATGCCCAGCTCTGCCAGTGCATGGATCGTCTCTTCAAAGTCAGCCGGGAGCTGACTTTGTTCGTCCAGAAGGGTGGCATCCATGTCGGATGCGATCAAGCGGATACGATCCATAACTTAACCCATATAGCTGATGTTCACATCGATCTGGCCGCCGTAACCGGGGATGCGGGCGGTGCAGGTGCCCTGCCACATGTTGCAGGCAATGGGGCTGGAGGCCACGTTGTAGTGGGCGTTCCAGATGTAGTAGTTGGACAGCTGGCTCATATCCAGCCGCTTGCGGAACCAGGTGGTGGAGGCGTACACGCCGGGCTTGTAGCCCAGTGCCTTGACCTCTTCACAGAAAGCCACGGCACACTTGGTGCGGTCTTCCACGCCCAGACCATCGGCACGGCCATTGCCTGCACCGGAAGCCTCAGTATCAAAGTAGATGGGGTAATCGAGCTGGCGGCCATTCAGCACATAGACGCAGGCCTGTGCTTCCTCGCGGGCCTCGTTCTCGTTGACGGCCTGGCTGAAGCAGTAGATGCCCACCCGCAGCCCGGCGTTGCGGGCGTTGGTGAAGTGCTCCTCAAACTTGGGGTCCTGCACCAGCGCGCCGGAGCCGTAGCCGCGGTAGCCGATGCGGATGATGGCAAACTCCACACCTGCCGTTTTCACCTTGTCCCAATCAATGCTGCTCTGGTACTTGGAAACATCGATGCCGAAAGTGGCGGGCTGCTGCACGCCGGAGGCATCAAAATAATAGAGCTTGTTGTCGATGCTCTGGATGCCGGTGACGGGCTGGTGGGTGTTCTGGTCGTAGTAATAGGTCTTGCCGTTTTCGGTGCGCCAGCCGGAATACTGGGGCGTTTCTTCCTCATCCTTGCCGAAGAAGAATTCCCACAGCCACTGCAGCAGGCCATTTTCACCGGTCAGGCAGGTGGGGTCGATGCTCTCTTCGTCCAGCGTGCCGCTGTCCAGTGCATCCCGGATCTCCTCAGGGGTCAGCAGAACGGTGCCGTTGATATCCTTGATCTGGGCTTCAGCCAGCACATCCTCGCCGTTCTCGGAAGCGGCAGGCGCTTCCTCGGCTACGGGGGCGGTCTCCTCCGTTTCGGGCAGGATGGCGGCCTCTTCGGGAGCGGCCATCGGGTCCTCGGCGGCCAGCGCCTCGGTCTCTGTCAGGAAGTGGGGGAAGGAGTTCTCCTTCTCGATCTCCGAAGCATCCCCGGCCATGGGGTCGGCGGGTGTGGCCTCCGGCTGCACAGCGGGCTCCGCAGTGGGGGCGGTGCTCTCTGCCGGGGCGGCGGCGGTGTTCTCCGCCTTGGTCACGGGTGCGGCAGGGGTGCTGGCTGCGGCCTGCTCCTGAGAAGAAGCGCTCTCCTCCGGCTGGGTGCTCTCGGCCTTTGCCTCGCTCCGGTCACTCTTATGATCGAATTTGGGCAGGGTGACCCTGCCCTCAGTCTGCAGGGCGGCGGGCTCGACCGTCAGGCCCGCAGGCTGGGATGCCAGCAGGAAAGTGGTGCCCGCACCGCCAATGGTGATGGCCGCCGCCATCACAAGGCACGCAACAGCCTGGCCGATGCTGCGGCCGGTGCCGTTCTTGCTTGATTTTTTGAAAGATGTTGGTTTCATGCCGCTTGCTCTGCCTCCAAGCTGGACCGGGCAGGATACACGAACTGCACCGGCCCGCCAATATAGTCTCGCATCATTGCGGATAAAGCTATTTTTACTCTCCCAGTATACACCCAAACCCGGGTCGCCGTCAATCAGTTCGCTGTGCTCCGGCATCGCGTCAGGCAGAAAAAGCGGAAAGAAAAACACGCTCCACAGTAAAAACGAGCAGGAAAGCAGAATCATTGCATCCAAAGCTGTGAAATTTGTCGCTTTGGACGAAAAACGCGGCCTCCTCTTGCTGTCTTGACAGGTGTATGGTATGATACTTGACACGGAAAGCTCCCGCGCAATGGGCCGGGAGAGAAAGGTTAGGAAGAGTCTATGTCAAGTGTAAAGGACTTTTTGAAGCGGAAGGATATCGTCATCACTCCGCAGCGTTATCTCATCGAGGCTCTGGGTGCCATGGCACAGGGCCTGTTCGCCAGCCTGCTGATCGGCACCATCATCAAAACGCTGGGCCAGCAGACCGGGCTGGAGGTGCTGGTCGATCTGGGCGGCTATGCCTCGGCCATGAGCGGCCCGGCCATGGCCTGTGCCATCGGCTGGGCACTGCACTGCCCCCCGCTGGTGCTGTTCAGCCTGATCACCGTGGGCTACTCGGCCAATGCGCTGGGCGGCGCAGGCGGCCCGCTGGCTGTTCTGATCATTGCCATTCTGGCCGCTGAGATGGGCAAGGCCGTGAGCAAGGAGACCAAGGTCGATATCCTTGTCACCCCGCTGGTGACCATTTTTGTGGGCGTGGGCCTCTCCATGCTCATTGCGGCTCCCATCGGTGCTGCCGCCAGCCAGGTGGGCACCCTGATCATGTGGGCCACTGAGCAGGCCCCACTGGTCATGGGCATTCTGGTGTCTGTCATCGTGGGTGTGGCACTGACCCTGCCCATCTCCTCTGCCGCCATCTGCGCGGCTCTGGGCCTGACCGGCCTGGCGGGCGGCGCTGCTGTGGCAGGCTGCTGCGCCCAGATGGTCGGCTTTGCCGTGATGAGCTATAAGGAGAACGGTGTGGGCGGCCTGGTCAGCCAGGGCCTGGGCACCAGTATGCTCCAGATGGGCAATATCATTAAGAACCCCCGCATCTGGATCGCCCCCACGCTGGCCTCGGCCATCACCGGCCCGCTGGCGACCTGCCTGTTCCACTTTGAGATGAACGGCGCGGCGGTCTCCTCCGGCATGGGCACCTGCGGTCTGGTGGGCCAGATCGGCGTGTACACCGGCTGGGTGAACGATATCGCCGCCGGCACCAAGGCCGCCATCACCCCCATGGACTGGGCTGCCATGGTCCTGATCTGCTTTGTTCTGCCCGCAGTCCTGAGCGTTCTCTTCTGCGAGATCGAGCGCAAGCTGGGCTGGATCAAAGAGGGCGATCTGAAGCTGAATTAAACTCCCTCCGTCATCGCTTGCGCGATGCCACCTCCCTCAATGAGGGAGGCTAAAAGGCTCCCTCTCCGAGGGAGCTGGCACGGCAAAGCCGTGACTGAGGGAGTTATAAAGGTTTCCCGTCCAACACGGCTTCAGCCAGCGTATCATCTTCATATCGGAGTTTGAGCGAGAAAAAGGGTCTGTCCTCCTTGAGCAGGCGAAAGAAGATCTTGTCACCCTCCCAGATGGGCAGCTGCTCCACCTGCTCCTTGGGCACCCATTCTAGAATGCCCTCGTTCCGGGCGGCATCCTTTACCAGTGTGCCCGTCCAGGCATCGGCAGTGTAAAGGAACATGTATTCGGTCAGCTCGCCCAGAAGAAAGGTCACTACGCCCCGGCAGCGGTAGGAGGTCAGGGTGAGGCCGGTCTCCTCCTGCACTTCCCGCAGCAGGCAGTCCTCCGGGCTTTCAAACGGCTCAAACTTGCCGCCAACACCGATCCATTTGTCGTGGTTCAGGTCGTTCTTCTTGGTCACGCGGTGGAGCATCAGGTAGGCATCATCCTGTTCCAGATAGCACAGGGTGGTGTTGCGCATGGGAAATTTGGAATCCATCAGCAATTCTCCGTTTCTGTCAGCATTACAAAAAGCGTCCCACGGGGAGCCCCCTGTGGGACGCTTTTATCGTTTCTTATTTCCGTGCGGCCCGGCCTTTTCCGGCGTTGTTCAGCTTCCGCACCAGATCATTCTGGTGCTTGCGCTGGGAGGGCGTGGGCTCCGGGTCCCGCTTTTCCTCGGCACGGGCGTTGGTCTGCGCGGTGTCGGGGTCAACGCGCACCAGGTTCCATTCCTGATTGCCGCCCGAGACGTAATTCCAGATCTGGGCCTGTGCACCGTTGGAGGTGTTCATGCCCACAAGGTCGATGTACTTGTCGGCCAGCACATTGCGGATGCGGGTGCGGCCGTTCCGGGTGGACTCCAGCTCCCAGCACTGGCTCAGCCCGCTGGTGCGGCCCCACTGGTGCAGCCAGGTGCCCTCGACCACGCCGCCCAGGGCCAGATCGATGAACTTGCCTGTAAAGCGGTTCCTGATCCGCCAGCGTCCCTCGCCAGCGTCCACGAACTGCCACTGCTGCCACGGATGTCCGGCGTAGTCCCACAGACGGATGGCCGCGCCGTTCTCCGTGTTGAAGTTCTTGATCTCCAACACCTTCCCATTGGGTGCCTTGATGAGATAAAACTCATTTTCCAGTAAAACGACCTGAGATGCTTTTGCCATACGTCCGTGTCTCCTTTCCGGTAAAATCTGGTTTGACGCTTCTATTATAGCGGATTTCCCGGTGCGCAACAAGATTGATTCTTGACGAATTTTTTTCTTTTTATTGTGCATTTTGCACTTTCCGCAGCTTTCGACAGAGCCACGGCCCGGCGTACCACAGCACCAGACAGACAAGCGCGATCAGCCGAATCTGTGTGTTGGTGCAGTGGGTGTTCAATTCCAGCCCGATGCCGAAGGAAAGGAGATTGGCAGACAGCGCATAGAGGATGGGGTGAGGCTTTTTGCCCTCCGGCCAAGGCAGATACCGGTTGTAGACAAAGGCCTCCACGGAGAACACCAGTACCTCCAGTGCAAAATAAAGGAAATTGCCCCACATCGGCCCGAGATAGAGCGTGCCATAGCACAGCCCGAGGTTCAGGATGATCTGCGTGGCAAGGTTGACCTTGCCGATGAGAGCGCGCTGGGCGGGGCCGCGCAGCCCGAAAAGCAGGATGCCCCACGTCAGCTCTAAAATCAGGGTGATGAGCACCCGGGCGGCAAAGGAGGAAAGGATGTCGGAATCGTTGCGGTTGTGGTGAACCCGCAGGCTGTCTTGGGAATCGAGAAGCACCTGCCACTCGCTGGAAAAGGCATAGCGCTCCACCGGCTCCTCACTGCGGTAGAATGTACCGGTCTCTATATTATAGAGTAAAACATAGAACTTGTTGGGCGGGTAGTAGCCCCAGACGAACTCTGCATCGGCATCGCCGGGGTATTCCTGGAAGTAGTCGAGGAAGTAGTAGCCCTCCGGAGCGGGGTAGTTCCGGAATGCCTCCCAGGTCTCCCGGGAGCCCATCCGCTCCCGGTACTGGTCTGCAGCGCCCCACGGCCCGCTGACCCTGGTATTGCCCAGCAGGGTGACCGCATAGCGTTGGCCCGGTGTGTAATAGAGCTTGAGCGTGACCGAGGGCTTGGGGCCCATGTCCGCAAAAACGGGCAGGGAAAGGGCCAGCACCAGCAGGGCCGAGAGGAAAAAAGCAAAATTTTTTTTGCGAAAAATTTTCTTCATGGCGGTATCCTCACTTCAAAAAACAAAAAAATCCGACACGTCCTTCCTTAACCTGTAAACGAATGGAAAACAGCTGTTATTGCAGGGCGTTCTGCACAAAATTGCGGATGGCGCTTTGTACACCATTTTCTGTTTTTTCTGCAAGGACAAAACGCCCGTTTTCGGCCTCTTTCGGGGCAGAATGTGAACAATTTGTTTCCGGCTCACGGCCAATTCAGGACACTGACTTCACATTTATAAAGCAAAGCGAACTTCACTGCTTTATTTACATGAACAAAATGACTTTCAAAAGAAACTTTAATTTGTTTCACGTTTTTGGATATTGACTTTATATCAAAATTGCGGTATAGTAAGGATGCGGAGAGCGGAAAACGCCCCGCCGACACTTGAGCTTCAGGCGTAAGCCTGTGAGAAAAATATAGGAGGTTTGACTTATGTACTATTACATTCTGGGTTGCGGCATTGCTTGTCTGGTTCTGTTCGGCATCAACAGCATGGATACGGTGGATGTCAAGCCGGCCGAGATCCTGGGTAAGGTCATTCTGTGGCCCGTTGCCCTGATGGAAGCAGTTGTTCGTTACAGCTCCACGCATCACAACATCAAGACCGCGCTGTAAAACATCTCGTTCCAAACCAACGAAGAGCAAAAAGGCGGCTGCGCTTTCAAAAAGGAAGGCGCAGCCGCCTTTTTGTTTTGCACTTTACGGCGTTGTATGGTACAATAACATCAGAACTTTCAGGGAGGGAAATTGCTATGACCAATGAGACCTTACATACCCTTGAGACCCGCCGCAGCTGCCGCGCCTACAAGCCGGAGCAGATCACGAAAGAGGAGCTGGAAGCCGTTCTGCGTGCAGGCACCTTTGCCCCCAGCGCTATGAACCGCCAGAGCGCAAAGATCGTGGTGGTGCAGGATGCCAAGACCCGCGCCCAGCTCACCCGGATGAATGCCGCCGTGATGGGCAACACGGGCGACCCCATGTACGGTGCCCCCACCATTCTGGTGGTGCTGGCGGATGCCAACGCCCGCTGTGGCGTGCAGGACGGCAGCCTTGTGATGGGCAACCTGATGAATGCTGCTGCCGCCGTCGGGCTGGGCAGCTGCTGGATCAACCGCGCAAAGGAAGAGTTCGAGACCGAAGAGGGCAAGGCCCTGCTGAAAAAGTGGGGCATTGAGGGAGATTACATCGGCGTGGGCCACTGCATTCTGGGCTACCCGGCAGAGGAACCCCGCCCCGCCGCCCCCCGCAAGCCGGATTATATCGTATACGCATAAGGAGCACTATGAAACCCGATTACAAGCTGGTCGCAAAGGCCAAATACATTCACGCCAACGCTGACCTTGCCAGTGAGATCTGGCACGAGGTCTACAAGCGCTATTACCCTGCAAAGCAGCTGGACACACTGGTGGAAACGCTGCAGAGCGCCGATGCCATTGAGGCGGATATCGACAACGATGTGAATTATTTCCTCGTGGTGCTGGGCGGCAAGACCATCGGCTACTTTGCCTGGAAGATGGAGAACACGGCCCTGCACCTGCTCCACCTCTACCTCAAGCCCGAGTACCGGGGCAAGGCACTGGGCCGGGATATCCTGGCCACCTGCGAGCGCCTGGCCCGGGGTGAGGGCCGGGGCCGCCTGTACTGCGAGGTGCACACCAAGTGCCTGCCGGTGCTGCAGTTCTTCAAGACCAAGGGCTACCGCGTGCTGGGCCCCGCCGAGGCAGAAGCTGCGGGCATTTCCATGCAGCTGACCACGCTGGAAAAAATGCTGTAAATTTCCCGTTGATTTTTTGCCGCGTTTGCACTACAATAAAGTAGTGTATTGAAGTGCCCCGCGCGGGCCAGACCCAACCTGAACGATAGGGGAGGAACAAGCCATGGCAAAAGATCATCCCACCGGAGAGTCCGGCCTGTATTCTGCATTGCTGGAGCTGAAAACGCCTGAGGAGTGCTACCGCTTTTTACAGGATGTGTGCAGTTACGCCGAGCTCAGTGCAATGGAGCAGCGGTATAACATCGCGGAAAAGCTGGTCAACAAGCAGAGCTATACCAGCATCATGGGCAACATTGGCGCGTCCAGCGCCATCATCAGCCGGGTGAGCCGGGTCATCAGCAAAGATGACAGTGTGCTGCGCCGCCTGCTGGAAGAAAAGGCGGAACAGCCCGCCGAAGAATAACACGGACCGCGCGCCGCGGGGCAGGGGAGCACCCGCTCTGCGGTGCGCTTTTTTAGAAGGGAGTCTGTAAAGATGAGTAAGGCAGTTGTATTTTTTGCCGATGGCACCGAGGAGTGCGAAGCCCTGCTGGTGGTAGACCTGCTGCGCCGCGCCAAGGTGGAGGTCATCGTGGCCTCTGCCATGGGCCGCAGGGAGCTGGTGAGCAGCCATAAGATCCACCTGACCGCCGATGCGCTGGCCGAGGAAGTGGATTATTCCGATGTGGACATGGTCATTCTGCCCGGCGGGATCCCGGGCACACCCAACCTTGCCGCCAACAAGACGGTCACCGAGACCTGCGCCGCCTTTGCCAGGGCAGGCCGGAAGGTGGCCGCCATCTGTGCCGCCCCCAGCATCCTGGCCTCTCTGGGCCTGCTGGAGGGCAGGAACGCCACCGCCCACGCTGGCTTCCAGGATCAGCTGGCCGGTGCCGTCGTCCACGATGAAGAGGTCGTGGTGGATGGCAACATCACCACCAGCTATGGGTTGGGCGGTGCCATCCCCTTTGCACTGGAACTGGTGCGCCAGCTGGCCGGTCAGGCAGAGGCGGAGCGTATCCGGAACGCCATTGCGTATCGGCACTGAGAAAGGGGATACGGTATGCGCTTTATTACCTGCCGCTTGCCGGACGGCGTGGAAGACCCGGCGATCTTATCGGAGGATGGGCGGCAGGTCTGGCCGCTGAGCTGGCTGGGCCTGAGCTATGAGACCCTGAGCGAGGCCATCCCGTTTCTGACCCCGCAGGTGCGGTATGGGCTGTCGCTGGCCATTGCGGGCATTCCCGCTCTGCCTGTGGAGGCCGTCACGCTGGAAAGCCCCATCCCGGCCCCGGCACAGGATGTCATCTGCCTGGGCATCAATTATATGGCCCACTCCGATGAGGCGGAGAAATATTCTGCCGCTGCCTTTGCCACCAAGCACGAGGATGCCATCTACTTTTCCAAGCGCGTGACCCGCGCCGTGCCGGACGGCGGCCCCATCGAGGCCCACACCGATCTGGTGAAAAAGCTGGATTATGAGTGTGAGCTGGCTGTGGTGCTGGGCAAGGATGCCAGGGATGTGCCCGCCGGTCAGACCCGGGACTATATCTTCGGCTATACCATCCTGAACGATGTCTCGGCCCGGGATGTGCAGACGGCGCACAAACAGTGGTACTTCGGCAAGAGTCTGGACGGCTTTACCCCCATCGGGCCCTGCATCGTCACGGCAGATGCCTTTGCCGACTACCCGCCCAGGCTGGGCATCCGCAGCTTTGTCAACGGCGAGAAGCGGCAGGATTCCAATACCGCCCTGCAGATCTTTGACATCGACCATGTCGTTGCCGAGCTTTCGCAGGGCATGACCCTGAAAGCGGGCACCATCATTGCCACCGGCACCCCGGCGGGTGTGGGCATGGGTATGGACCCGTCGCAGTTCCTCAAACCCGGAGATGTGGTGCGGTGCGAGATCGAGGGTATTGGTACGCTGACCAATCCGGTCAAGTGATTCCAAGGCGTAATATCATTGATGGAGTATATGAATTGTTATATAATTGACGGAAAAATTGCTCTTATTCATATACTGTTCAAAATAAGTTCATTTGAAGTTCACACACTTCCGGTATACATAGGGCAACAAAGGCGCACACCGCGCCGCATCCCCTGTGCAGTAACAGCACGGCAGGCCGCAAAGGATGCCTGTTGTGTGAGAGGAAAGGAATTGGAACGCTATGAAAATTGGTATTACAGAGCTGATCCTGGTGGCCATCGTGGCCTTCGTGGTCATCGGCCCCGATAAGCTGCCCGAGTACGCCCGCAAGCTCGGCAAGATGCTGCGGGAGCTGAAGAAGTACACCGGTGCCGCTTCCGAGGAGATCCAGAAGAATGTGGTGGAGCCCCTGAACGAGATCCAGGCCCCCATCAAGGAAGCTGTTGCTCCCCTGACCGACATCAAGAAGGACATCGACGACAGCATGAAGGATGTCACCAAGAGCTTTACCAACATTGGTAAGACCAGCAAGGAAGAAGCCAAGAAGGCCGAAGAGGTCGAGGAAGTGGCCGAGCTGGAGGATACCGTGGAGGAGCTGCCCGAAGAGCCCGTCAAGGCGGAGGAGCCTGCCGCTGAGCCTGTGAAGGCAGAGGAAAAGGCAGAAGAGCCTGCTGCAGAGGAAAAGCCCGAGGAGGCCCCCGCTGCAAACGAAGCCCCTGCCGAGGCTGCTCCCGCTGAGGAGGCTGCCCCTGCCGAAGAGGCAAAGGTCTAAGTACATGGATACACCCGCGCCCGCGGTTGTAGGATAAAAACTGGAATCCAGCCCGCCAGAGCGGCGCGGCAAGAGGAAAAAGGAGATTATTATTATGAGAATCGGACCTCAGGAGCTTATCATTGTTCTGATCATCGTTCTGGTCATCTTTGGACCCAAGAACCTGCCGAAGCTGGGCAAGATGTTCGGCAAGACCATGAAGAACTTTAAGGAAGGCATGGACGACGTGGATGAGAACGGCGATGCCAAGCCTGCCGAGACCAAGACCGAGGAAAAGGCTGAGAAGAAGGACGAGGAGTAATTTGTGGCTACCAACGTGAAGCGCAAAAAGAAAGCCGAAGTCATGTCGGACGACGGCAGCATGACGCTGACCGGACATCTGAAAGAGCTGCGGAACCGGCTGATCATCTGCGCGGCGGTGTTTGTAGTGGGCGTGATCGGCTTCCTGGCAATTTCGGATAAGCTGATCGACCTGCTGACGGCCATGGCAATGAATGCGAACTACACCTTCGTGTTCCTGGCCCCGCAGGAAAAGCTGATGCAGTATTTCCGGGTGTCCCTGATCGCTGCGGTGATCGTGACCATTCCGGTGGCGCTGTATCAGGTCTACGCCTTTGCAAAGCCCGGCCTGAAACGGAGCGAGAGCTTCTTCTTCCGGCTGGTGCTGCTGTTCGGTCTGGCTCTGTTCTGCGTGGGTGTGCTGTTCGCCTACAAGGTCACCCTGCCGTTCATGCTGAACTTCCTCGTCACGCTGGAGGGTACCGATTACATCACGGCATCCATCAGCATCGAGAGCTACATCAACCTCTGCCTGACCATGTTCATCATCTTCGGCTGTGTGTTTGAAATGCCTCTGGTCACCATCATTCTGGCCAAGATGGGCATTGCAAACCCCGAGATCATGAAGAAGGGCCGCGGCGTTGCCATTGTCCTGATCTTCCTGGTCGCAGCCATCATCACCCCGCCCGATATCGTGTCGCAGTGCTTCGTGGCTGTTCCCATGTGCCTGCTGTACTTTATCAGCATCTTCCTCAGCGGCATTTTCTATAAGCCCAAGACGGATGATGACGACGAGGATGAGGATGACGAAGAGGAATCCTCTGACGAGGAGTAAGTTCTCCCAAGGCTTTCCGGCCCTCCCACTGCGGGAGGGCCTTTTGCTTTGCCAAAAATCGAAACGGATTTTCGGCTTTTTGCATAAATCCTGTTTCAGCCTCTGTCATTTGCAAATGGATATGCTATAATGATAACGATGAGAAAACCGGCGGCCTGACCGCCGCAAAGAAGGGGTAAATGAATATGAAAGAGTACGCATTCGGCATCGACCTGGGCGGCACCACGGCCAAGGTGGGCCTGTTCACCACGGCGGGCGCTCTGCTGGAAAAGTGGGAGGTGCCCACCGACACCTCCAATGCAGGGGAACACATCCTTGGAAACCTGGCCAAGGCCGTGAAGGACAAGATGCAGGAAAACGGCATCACTGCCGAGCAGGTGGAGGGCGTGGGTGTTGGTGTGCCCGGCCCTGTGCTGGACAGCCGCATCGTGCCCATTGTCTGCGCCAACCTCGGCGGCTGGGGTGAGCGGAACGTCTCCATCCAGCTGTCCGGCCTGCTGGACGGCATCAAGGTGCTGGTGGGCAACGATGCCAACGTGGCCGCGCTGGGCGAGATCTGGATGGGCTGTGCCAAGGGCTGCCGCAGCGCGGTGATGGTCACGCTGGGCACCGGTGTCGGCGGCGGTGTCATCGTCAACGGCAGGATCACCGAGGGTGCACACGGTGCAGGCGGCGAGATCGGCCACATCACCGTCAACCCCCACGAGACGGCGGTCTGCGGCTGCGGCAAGCACGGCTGTCTGGAGCAGTATTCCAGCGCCACCGGCGTGGTCCGCTGTATGAAGAAGCTGCTGGACGAGAACCCGGACACCCCCTGCACCCTGCGCGGCACCGACTTTGCCGCCAAGGATGTCTTTGATGCCGCCCGTGCAGGCGATGCACTGGCCGCCCGTGAGGTGGACGAGATGACTGACACCCTGGGCATGGCGCTGGCCTCCATTGCCTCTACCACCGACCCCGAGATGTTCATGGTGGGCGGCGGTGTCGCCCGTGCCGGTGATGTCCTCTTCAACCCCCTGCGGGAGCATTTCAAGACCTATGCCTTCAGCTCCTGCCGCGAGACCCCCATCGTTGCCGCTACCCTCGGCAATGATGCCGGCATCTATGGTGCCGTGCGGCTCATCGTGGGAGAATGATGGAGCCGACCGAATGCCGGTGGGTTGCTCCGCTGGATGAAGAGGACAGGGAATACTTTTCCTATTTCCGCACCGTCTGCAAACGGTATGATATCGTACCCTCCCGGGCTACCCGTCTGGAATACGACTTTGTGACCCGTGTGGCAGAAAGTGAGTTTTACTTGCAGAAAGCTGCGACCTGATGAAATGGTTGAGCCCCATGCCCACATCTCAATCGTGTGGGCATGGGGATTTTTATTTTATAAGAAGAAGGAGCTGAATCAATGAATTATACCCCTCTTACAGAGGAAAATGTTGAAAAAGTAGCAACGCTTTATATGAACCACTACAACCAACATTCTGGCGGGTGCTGGACTTATGAAAAGGCATATAAGCGAATCCATCAAATGGTAACGATGGAGGATTCCCTCTGCCTGATGCAAGAAGATGACAACGATATTCCAACAGGGCTTGTCATCGGTTTTTTGGAAAGCTACGATGATTTTACATTCTATTATCTCGACGAGATCCTGATTTTCGGGGAGTATCAGAACAAGGGGTATGGCAGATTACTTCTCCAAGAAGTGGAACAGCGTGTGCGGGAACGTGGTGCACAGATGATTGAACTGGTCTGTCCGGATGATGCGCATCACATGCACTTTTACGGCGGCTTCGGGATGGCGGAAGCAACGAACCTGAAGCTGATGAAAAAACAATTGTAAATCTGCCGTGGTTATTTTTGAGGCAAAAACGGAAGAACTGGAACAGCACTATCTCCGGGATTTTGGAGCGCGTCCGGTTGCATCCTTACATCCAGGCGGGCCGGGAACGTTTTTCTGAAATCATTGCAAAGCCCCGTGCCGGTGCGATATGCCAGACACGGGGCTTTTTCTATTTTTGAAATATAAAATACAAGACAAAAAGTAAATTATACTTGACATAATGTCTGGCGAGTGCTATTCTGTATCCAGAGGGAATGAGCTTACCCTCACAGGAAAGAGACGAGGTGACAGGATGCCGAAGAATCTGAAACTGAAAGCTGCCCGCGCGGAAAAAGATATGACGCAGGGGGCATTGGCAGAAGCGGCTGGGGTCTCGCGCCAGACCATCAACGCGATCGAAAAGGGCGAGTACAACCCCACCATCAATCTCTGCCGCAGCATCTGCAAAATTCTGGGAAAAACACTGGATGAACTGTTCTGGGAGGAATGAGAAATGAAATTTTCACTGTACAGCAAGAAAAATGTTCTGGATGAGATGCAGGAGCAGACCATGTCCAAAATTGAGAGGCGTGGCTTCTGGCTGATGTGGGGCGGTCTGCTGGCCGCAATGGTGATTCAGCAGCTGACGGGCAATGCAGATAAAGCGACCGGAGAAGGGGTCGTTTTTATGGCCGGATGTGTTTACACCGTTGCAGAGTGCGTCCGGAATGGCCTGTGGGACCGCCATCTTTCTTCCAGTATGGGTGCCAATGCGGTTTGTTCTCTGCTGGCGGCTGTGGCGGTTACGGTGCTTCATGGCCTGACCTATGGCTATTGGATGGGCGCTGCGTTTACTGGTGTTTCGACAGGTCTGCTCTGCTTTGCGCTGCTCCAATTCTGTGCACATCTGGTGCAGAAGAATCGGAAAAAGCTGGACGATGAACCGGAAGAAAAATAACACCTGGTTTTCCACAACAAAAAGCGGAACCGTTGAAAACTCAGCGGTTCCGCTTTTTTTATGCAATGATTTTGCTTTACAAGGTGTCCTCACCGGGCAGCTGGTTCCACAGGCGGTAGTACACTCCCTGCTTTGCTAGCAGCTCTTCGTGGGTGCCGGATTCCACAATGCCCTCGGAGCCAAGCACCAGGATGCGGTCGTAGTTCTTGATGGTGGTCAGGCGGTGGGCGATGGTCAGGGTGGTGCGGCCATGGGCCAGCTTTTCCAGGCTCTGCCCCACAAGAATCTCGCTCTCGTTGTCCAGTGCACTGGTGGCCTCGTCCAGGATCAGGATGGGCGGGTTCTTCAGGAAGACACGGGCAATGGCGATGCGCTGCTTCTGGCCGCCCGAGAGCTTGACACCGCGCTCGCCGACATAGGTGTCGAAGCCGTCCTTCAGGGCCATGATAAAGCGCTCTGCACCGGCCAGACGAGCGGCTTCGATGATCTCCTCCCGGGTGGCATCGGGCTTGCCGTAGGCGATGTTATCCGCCACAGAGCCGCTGAACAGGTACACGTCCTGCTGGACGATGCCGATGTCCTCGCGCAGGCTCTTGAGGGTGACCTGCTGGATGTCCTGCCCGTCAATGTAGATGTGGCCGCTGGTCACATCGTAGAAGCGGGGGATGAGGTTGCACAGGGTGGTCTTGCCGCCGCCGGATGGGCCGACCAGAGCCAGCCGTTCGCCTGCCTTGATGTCCAGACTGACATGATGGAGCACCTTGTTGTGGTCGTCAGGGTACTCAAAGCTGACATCGTCAAAGCGGATGGCACCGGGGCCGGGCTGCAGGGGCCGGGCATCCGGGGCATCGTGGATGGGCACGGGGGTGTCCATGATCTCGGCAAAGCGCTCGATGCCGGTCATGCCGCGCTGGAACTGCTCGGCGAACTCGACGATGCGGCGGATGGTAGCGATGAGAGTGGTGACATAGAGCATGTAGGCCACCAGGTCACCGGCGGTGATCTTGCCGTTGACCAGCGACAGGCCGCCCGCCAGAATGACCACCAGATACATCAGGCCGTCGAACAGGCGGGTGGAGGTGTTGAAAGCCGCCATGGCGTAGTAGCCCAGCGTCTTGATGTGCTCAAAGTCCTTGTTGCCCTGCTCGAACTTGGCGCGCTCCTGCTCCTCGGCAGCAAAGGCTTTTACCACGCCCTGACCCAGCAGGCTGTCCTCGATGGTGGCGTTCAGCTCACCGATCTGGATGCGCTGCTGCCGGAACCGGGCACGCAGACGGCCGTTCAGATAAACGGATACCACGCCCATCAGGGGCACGCAGGCGAACACCGCCAGCGTCAGCGGGATGCTGGCCTGGCACAGGATGATGAAGGAGGCCAGGATCTTGATGAAGGCGATGAAAAATTCCTCGGGGCAGTGGTGGGCAAACTCGGTCACATCGAACAGATCGTTGGTGATGCGGCCCATGATGGTGCCGACCTTGGTGTTGTTGTAGTAGGTGTGGTCGAGCAGCAGCAGATGGTCAAAGGCATCCCGGCGCATGTCGGTCTCGATGTGCACGCCCATGATGTGGCCGATGCCGGACATGAAATACTGGGCCGCACCGTCGATGATGCGGAGCACAAAGTAGATGCCCGCCAGCTTGAGCACGATGCCGGTGGTCAGGGTGATGCCCACGCCCATGGCCGAGTTGGTGATGGTGCTCATGATCTTGGGCAGGAAGATGTCACACAGGGTGGTCAGCGCGGCACAGAACAGGTCGAGAAAGAGCACTGCCTTGTGTTTTGCCAGATAGGGTAAAAAGCGGCGGATGAGCGCGCCGCTGCTGTTGTGATGCGCACCGGGGTCTTTGATGTTCTGTTTTGCCATGGTTCCTCCTTGATTTGAACCTCTCAGTCTGCTTCGCAGACAGCTCCCCTGATAGGGGAGCCAAGCTTACCCTGCGGTGGACTTGCCTCTCCTACTAGGAGAGGTGTCAGCGCGTCAGCGATGACGGAGAGGTTTATTTCTTGCTGTAATCCCGTTCGCCGTAGATCGCGGTGCCAATGCGCACCAGCGTTGCGCCTTCGCGGATGGCGTTCTCGTAGTCGCCGCTCATGCCCATGGAGAGGGTCTGCATCTCCACGTTGGAATAGCCGCGCTCCCCGGCCTTTACGAACAGGTCGTGGACGGCGGCGAGATACCGGCGGTTCTGCGCATCGTCATCATTGACCGGGGGAATGGCCATCAGGCCCTTGACCCGGATGTGCTCCTGTGCGGCAGCGGCATCCAGCAGGGGCCAGAGCGCTTCCGGCGAAACGCCGCTCTTGCTCTCCTCCCCGCCGATGTTCACCTCCAGCAGGACGTTCTGCACGATGCCCGCCTTGGCGGCTTCCTTCTCGATGGCGGTCAGCAGATGTTCACTGCCCACGCTCTGGATCAGGCTGGCCCGGCCCAGGACTTTTTTGATCTTGTTGGTCTGCAGGTGTCCGATGAAATGGCTGGGCTTGCCGCAGTAAGCGCCTGCGTCAAAGTTTGCGCAGAGCTCCTGCACATGGTTTTCGCCAAACACGTCAATGGGCAGGGCGGCACTTGCGGCCACGGTTTCAGCGGTGCGGGTCTTGCAGGCGGCGCACAGCTGGACCTCGGCAGGGGCGCGGCCCGCCTCCCGGGCAGCAGCGGCCATCTTTTCACGGATGGCCAGCACGGCCTCCCGCATCTCTTCCGGTGTTTTTTCTGCCATAAGGCATCAGTCCTCCTCGGTATATTTTGCGCGCTCCCCGCCGATGAGCTTCGGGCGGGTGCGGGCGCAGAGAATGTTTGCTTCGCCGATCCGGCTCAGGCTCAGCCGCACCGGCACGGCCACCCGGCGCAGGTGCATCCCGATCAGGGTGCCGCCAATGTCGATACCGGCGTGAGCGCGGATCTCCTCCACGGCAATGGGGTCTTTGCACTGCTTCCAGCAGGTGGTGGCCCAGCTGCCGCCCGCATGGGGCCGGGGCACGACACACACTTCCTCCCAGCCGTATTGTTCGGCGGCTTCCCGCTCCATGATAATGGCCCGGTTCAGGTGCTCGCAGCACTGTGCCGCCAGCCAGATGCCGCGCTGGGCCAGCACCGGCGCAATGCCTGCGTAGACGGCCTGCGCTGCCTCCAGACTGCTGTCCTTGCCGATGTGCCCGCCCACGATCTCGCTGGACGAGCAGCCCACCACGAACACGTCGCCTTTTTTCAGCTTTGCCTGTTCCAGCAGCTCTTCCACTGCCTGCCGGGCTTCCGCCTGGATCTGCTGTTTGAATGCGTCTGTCATATCAATTACCTCGTATCGATTGGTTGCCGCGATGACCCGATGTTCTATGTTCGATTGGGCCCAAGCGTTTACAACAATTTTTCCGGGATGCCCAGGGCTCCCCTGGCAGGGGAGCTGGCATGCGAAGCGTGATGGAGCGGTTCAGACCCGTACAGAATAAAGCGCTTTTTCTCCCGCGATGCCAAAATACACCCGGTTCTCCACCGGGCAGAGGGCAGAGCTGCTGCCCTGAGGCTTGCCGGAAAAGCTCCACAGCCAGCTTCCGCTGGCGGTGGAAACGGCCTCGGCGCGGATGCCGTCGGCGGGCAGGGAGAACAGGTTCTCCTGCATCGATTCGCTCAGCCGCAGGGCCACACCGCGCAGGAAAGTGCTGCCTGCATGGCGTTCCAGCCAGCTGGAGCTGGCCCAGCGGTAGCTGATGTAGAGGGTGCTGTCCTCATCCAGCGCCAGCGCGCCGGGATAGCCCGGCAGCCCGCTGAAGCTGCTCTGACAGCCCTTGCCCCCTGCGGTCAGGCTGCGGGCAGAGGCCGCCGCGCTCCAGATGCAGCGGCTGCCGAGGTCGGAGATGTAGAGGGTCTGGGTGCGCTCGTTCAGCGCAAGGCCGGACGCTCCGGCAATGCCGCCCACCACCTGCTCCACGGTGCGGGCAGCGGGATCATAAACGTATACCGCGCCTGTTCCGGTGTGGGCCAGCAGCTCGGTGCGCAGGGCGCTTTCCAGCCCCTGTTCCGCGCTCTCCTGCCCGACCATGGCAAAGTAGACCTTGCCGTCCGCACCGACTTCCACGGCAGAAAGGGCTCCCAGCGGGGCACCGTCGATCTGCGTGACCACCTGCTCCACCGAAGCGCCCCAGCTGTCGTGCCGGGCGCGGCAGAGGGTGCCCCCGGCAGGGGTAAGAACTGTGAGCCACAGGTCTCCCGCAGCATCGAACGCAAAGCCGGTCAGCTCGCCCTCTACGCTCAGGATGACCGCAGCGTTGCCGCCGTCGGTGCGCACCAGATCGCTGGTGCGTTTTTTCAGGGAGGAGCCATTCCATGCCGCCGCATAGACAAGGCCATCCCGGGTGCGGATGCAGTCCACACCCTGATACCCGCCCAGATCCCAGATCTCCCTGCGGTCGGTGGAAAGCGCTGCCTGTGCCGCGCCGGAGGCCTGCCGGTGATCCGGGGCGGTGTAGGCTTTGGGAGGGGACTCAATGGGCCGGAGCACCAGCGCCCAGACCAGCGCAGCAACCGCGGCCAGCGTAAACACGATGCTCAATTTCTGGAACCTCTGGAGCACTTCCTCCCGCTCGGCGGCACGCTGGGCCTCCTGCACGGCCCGGCGGCGGGCAGCGGCGGCACTGGCCCGGTTGGCGCGGCGAAGCCAGCGGTCTACCCACAGGGCCGCACTGGGCCCGATGGTCAGTGACGCGATGAGCAGGATGAGAAGCAGTTCAACGAATCCGATGCGCATAGGCAGATTTCCTTTGTTCTGATGGTTGTTTTTATCAAATCAGTATAGCACACTTTATAGCAGAGAAGCAAGCGGGCGGCAGGCTCCTGCTGTTTCTTGCGGGGCTTTTGTGGTATACTAAAAGAAATGGGGCGGCGGTTTTCCAAACCATTCACTTAAACTTCACAAAATTTTCCAATAATTATATTATGATACCCCTAGAAACTGGAGCTATTTTGATAACGAGGAGGAAACCTCAGATGGCAAAGATACTGATCGTTGATGATGAACCCCGCATCCGGGAACTGATCCGGGAGCATTTACAATATGCCGGCTATGTCTGCGAGGAAGCGGGCGACGGCTCTGCCGCCCTTTCGCTGCTGAGCGGCGGCGGTTTTGATCTGGTGATCCTGGATGTGATGATGCCCTTTATGGACGGCATGACCTGCCTGCGCGAGATGCGCGCCCGCCACATCAACACGCCGGTGATCATCCTGACCGCGCGCGGCGAGGAATATGACAAGCTGGCCGGTCTGGAAGGCGGCGCGGATGACTATGTGGTCAAGCCCTTCTCCCCGCGGGAGCTGGTGGCCCGTGTCAAGGCGGTGCTCAACCGCACCATGCCCCGCTCCGAGGCATCGGACGGCACCATGACCTTCGGCGAACTGACCATCGACACGGCCAGCCACACCGTGCGAGTGGCGGGTGAGGATGTGAGCCTGACCCCCAAGGAGTTTGACCTGCTGGTGTTTCTGGCCTCCAACAAGGGCATTGCCCTGAGCCGGGAGAAGATCCTGCAGAAGGTGTGGAACTACGACTATTTCGGTGAGGACCGCACCGTGGATACCCACGTCAAGATGCTGCGCGGCCATCTGGGCAGATGCCGGGGCTATATTGCCACCGTGTGGGGCATCGGCTATAAGTTCGACCCGGATGCAGCGCGTTAAACAGGAGGTTTGCGGTTGATGCGGCAACCCGAAAAAAAGCGGCGTACCGTGGGCATCCGCGGGCAGCTGATGTGGTTCCTCTGCTTCATCTGCCTGCTGCTGCTGGTGCTGTTCTGGTTTTTGTGCACCCAGCTGCTGGAGCCCCTGTACACCACCCATATCCAGAAGCAGCTGACCGAACAGGCGGATGCCATCGTGCAGAAGCTGGACGATGCCATTGCCGACGGCCAGACCCTCTCTTATTGGGGGTTCGGCAGTCAGCTCTATGTCAACAGCCAGTTTTTCAACCAGCTCGGCAGCGAGATCTACGAAAATGGCGGCATGAGCAGCTTCTGCGTGGACATCTCCGATGTCACGCTGCGGCAGATCTTCAAGGTGGAGAACCTCTCCTACTGCAACCTTCACCGCACCCGGCCCACCGATGAAAACAGCGAGCTGCCCTCTTACAGCACCGCCCGCGCCATGCGTCAGCTCTGCCGCGAGACCGGCAGCTGTGTGCGGAAGATCAATCCGCCCACGCCCTCGGGCACGGTGGAGCTGATGGTGGGCAGAACGACCTCCGACGGCAGCTATACCGTGCTGGTGACCACAAGCCTGATGCATGTCTCGGAGGCCGGTGAGGTGATGAGCACGGTGCTGCCGCTGGCGGCGGCGCTGATCTTTGCCTTTTCCATGAGCGCGGCGTGGCTGTTCAGTGAGTGGTTCACCAAGCCCCTGCGCCAGCTTTCGGGGGCGGCCCGGCAGGTGGCACAGGGCGATTATGCCGTGCAGGTGGAGACCAACCGCCGGGACGAACTGGGCGATCTGGCGCAGGAGTTCAACCACATGGCCAGGGAGGTCCAGCACGCGGCTCAGATGCAGCGCGACCTGCTGGCAAATGTCTCCCACGACCTGCGCACCCCGCTGACCCTCATCAAGGGCTATGCGGAGACGGTTCGGGACATCACCGGCGACGACAAGGCCCACCGGGACGAGCAGATGAACATCATCGTGGATGAGGCCGACCGGCTGACGGCGCTGGTCTCCAGCGTCATGGAGCTGAGCAAGGTGACCAGCGGCGCGGAAAAGTGCGAGAAGGTCCACTTTGATATGGGCCAGCTCTGCGATGAGGTCAGCGAGCGCTATGACGCGGTCTGTGCCCAAAATGGCTGGCAGCTCAAGCTGGAGCTGCCGGAGGAAGAGCTGCCTGTCTATGCCGACCCCAACATGATGCAGCGCGCCCTCCACAACCTGCTGGGCAACGCCATGCACCACATCGGCGGGGACGGCATCTTCCTCCTGCGGGCCTCTAAGGTGCCCGAGGGGGTCCGGGTGGAGATCGAGGACCACGGCCCCGGCATCTGTGCCGAGGATCTGCCCTATATCTTTGACCGGTATTACCGCTCCCGCTCCGATGCGGGCAAGCAGGGCACCGGCCTGGGGCTTTCCATCACCAAGGCCATCTTCCAGCAGCACGGCTTCCGCTTCGGCGTGCAGAGCACGCTGGGCAAGGGCACGACCTTCTGGTTCATTGCAACGGATACAAAGTAAAGCGACCCTCTCCGTCATTCCGAAACAATGACGGAGAGGGTCGCTCTTTTTAAGCATCTGCTTTCCGGTAAATGCCCAGACTGTTGTCCGGTTCCGGCATCTTCACGCGGGAGGCGCGGTCGTTCACCTTGACCAGCATCCAGCCCATCAGGGCCAGCACCACCACGATAATGAGCCATTTTACGGCGTTGGGGAGTTTCTTCATATTCACATTCCTTTGTTTTTGATCTCAGGGGCGACAGAGCTTCCGCGCCCGGGCCAGCAGGGCGGCGGCATCGGCGGCAGAGGGCGCTGCGACCCAGTCCGGGCGCTGGCGTGCCCCCGGGCCGCTGCTTCCGGCCTCGGCAAAGCGGGCAAGGCAGGTGTCCGTGCGGTCATTCCAGCCGGAAAAGCCCTCCGGCGCAATGTGGGCTCCAAGGCGGCAGTCCAGCACGGCAGTCTTGCCGGTGGGCCGCCAGGGCCTGCCCAGATAGACCGTTCCGGCGGGGCAGTCGGAGACGAAATCGCAGTCCCAGAACACGAAGCCCAACCCGTTGGCGCTGCCCGAGGGGGCGGTGATGTAGCTGTGGGGAAGGTGGTTGTCTACCGTGCGCAGGATGCACTGCTCAAACAGGGCATCGGCCCCGCCAAAGATGAAGTCGATGTCCCCCGCGATCTCGCAGCTCTGGTAATACTGCGCCGAGGGGCGGCGGGGCGCAAACTTGCGGGGGCCCAGAAAACCGTCCTTCTCCCGTTCAGCCTCGGGCAGGGGCGCGCAGAAGAGCGTGTCCTGGTTGCCCAGCAGCCTTACCCGGCGGAACACGGCCTTTTCAGCATCCACATAGGCGGCAATGGCCTGCCCCACGGCACTGCCCGGACCGGCATCGTTGGCAATGCTCAGATCCTCCACCGTTATGCTGCCGCCGCTGAAAAAAGCGGTGTAGCTGCGGAAGGTGTGGGTGGGCCGCCCATCCGGGTGGGGCAGCTTGCCGCCGTCCCCAAAGATCAGGGTTGTGGCATCGGCTCCCGCGCCCCGCAGGGTGAGCGCCCGTTTTTCACAGACCAGCTTTTCCCGGTAGATGCCGGGCCCGATGCAGATCTCTGCTTCCAGCTCGTAGGGCACCGCCAGCACGGCCTCCGAGATGCTGGCAAAATCGCCGCAGCCATCTTGGGAAACGGTGAGTTTTAACATGGGCAGTCCTCCCTTGGAAAAGATAAGGCTATTATATGCCCCTTTTGTGAAATTTTCAATGTCCGCAGGGCTCTAACCGGAGCACGGCGGCGGTGATATCATCGGGTCGGCCGGTCTGTTCGGCGCGGGCGCGGGCGGTCTCCACAAGGATCCGGGCCACCTTCTCGGGCGGGTCGCCTGCAGCGGCGGAGAGTTCCAGCTGCTTGGCCACCCAGCCGGGGCCGTCCACCAGCAGACCGTCCGAGACCAGTACGGCATAGTCCCCGGCAGCAAGATGCACCACCCGGCTCTGGCCGTTCACGCCGCCCAGAATGCCGATGGGCAGGCTGATATCGCCCACCGGACGGGCGCGGCCCCCGTGCACCAGAAAGCCCGGGGCGGCCCCGGCCTTGAAGATCCGTGCCGTGCCGGTGTAAAGATCCACGCTGATCAGGTCGAGGGTTGCCCCGCTCTCCTCATCGCTTTTCAGGGCCAGCGCCACATTGACCAGCCGCGCCGCCAGCTCAGCGGTGAAACCGGCTTTCAGCAGGCGGGCAGTGAGCTCGGCGGCAAGGCTGCCATCCACGGCGGCCGGGCGGCCTGTGCCCATGCCGTCACACAGGATCATCTGGGCAGCGGCCGGGCTGCAGAACTGCTGGACCGCATCCCCGGAGACAGTGCCCTTTGCCGCTGTGCCTGCAGTTCCGAACACGGCCCGGAGGGCGGGCTTTTCGCAGAAGAGCAGGGTGGTCATCCCTTTGCAGGAGAGCACCTGCGGCGGGTCGAAGTCCCGGCGGCAGATGCGTCCGGTCTCCTGCGCCAGTGCGGCCAGCTCGGGGGAAGAGAAGCGGGTGCGGGGCAGGGTGACCGCCGCCCGTGTCCGGCCCAGGTCGTCCAGCGTGACAGCGCATTCCAGCGGCGGCGTGCCCAGGCTGGCAAAAAACGCGGCCACCCGCCCGGATTTGTAGGGCTCCGGGTTTCCGGGGCGGCCCAGCTGCTCACTGAGCACGCTCAGGGCATCGGCCATGGCGCTGTATTGCTCGGTCAGGGCGGTGCGCATGGCCTCAGCGTGGACGTGGGCTTCCTTCCGGCTCCGGTAGAGTGCAAAGGAGCGGTTTGCCGCTGCACAGAGCGCCGCCGGGTGGATGCATCTGGACAGCTGGCCGGGCAGGTCGCCGGTCTGCAGGTGTCCCTGCTGTTCCAGAATAGGCCGCAGGGCGTTCATCCCCTCCAGCGTGGCGGTGTATTCCTGCTTCCAGCAGGTTTCCCGCCGCCCGCAGTTGAAGCACAGGCTGTCGTGGGTGTTGTCGATGACCCAGCGGAAGGTGTCGCACCGGCGGGGAAACGCATCGTACACAGCGTTCACCGTCTCGGCCAGCGAGGAAAGGCTCTCGGCCACTGCTTCCAGCCGGGTGGCGGCGGCAGATAGCCGGGGCGGCTCCTCGGGCGGCGCGGGGGCTTCCGGCACCGGTGTCAGCCAATGTTTTGGGAAAAAGGCGGGGGCCGCAAAGCCCAGCCCGGCGCTGAGGAGCAGGGGCAGGGCCGTGCCGGAGGCGGGAACACAGAGCACCCCCAGCACACACCCGCCCGCACAGGCGGCAAGGGTCTCAGCCCGCCGCCCGGGGGCCAGCAGGACCGCTGCCGCCGTGCCGCAGCAGAGCCCCACTGCGGCCGGGGCAAGGGAAGGGTCTGCGGCGCAGAGCGCGGCTCCGGTGAAGGCAGCAAAGGCCAGCGCGGGCTTTTCCTGCCCACGGCAGCAGAGGGCGGCATCCACCATGGCACAGGCTGCTGCCCCGGGACAGAGGGGGCCGAAGCGCAGCCCGCCCAGCGCCGCCGCCACGACAGAAGCGGCCAGCAGGGTGCCAAAACCGGGCTTTTCGGGCGGGAAGCGCTGCAGCGCATAGCCGAAGCCGCCCGCCAGCAGGGCATCTGCCCCGCAGAAGAACACCAGCGTGAAGCCTGCCCCGCCGGGCCCCAGCGC
This sequence comes from Faecalibacterium sp. BCRC 81149, assembly GCF_022750605.1. Lineage (NCBI taxonomy): Bacteria > Bacillati > Bacillota > Clostridia > Eubacteriales > Oscillospiraceae > Faecalibacterium > Faecalibacterium sp. BCRC 81149. The sequence continues at coordinate 59,787 of NZ_QXJA01000004.1, read as the reverse complement.
AAAGCAGACACCTCCCAGCACCAGCGCCCCGCACCCGGCCAGAAATGCCGGGCGGAGCCTGCCGGGCCAGAGCCATCGGGCGGCCACGGCCGCCCCCACGGCGCAGAGCAGGCAGAGGCTGTCCAGTGAAAACGCCCCGAACCCGTGGAACAGGATGCTCAGTGCGGCCCCGGCTGCGCAGGCGGCAAAGCAGTCCGCAGGCAGGCCCAATGTCAGCCCCAGCCCAAAGGGGAGCAGGGCTCCGTAGAGAACGGCCCAGCCCCCGGCAAGCCCCAGCGCAAAGGCCCCGCCCTGCCGCAGGGCCGGGCGTACCGCCGCCCGGGAGGCCAACGCGGCGGCAACAGGCTGCTTCGGGTGGAGTTTTGTGGTTTCCGGCATGAAAAAATCCCCGCTTTCCGGCGGGGATCTTTTGCAATGTTCTGTTTCCCGCGCCCTTTGCATATACTGTAGCGCAGGCGCGCGGCGTTTTATGGGGTCATGCGGGGAAGCGGCTCAAATCAGCAGAAATAGCGCACTTCACCAAAGAAATTCATCCATTTGGCAATCACTTCATCGCTTCGTGCTTCGATGATAGCCATGATGTTTCGCAGAACACGGGGCGGAATGTTGGAATTGTTGTGGCACAGATAGCATTTCCCGGCCCGCGTGATCCAGATCTTGGTCGCGTTGCTGCTGGGAGCACCCTGTGAAACATGAACATGAATGGGTTCCAGCGGATCATTTTCGTTGGCCCAGAAGTAGACCCAGTAGGAGCCGATCTTAAAAACCTGCGGCATTTTCTACCCCTCCTTCCTGGGAAAACTGCAGGATCAGATGTGCAGTGGATTCCAGGAACTTCTGGTAGCGGTCGATCTCAGCAGGGGTGAAGCCGCTGACATCCTCCCAGGTATAATCCGGCAGATAGCAGACCGCAGAGTGGAAACAATCCTTCTCGTCGGGCTTTTCGATGTAGACCTTTACACGGTGGTCTGGCTGCATCTCGGAATGCACGATCTCGGTGTTGTCGTCCAGTGTCATAAACGGGTACATCATAAAAACACCTCCGTGGATATGATTGCGAAAAGGGGAAGGAAGATCAGCCGTTCAGCTTCTCAATGGCAGCTTTGACACGGGCAAGGGTCGTCTCGCGGCCCATCATGCAGGCAAGGTCGGTGCCGCCGCCGGGGGTGTGCTGTTTGCCGGAAAGGGCAATGCCCAGCGGGTAGAGCAGCCAGCCGTTCTTCTTGCCCAGCTCCTCGGCCTTGGCCTTGCAGGCGTTGAACACAGTGTCGCGGTCAGAGAAGTCCAGGCTCTCGTCGCTCAGCAGGGGCAGCAGGGCTTCCAGTGCCTCCCGGGCGGTCTCCGGGGTGGTCTTCTGCTTCTTGTTGGTGTACAGGCTCACATCGTAGTCAGGCATTGCGTCAAAGAAGTCCAGCTGCTCGGGGATCTCGCCCAGCACCTCACAGCGGGGCTGCAGGTTGGCGCAGAGCAGCTTCTTGTCGATGGGGGTGTGCACGGCCTGATCGATCCAGGGCTCGGCCTTCTTCTGGAACTCCTCAGGGCTCAGGCGGCGGATATACTCCGCGTTGATGGCCCGCAGCTTGAGGGGGTCGAAGATGGCGGGGGACTTGGAGATGCCGTCCGGGCTCCAGATCTTGATGAGCTCTTCCAGGCTGAAGATCTCCTGCTCGGCGTACTCGCCCTTGGGGCTCCAGCCCAGCAGGCAGATGTAGTTCATCACGGCCTCGCTCAGGTAGCCCTTGGCCACCAGATCCTGATAGCTGGCATCGCCGTTGCGCTTGGACAGCTTGTTCTGCGCGTCCTTCATCACGGGCGGGCAGTGGATATAGGTGGGGATCTCCCAGCCAAAGGCCTGATACAGCAGGTTGTACTTGGGGGTGGAGGACAGATACTCGCTGCCGCGGATGACATGGGTGATGCCCATCAGGTGGTCGTCCACAACATTGGCAAAGTTGTAGGTGGGCATTCCGTCGGTCTTGATGAGGATCTGGTCGTCCATCTCGCTGTTCTCGACCTCGATGTGGCCGTAGACCACATCATCAAAGCCGGTCACGCCCTCCTTGGGGATCTTCTGGCGGATGACGTAGGGCTCACCTGCGGCCAGACGCTGCTTGACCTCCTCCTCGGGCAGGTCACGGCAGCAGCCGTCGTAGTGGGTCATCTCACCGTTGGCGCGCTGCTCGGCGTGCAGTGCCTCCAGCCGCTCCTCGGTGCAGAAGCAGTAGTAGGCCTTGCCCTCTGCCACCAGCTGCTCGGCATACTGCTTGAACATGCCCATCCGCTCGCTCTGAACGTAGGGGCCCACAGGGCCGCCGATGTCCGGGCCCTCGTCCCACAGCAGGCCGGTCTCCCGCAGGGTGTTGTAGATGACATCCACAGCGCCCTCAACGTAACGGCCCTGGTCGGTGTCCTCAATGCGCAGGATGAAGGTGCCGTCCTCGTGCTTGGCCATCAGGTAGGTGTACAGCGCGGTGCGCAGGTTGCCAACGTGCATGTAGCCGGTGGGCGAGGGGGCAAAACGGGTGCGGACTTTATTGCTCGGCATAAAAAAACGCTCCTTTATATTTACAGGCAAAAAATTGCGGATAGCTACCTTTTAGTTTAATCGCTGTGCGCTGTTTTGTCAACGAATCGGCCGCAGATTTGGCAGAATGGGCGTTTGGAAGCAAAAGAAAAATCTTTTTGTCGAAACTGCACGCAATCATTGACGAATGATTGGAAATTTTGTATACTGAGTGGGAGAGATGGCACAATTTTCCTTTGAAGGCTCTGAAGGAGAGATCAGGGCCGGGAGAAAATTGGAAAATGGCTGTCTGAGGTGTAAATGACAAAGGAGAAGAAAAAACTATGAAGAGTACCGGAATCGTCCGCGGCGTTGACGGCCTGGGCCGTATCGTCCTGCCCAAGGAGCTGCGCACCAGCATGAAGCTGGACAACGATGCCAAGCTGGAGATCTTTGTGGAGGGCGATGAGATCATCCTCAAAAAATACCGCCCCACCGGCAGCTGCGATTTCTGCGGCGAGGTGGACGACAACGCCATCCAGTATGCAGGCTACTGCATCTGCACCTCCTGCCGCAAGAAGATCGGCAGCATGAAAAAATAAAGCGGAGAAGGAGGGCAGCCCATGAGCCAGATGATCGACTTTACCCTGCCGTCCTGCCAGCCGGGGCGGACGCTCCACGCGTTCCGCTGTGTGCCGGAGGGAGAGGTGCGGGCGGTGCTGCAGCTCTCCCACGGGATGGTGGAGTTCATCGACCGCTATAAGCCGCTGGCCGAGAACCTGGCCGCCCGGGGCATCCTTGTCACCGGCAACGACCACCTGGGCCACGGCGGGTCCATCCGCACCAAAGAGGATTACGGCTACTTCGGCGAACCCGACGGCAACCGCGCCCTGCTGGAGGATCTGCACGCTGTGACGACCCTGACAAAGCAGCTGTATCCCGGCGTGCCCTATTTCCTGCTGGGCCACAGCATGGGCTCGTTCTACGCGCGGCAGTACCTCTGTGAGTGGGGCGATGAGCTGGACGGTGCCATCATCATGGGCACCGGCTACCAGCCCAAAGCGCTGGTGCAGCTGGCCAGGACCATCTGCCGGGTGCTGGCCGTGTTCCATGGCTGGCACTACCGCAGCAAACTGGTGGCCAGACTTTCGTTTCTGGGGTACAACAAGGGGCTGGAGGGCCGCACGGCCCACGACTGGCTCAACCGTGACCCGGTGGAGGTGGACCGCTACCGCGCCGACGAGCGCTGTACCTTTATCTTTACCCTGAACGCCTATTACAGCATGTTCAGCGGCATCCTGCGGCTGTACGACCCGGCTCTTCTGGCTCGGGTGCCCAAGGATCTGCCCCTGCTGTTCCTGGCAGGCGATGCCGACCCGGTGGGCGAACAGGGCGCAGGTGTGAAGCGGGCGGTCAAGAGCCTGCTGGATGCCGGTGTGAAGAACATCGAGGTCAAGCTGTACCCCAGCGCCCGGCATGAGCTGCTGGTGGAGCTGAACCGCGAAGAGGTCTTTGCTGACATTGGTGACTGGCTGGAACGCCGGCTGTAAAAACACGAACACGCAAAAAAGAACCGCCGCCCGGAAATTTCGGGCGGCGGTTCTTTGCACACACGATCAAAAAGGAGAAGGGAGGAGAGTTTTTGTCAGAGCATGGGGGACAGGGGGATTACTCGCCGCGGACGGCTGCGAAGCCAGCTTCCAGATCGGCGATGATGTCATCAATGTGCTCGGTGCCGATGGACAGGCGGATGGTGTTCTGATAGATCTGCTGCTCGGCCAGCTCCTGCTCGTTCAGCTGGCTGTGGGTGGTGGAGGCCGGGTGGATGACCAGGCTCTTCACGTCCGCAACGTTTGCCAGCAGGGAGAAGATCTTCAGGTTGTCAATGAACTTGAAGGCTTCCTCACGGCCGCCCTTGATGTTGAAGGTGAAGATGGATGCGCCGCCGTTGGGGAAATACTTCTCGTACAGGGCGTGATCCGGGTGATCGGGCAGAGAGGGGTGGTTGACCTTTTCCACCTGAGGATGGTTTGCCAGGAATTCGACCACCTTCTTGGTGTTCTCCACATGGCGCTCGATGCGCAGGCTCAGGGTCTCGGTGCCCTGCAGCAGCAGGAATGCATTGAACGGGGAGATGGTGGCACCGGTATCGCGCAGCAGGATGGCGCGGATGTAGGTAACGAAGGCAGCAGGGCCTGCGGCATCGGCGAAGGAAACACCGTGGTAGCTGGGGTTGGGAGCGGCGATATTGCCGAACTTGCCGCTGGCTTTCCAGTCAAATTTGCCGCTGTCCACGATGATGCCGCCCAGGGTGGTGCCGTGGCCGCCGATGAACTTGGTGGCGGAGTGAACCACGATGTCTGCGCCGTGCTCGATGGGACGGATCAGGTACGGGGTGCCGAAGGTGTTGTCGATGACCAGCGGCAGGCCGTGCTTGTGGGCAATGGCGGCGATGGCATCAATGTCGGGGATATCGCTGTTGGGGTTGCCCAGCGTCTCCAGATAGACGGCCTTGGTGTTGGGCTGGATGGCGTTCTCCACCTCGGCCAGATCGTGAGCGTTGACAAAGGTGGTGGTCACGCCGAACTGGGTCAGGGTGTGCTCCAGCAGGTTGTAGCTGCCGCCGTAGATGGTCTTTTGTGCCACGATGTGGTCACCGGCCTGTGCCAGCGCCTCGATGGTGTAGGTGATGGCGGCAGCGCCGGAAGCAGTGGCCAGAGCAGCCACGCCGCCCTCCAAAGCAGCGATGCGCTTCTCGAACACGTCCTGCGTGGAGTTGGTCAGGCGGCCGTAGATGTTGCCTGCATCGGCCAGACCGAAACGGTCAGCGGCGTGCTGGCTGTTGCGGAACACATAGGAAGTGGTCTGGTAGATGGGCACGGCGCGGGAATCGGTTGCGGGATCGGCCTGCTCCTGGCCAACGTGAAGCTGCAGGGTCTCAAATTTATAGTTAGACATAGTAATTAACCTCTCTATCTGTACTTAAAGTATAATTCTGGCGCATAAAAAATCCCGGTCACTGACACCATTTCAGTGCACCGGGCAAAAAATTCAGGTTCTGCGCTTTGGCAGCTTTGCCATCACATTCGCACACACATTCGGTCTGCAGAGGGCAATGCACAGCGCTCGGTCCCATATTCTGCCCGGGTGGTGTACATTCGCCCACAACGGAAGTTCGCGTGGAGCAGGTTTTTCCAGATCAGCGTCATTTTGGTGCCCTCCTTTCAACGATTTTCCCAATCCTCTACGACCCCGGGAAACTTGATCTTAATTTCCCACTAGGTTGGTGGATTTGTTGTCTGGATTATATCCCTATTTACCCAGATTGTCAATAGGTTTATTGCAAAAAAGTTGGAAAGTTTGAAATCGTTGACGGCTGGCCCCCGGTGCTGTATACTAAGTCTATTCTTTATTCTTGTAAAGGAGGGCGGGCAGATGAGCATTGGGCCGAGTATGCCGCTGCGGCTGGAAAAGCCGGAGGGCATCGATCTTGCACAGGCGGCGCGGTACTTCGGGGCCCGGGGCGGCGCGGACGCGGCTACCCAGGCACTGCTGGAAAAATGCGCCGTGCCGCTGCTGGCGGCGGCCACGCCCCGGGCGGTCTGGCTGGAGGCCGACCCCGACAGCCTGACAGCGGCGGGGATCCTGGCGGGGGAAGATGTGGCAAAGCATCTGGAAGGCTGCACCGCCGCCCTGCTGCTGGCCGTGACGCTTGGCCCCGGTGTGGATGCCCAGATCCGCCGGGCCGGTGTGGGCGATATCGCCGCCGGTGTGGCATCGGATGCGCTGGGCTCCGCGCTGGCCGAACAGGCTGCCGAAGCCGCTGAGGCTGAGCTGCGCCAGTGGGCTGCCCGGCAGGGAAAGTATCTGACGGGGCGCTATTCCCCGGGCTACGGGGACTGGCCCCTTGCCGTGCAGCCGCTGTTGGCGGCCGCGCTGGACACCGCCCGCCGCGCCGGGCTCTGTGTCACGGAAAACAACCTGATGACCCCCCGCAAGAGCATCACGGCCATTCTGGGGGTCAGCGATCACCCGGTCCGGGGTCATCTGGCGGGGTGCGGGCACTGCGTGCTCTGCACCCGGTGCGAATATAGAAAGAGGGGGATCACCTGTGCAAGCGAATGAACTGTTTGACCGGCCCAATACCATCCTGCTGGATGGCGGCATGGGCACCATGCTGCAGGCTGCGGGCCTGAAACTGGGGGCCCGCCCCGAGGAGCTGAACATCACCGACCCGGCGCTCATCGAGAGCATCCATGCCCGGTACGCCGCCGCAGGCAGCCGCATCATCAATGCCAATACTTTTGGCGCTTCCGCCCACAAGCTGGCGGGCAGCGAGTACACGCTGGAGGAGATCATTGCGGCGGGTATTGCCAACTGCAAACGGGCCTGTGCCCCTTACGGCGCACTGGCCGCACTGGATGTGGGCCCCCTGGGGGAGCTGCTGGAACCCAACGGCACCCTTGCGTTTGAGGATGCCGTGGCAGAGTATGGCCGCATCGTCCGGGCAGGCGTGGCCGCCGGGGCTGACCTCGTGTTCCTTGAGACCTTTACCGATCTGTATGAGCTGAAGGCCGCCCTGCTGGCCGTCAAGGAGAACAGCAGCCTGCCCGTGCTGGCCAGCATGAGCTTTGAAGCAGGCGGCCGCACCTTTACCGGCTGCACGGTCGAGAGCTTTGCCGCCACCGCCCGGGGCCTGGGAGCCGATGCCGTGGGCATCAACTGCTCTCTTGGCCCCAAGGAGATCTTCCCCATGGCAAAGCGGCTGGCCGAGGCACTGCCCGGCAGCTTCCCGGTGTTCGTCAAGCCCAACGCGGGCCTGCCCCGCGCCGATGGCTCGGGCTACGATATCACCCCGCAGCTCTACGCCATGCAGATGAAGCCCTACCGGGAGCTGGGCCTGTTTGCTGCAGGCGGCTGCTGCGGCACCACCCCGGAGTTTATCCAGCTGCTGAACGGTGTGTTTGCCGATTGCAGGCCGGGCCGCTCCGACCACCCCATGAAGTCGGTGGTGTGCAGCCCCATGGACTGCGTGGATGTGGACGGCATTACGGTGGTGGGTGAGCGCATCAATCCCACCGGCAAAAAGCGGTTCCAGCAGGCCCTGCGGGAAGGGGATATGAACTATGTGCTGGAACAGGCCGTGAGCCAGACCGAGGCCGGGGCCCAGATCCTGGATGTGAACGTAGGTGCGCCCGGTGTGGATGAGCCTGCCCTGATGGAGCAGGTGGTCAAGGCCCTGCAGAGCGTGGTCAGCCTGCCGTTGCAGCTGGATTCCTCTCATGCCGAGGCGCTGGAACGGGGCCTGCGGGTCTACAACGGCAAGCCCATCGTCAACTCGGTGAACGGCGAGGCGGAAAAGCTGAACACCATTCTGCCCCTGTGCAAAAAGTACGGCGCGGCGGTGGTCGGCCTTGCCATTGACGAGCGGGGCATCCTGCCCAAAGCCGAGGACCGCGTGGCCATTGCCCGCCGCATCCGGGACGCGGCACTGGCGGCAGGCATCCCGCAGGAGGATATCTATATCGACTGCCTGACCCTGACGGCCAGCGCCCAGCAGGAGGATGTGCTTGCCACGGTGCAGGCCCTTCACGCCTGCAAGGAGGAGCTGGGGGTGCGCACCATTCTGGGCGTGTCCAACATCAGCTTTGGCCTGCCCTGCCGCTCCTACCTGAACACCACCTTCCTCACCATGGCCATGTATGCCGGGCTTGACCTTGCCATTATGAACCCCTCCAGCGAGGAGATGATGGCAGCGGTCTACGCTTACAACGTTCTGACCAACCGGGACCGGCAGAGCACGAAGTACATTGAGCGGTATGCCAACCGGGTGCCCGCTTCTGCCGCACTGGTGCAGGCCGTGCAGAATGCTCAGACCGCCCCGGCAGCAGGCGAAACGCCGGAGGCCGCCGGCCCCTATGCCCCCTTGATGAAGGCGGTGGAAAAGGGCTTGAAGGGCGAGGCGGCTGCCCGCACCCGGGCGCTGCTGGAGGAAAAGGAGCCGCTGGAGCTGGTGGACGAAGCCCTCATTCCGGCGCTGGATATCGTGGGCGCAAAGTATGAAAAGGGAACCCTCTTCCTGCCGCAGCTGCTGCAGGCGGCCACCGCCGCGCAGGGAGCCTTTGAGGAGATCAAGACCGCCATTGCCCAAAAGGGCGAGGGCAGCGCCAGCAAGGGACGCATCGTCATTGCCACCGTCAAGGGCGATGTCCACGACATCGGCAAGAACATCGTCCGGGTCATCCTGGAAAACTATGGCTTTGAGGTCATCGACCTGGGCCGTGACGTGCCGGTGGAAACGGTCGTGAATACCGTCCGGGAGAAGGATGTGCATCTGGTGGGGCTTTCCGCCCTGATGACCACCACCCTCAAGAGCATGGAGGAGACCATCCGGGCCCTGCACGATGCCAAACTGGACTGTAAGATCATGGTGGGCGGCGCTGTGCTGACCCCCGAATATGCAAAAAAGATCGGTGCCGACTGGTACGCCAAGGATGCCAAGCAGAGTGCCGATATTGCCAAGGAGTTCTTTGGCGTATAAGTTGGAATATTAAGAGAAAACGACCCTCTCCGCATTGCATTGCAATTCCCGGAGAGGGTCGTTTTTTGCTTACTTTTTGATCCAGTTGTCCACTGTGCTCACCAGGGCTCTGCCCCGGCGGCCCAGGAGCTTGGGCAGGAGCATCCGGGCCATGGCCCAGACACCTGCAAAGTTGAACAGGATGATGGCGGCGGTCAGGAGGCCTGTCCACAGGCCGTAGAGCGGAGGCTCGGCCAGCAGGAGCAGGGCTTCGCCCGCCAGCACGCCGAAGTTCAGCGCCACCCGGCCCGGGTGGATGGACATACCGATCATGTTGTGGGCATCCAGCGCGCGCAGCACGAACACGATGCCCAGACCGAAGAAGGAAGCCACCGTTGCGCCAATGGGCCCCCACCACTTGATGAAGAAGTAGTTCATAATGCAGTTGCTCACAGCACCGGCCAGCATGGTCCACAGGCTGTGGGTGGACTTTTTGTTGACAACGTATGCGCTGTTGAGGAACTGGTTGAAGCAGCTGCAGGTGGAAGCCAGCGTCAGGAAGGGCACAAAGTGCCAGGCGTAGTAGTAGTTGGCCTTCATCACGTGCATGACCGGGCGGCAGAGCCAGATGATGCCCGCTGCACAGCAGAACAGCACCGAGGAATAGGTGCGGAAGATCTTGGTAAAGAACCGGGCGCGGCCCTCCTCCTCGGTCACGGCGGAGAGCTGCCAGGCATCGTAGAAGATCAGACCCAGCGTAGTCAGGATGGTGGGCAGGAAGTAGCCGGTGGAAAGCAGGCCGCTCCAGGCATCGCCGCTGTGGCCGTCCAGCCCGCCGCACATCTCGCGCACGAAGAACAGGTCCGATGCGTTGATGACCCAGAAACTGATCTGGGCCGGGATCATGGGCAGGGAAAAGCGGAGCATCTGCTGCCAGAGATCCCGGTTCAGGCCCTTGAGCTCCACATAGTTCCACAGCCTGCCGGTGATGCTGAGGAAGAGCACGCTGACCAGGTCGCCGCTGATGATGGCCAGCAGGTAGCCGTTGGCACCCCAGTGGAAGCCCACAAGGTAGAGCACATAGAACATCAGGGTGGCAAAGGTGCACAGGATGCCGTCCACGGCCACCAGCTTGTTCCACTGGCGGCTGCGCACGAACTGGGTGCAGAGGGTGCGCAGGCAGCTCATCAGGACGTAGATGTAGATGAGAAGACCGTACTGCGCCATATCGGGCAGGAACTGCGCCACAGGCCAGCAGAGGATCAGGATGCCGAAGCCCCCCAGAATGGTCAGCAGGCCGTTGGTGAACACCTGCTTTTCGCTGTTGCCCTTGTCCAGGCCAAAGCGGATGATGGCGTTGGACATGCCCATCGAGACAAAGGGGATGAGCAGGTTTGCATACTGGCTCAGGATCTTCGCCAGACCCAGATCGGCGATCTCGGCCATGGCGTAGGTCAGGAACGGCTGCACCAAAAGGGTCAGCAGCTTAGACGAAAAGCTCGAAATGGCAAAGATAATGGTGTTTCCGGCCAGCTTTGAATATTTATCGCCGCCGGAGGTCTTTTTTTCACTTTCCAAGGGTCGAACCCCTCCTGTTGATTTTTATCACAAGGTTTATTTCAATAAAGCCCGCCGTTCTTTCCAGTCCGGCAGCAGCCTTTCTACCTCGGCCCAGAAAGCCGGGCTGTGGTTGGGCTGCAGGAAGTGGCAGTACTCGTGCACCACCACATAGATCTGTGCGGCGGGCGGCATATTGTAGAGCTGCAATGCAAAGGTGATCTGCCGCCGTTTCATGTAGCACACGCCCCACCTGCTGGTCATGTCCCGCACCTTGATGGTGGGTTTCTGCCCGCCCAGAACCCCGGCAAAGGCTGGGTAGACCTTGTCGCTCATGGCGGTAAAACAGGCCAGTGCCTCCGCCTGGGAGGGCAGGGGCTGGTCATCCCGGGCGTTCCGCCGCAGCTGGCGGGAGACCGCCTCCCGGATCCACTGGGCCTGCTCTGTCACAAAGGCATCGGCAAAGCCCACCGTGTAGGACCACGGGATGCTCACGGCCACGGTGCCGTCCCGCCGGATGTGCAGGTTGAGCCGCTTGACCTTTTTGCGGGTCAGCTCATAGGGGATGCCAGCGGCGGTGCGCCGGGTCACTTCCGGCTTGCGCTGCGGCATTTCAGCCAGTCCTCCACGGGCAGCTGGGCCAGAACCACCGCTGCAAAGATGAGGGTGCAGCCAAAGACCTCCCGCATGGAAAGGCTCTGGTGGAGCAGCAGCCAGCCGCCCAGCGCGCTGAACACGCTTTCCAGACACATGATGAGACTTGCAATGGCGGGGTTTACGTCCCGCTGGCCCAGGATCTGCAGGGTGTAGGCCACGCCGCTGGACATTACGCCGCAGTAGGCCAGCGGGAGCCAGTTGGCCCCGAACTCGGCCAGGGTGGGATTCTCGAACAGGAGGGCGGCAGCGGTGCTCTCTACGGCCACCACAAAGAACTGCAGCAGGCTCAGGCGGACACCGTCCACCTGCGGGGCAAAGTGGTCCACCGTCATGATCTGAAAGCTGAACAGCACGGCGCAGGAAAGCAGGATCCAATCGCTGGCCTCAATGCCGCCAAAGCCGTTTTTCATGCAGAGCAGGTAGAGCCCGCCCACGGCGATGACCATACTCAGCCAGAGCCGGGCACTGCCCCGCCGCCCCAGAAACAGCCCGAACACCGGCACCAGCACCACATACATGGCGGTCAGGAAACCGGCCTTGGCCGTGGAAGGGTTGAGCGTGATGCCGATCTGCTGGGCAGCGGAGGCCGCAAACAGCAGGGTGCCGCAGCAAAGCCCCGCCGTCAGCAGAAGTCTGCGGTCGGCAGGGGCTTTGGGCCAGCCATAGGCTGCGCCGTGCCTGCGGTGGAGGGCATCAAAGGCGCGGACGGTGGGCAGCAGCACCAGCACCGCCAGCCAGCTGCGCCCGGCCAGAAAAGAATAAGCCCCCATGCCGGAGCCTGCGCTCTGGGCCACGAACGCCGTGCCCCAGATAAAGGCGCAGAGCATCAGCATGAGAGAGTGTTTCGTTTGTGTGTTCATTTCAGCCGATGCCCTCCACTTTCATCAGACCGTAGAGGTAGTAACGGCTGGAATCGTAGGAAATGGTAACGCGGTAGCTTGCGTTGGGGTCAAGGTTGTCGATGTCGCAGTGGTAGTTCTGACCATCGGCGGTGAAATAGAAGGTGGTGTTGTCCACATACTGCGCGCCGCCGTCCACCTTTTTCCAGAGGGAGACCTTGAACTTCTGGGCACCGCCGTCGGTGGTGCCGCAGCCGTAAATGCTCAGCAGGCCGCTGGGCACGGTGAAGTATTCGGTCTGGCGGCTCCAGATGCCGTTGAACACGATGTTCAGCGCCCCGTTGGCCCGGGCTGTGGCATATTTGGCCGTGGTGTCGGCAATGCCATCGATCACCAGTGGGTCAGAGCTGAGCACGGCCCACTGGGTGGTGTCATCCTCCTGCACCTCGTTGGAAGACCCGAACACCTTTTGGGCAATGCTCTTGCAGCCGCTCAGGACGACAACGGCCAGCACAGCTGCCAGCGCAAAGGCAAGGATTCGTTTTGTTTTACTCATGTTTTTCTATCCTCAAAAACAGCAGGTGAAAAATGCGATATTTTTGCATGATACCATAGTATACCGCATTTTTTTCCTGCTTACAAGGGATTTTCTGTGTCTTAGCCGTCCAATGCCGTCAGAGCGGCACGTTCGGCGGCGGCAAGGCCGCTTTCGTCGGAGCGGAACAGGGAGCCATAGCGGTAGAGCGCCCAGCCCCCGGCACCGACGCTGCGCAGGTCGGTCACCTGCCGGGCCAGCGCGCTGCCGGTGCACCACTGGCTGACGCTGTCGGCGTTGGCTCCGCCGTCTCCCACACCAATTCGATAAGCGCCCAGCCCGAAATAAAGGGCCGTGCTTTCGGCCCGGGGCAGGGCCAGCCACTCGGCGGTGATGTTCTCAAAGGCAAAGCGGGTGCTGCCGGAGGAGAGGGTATAGCCGTAGCCCCAGTAGATCTGGGGGCAGAGGTAATCCACAACGGCATCCGCACCGGAGGCCGTCAGCCAGACGGAGAGATCGGTGTACTGCTCGTTCCGGTCGTTGTCCGGGTTGCCCTGTGGACTGACCCCGAACCGCAGGGTCGGGTCGGCGGCCTTGACGGCATCGTGGGCAGCCTTGACCAGCCGGGTCACGTTGGCCCGCCGCCATGCGGTCAGGTCGGTTTCTCCGCTGGCCGCAAACTGCGCCGCGTCAATGGAAGGATCGGTGGTGGGGTAGAAGTAGTCGTCAAAGTGGATGCCGTCTACAGCGTAATTCTGCACCAGCTCTGCCACGCCCTGCACCACATAGTCGGCAGCCTCCGGAATGGCGGGGTTCAGGTAGGCCCCCTCGTTCACGGCGCAGACCCACTCCGGGTGGGTGTTCAGCAGGCTGTTCTCTGCAATAGCGGGGGGCATGGAGGCCGAGCTCCTGAGCCGGTAGGGGTTGACCCATGCCTCCAGTGAAAGCCCCCGGGCGTGGGCCTCGGTCAGCAGCACGTCCAGCGGGTCGAAGCCCGGGTCCTGCCCCTGCACGCCGGTGCACAGGTGGCTCCACGGAAAGAGGCTGCTCCGGTAAAGCGCATCCCCGAAGGGCCGCACCTGCGCAATGACGGTGTTCAACCCAAGAGACAGGCAGTTGTCCATCAGCGCGGCGGCATCGGCCCGGAACGCGCTTTCTGAGGAAAAGTCCATCTCTGCAAATTCGAGATAGCTCACCCACACCGCCCGCCACTCGCCGCTGGGCAGGGCGGGGTTGGGGGCAGTCTGTGGCGATGGCACAGGCTCCGCGTTATTTCCTGCCGGGATAGAACGCAGCAGATAATACGTCAGGGCGGCAGATACAGAGCCGCCCAGTCCGATCAGGAAGGCGCGGCGGCCAACCTGGCGCTTGCGGTGCCGGTTCCGCCGCCGCTGGGTCATGCGTCTTCCTCCTGCATCTTGTACAGGCTCAGTGCCGCCCAGCCCCGGGCGCAGGCCAGCAGCACCCAGAGCAGATTGGCCCAGAAGCTCAGGCCTGCCATGCCGCCGTAGACCGTGAGCAGGACAAAGAGCAGGTGGAACGCCTCAGCGGCACCCACCAGCTGCAGCTGGCGCTGGATGGGCCTGCCCTTTTGGTACTCCAGTGCCAGCAAGGCGGGCCAGACCAGTGCGGAGAATAAGTAGGCTGCCCAGCCGTTCAGCACATAGCTGAGCATGAGCAGGACAAAGATCAGGAAATAGCTGCGCTTGTCCTTGGGGTCGGAGCCCTTTTCGGCGGCCAGAAACAGGATGGTGATGCCGGTGATGCAGAACGCGACCATCTCCAGAAAAGAAAAATCCATGCCGCCCAGCACGGCAAAGCCGTTGAGCATGGATGCCGCTGCCGCGCACAGCAGGAAGAAATACCAGGTCTTATGGGTGAATTTGAGCTTCATAGGGGAAGTCCTCCAGCAAAAATTTGGATTGTTTCAAATATTATAACACAATTTTCTGCAGGTTGTGTTACAATAAGGAAAACATGATTCAAAATCTGCGGAGGGACCCATGAACGTTGTATTCTCACTCATCCTGCTGGCGGCCGCCCTGGGCTGCATCGTTTTTCTGCTCACCCGGCGGGGAAACGCCCGCCGCAGCCAGTATGGCCCCAGCGGCCTTTCCGAATTCCGCACCGACCTGCCGCTGGACGACTGCTTCGACCGGCTGGACCGGCACAGCCCGGACGACGAGTTCGCCTACGAGTGCCGCCGTGAGAACGATGGCGGTTTCCTGCTCCATCTGACCCTGCACCAGCCAACCCAGCAGCCGCTGGACACCCTGTATACCCTCCGGCTTGACCCCGGGCGGCAGACCATTGCCACCCTGATCTTCATCCGGGAGGCCTTTGGCTACAAGGAGCCGCTTTTTCCGCAGGAAATGCTGGACAAGTTCATGCAGCAGAAGCTGGAAGCCCACCGCACAAAATAATTTTGCCCGAAACGCTTTTCATTTCGCGCGTTTTTTGTTATACTTACTTGTGCGCCCGGCAAACCGGGCAATGGGGGCTAGTAGCTCAGTTGGTCAGAGCTGGCGGCTCATAACCGCCAGACCTTACCGTTTCCGCCTCTTTCAAACAGCGTTTTTCCGTTGTTTTTTGGTTTGCTAGTGGCTTAAAAATCGGACTTGGGTATTTTCTGGGTACGAAAGCCACTTTACAGATCTTTGAAACAACGTCATAAGGGCCATTAGCTTAACGGTTAAAGCCGGCGGCTCATAACCGCTCCAGTGGGGGTTCGAATCCCTCATGGCCCACCAAAAAAGCACGAGATTTTGCGTCTCGTGCTTTTTCTTTTGCCTGATGGAGCAATCTCACTTGTACAGTTCTCTGCTCATCTGTTTCCGAATCTCATCACGCCGCCTATCATAGACCTGCGTGTAAATTGCAAGGGTAGTACTGGGCTGTGCGTGTCCGGCTTCTGCGGCTACTGTCGCCACGCCGATGTTCGGATTGGATAGCAGAATGCTGACGAAGGTGTGCCGGAACATATGCGGATGAATTTTTTCAATGCCCGCCTTTTTTCCAACACGGCGTACCAATGCGCCATAGCTATCCGGGTTGATAGGAAAACCATAGTCGTTGCAAATCACGAAGTCGTTCCCACGCAAATCCAAAAGGGACTGTGCGTATTTGGAGCCTTTCTTCTCCAAATTCTTCTGCCAGCTTGCACCCATCAGCTTCTTCTGGGCTTTCCACTGTGCATAATAGTCCTTCAGGAAATCCATGAACTCCGGCGCAACATCCACATCACGGATATTGCTTTCCTTCGTTGTGGTAAGCTGATAGCCATAGTTCGGAAAGACCAGCAGGGATTTTGACACATGGATCGTTCCCTCGCGGAAGTTTACGTCTTTCCATGTAAGTCCAGCCAATTCACCACGGCGGACACCTGTGTTCAGCAAGCACAAAACGATTGCTTTTTCCAGCATAGAACATTCTTGTAAGGCAGCTTGCAGAGCTTCTACCTCATCACTATGTAAGCAATCCACCGATTTTCCTTTTCGACCAGATGCCTTTATCATTGGCATTTGAAGTGATGTTCCATAGTTATCATTGGCGTAGTTCAGAACTGACCGAATGAACAGATTGTACTCTCGCATCGTCTTTTTCGTCATGGGACGGCGATCAATCTCTACTTCAAACATCTGTTCAACGGTCTTACCTAAAGCCGTTGCCACCTGTTGTGCCGAATCCAAAGATACCGTTTCGCCACGGAAGATTCGCTCAATGGTTTCCTCTCGGATGGTGCATTCCTTCGCAATTTTAGGGCAGGACACCGTTTTGAACTCTTTAGCTTCTGGTTTCAAAACTGCACGTTTGTAAACTCGTGCGTCACTGTCCTCAATGAAGCGAATCATCGAATCACAATCCTTTTTTGTAATCAACGCAATCGGCTTTTCAGAAAACTCCGGATAACACTGGATGCGCTGAAGATATTTTTCCTTTTTCAAACTCGTGTTCTCTTTATTCCTGTTGCTATCATAGTCGCCCTTCAGACGAACTGAAGGTGCCATACGAGAACGGTTTGAAGCTATGTACTCCTGCGCCACTACTGCAAAGGTCTTTCCTGCATTGCTGGCTTCCTTGTCTGCCTTTTCCTGTTCCAGCCGTTCAAATTCGGCAGCGGCAGCTTTCGCAGCGGCGTTGCGCGCACGAGCGTTTTTCAGTTCGGTGGGGTCAAAATCGAACCGACCATAACGGCGTTCAATTTTGCCGTTCACCAGAACATTTGCGATGAGTTTATAATAACGAGGCTTCTTTTTGGGTTCTCGCAATTCAAACGATGCCATATATTTACCGTCCTTTCTGTGTGGTGGTTATCTCTGTCACGATGAGTATAGCAGTTCGGGCGGTTAATTTTTAGGATGTCGCAGTTTACGCCCGCATCCTTGACAAATCACAAAGTTGTCGTTCCACCGTTGAAGTAGTCAGCCATCTTGCCAAGGTTGATGTACCACTTGATGCCTGACTGGAACGCCATGCCCGGCACCTCCCGGCAAAGGCGGCGGATGTAATATTCAGGCAAGCCCATACGCTGGCTTGCCTGCTTGATGCTGACGATCTGCGGCAAGACAACTGCTTCGCTCTGGATCTCCGGCGATACCATCACTTTTTCATTCATCGGCATTCCTCCTGTCCCATTCATTGATTTCCAAACTATTCAGAAGCGCTTCTTCGATCCGGCGCATTTCGTTCCGCGTAGTCTGCCCCAAGAAGCGTTGTATGCGGCTTTTGTCTATCGTGAAGATCTGTTCCAGTTGAACCACAGACGGCTTCTCAAAGGCTGTATTGTGGGCTATCAGAACATGCGTGGGCTGGTATTTCTTTTTCTCGGTGCGGGAAGTCACTGTCGCCACAATAAGGGTAGGCGCATAGCGGTTTCCTACATCGTTTTGCAGAACCACCACAGGTCGGTTGCCGCCCTGTTCGGAGCCGATGTGCGGCTCCATGTCTGCATAGTAAATGTCCCCTCTGAGGTATTTCCAGTCTTTTGGTATGATAGCGATCAGACCTCCTATCCTTCTATATGTAGCAAGAGCCGCCCGTTTATGGCAGGCGGCTCTTGCAGGAAAAAGGAGTATGCCGATAAAGGCGAGAGCATCAACGTTTTACAGGAAGGCTCAGAGAACGGCTGGAGCCATTGTAGATCTCCAGAATCTGCTTCATGTGGCGGTCGGCGGTGTTGCCCGTGTCCTTCCGTGCATTTTTGGTGATGGTCTTGGGGTGGACAGAACCCAGCCGCATAATCAGCCGCTCCCGGCTGTACTCATCGCGATACATTGCCACAAAGCGGGTAACGCCGTGGAGGATACCGGAGAGGAACGAATCGGAATCGCCCCACCATGCCTCCACGATAATCTTCAGGGCTTCCTGATAGATGTCAGAGCCATAGTTCTTGTAAATATAATAGGCAGAGCGGATGCAGTAGATCTTCCACTCGGCTCGGATGCCATCCAGTGCAAAAGTAGCACCAGTTGCTTCGGTGGCTGCAACAAATGCACAAGCATCCTCATCTTCTGCCACGATGTCAGCACGAAGCCGCTCACCTGCGGTCAGATCGGTGGAAATGCCCGTCTGAACAGCAAACAAAAGGGCTTCATCCTTTTTGGAAAGACCGTGAAAGACTTTGCAGAGGATCGGGAGGTCATGACCTCCGTTGCAGGCGATACGAGCTTCGATGGTGTTCTGTCCATCAAAAACATGGTAGCGACCATCACGGTAGCTGACTCTCGGTTCGTTGGCAACGTACTCCGAAAAGGTAGCAGAAATCTCCTCCACCTTTCTGGTGCGCAAAACACGCTGGTATTCCGCGCAGGGGGTCAAGAGTGCGCTGTCGATGTAGCGCATCTCGCAAACACATTCGGGCAGCTTGGCAAGGTTCAGATTAGAAATCATCATAGCACTCTCTCCTTTATCGTCTGAAGATAGGCAGAAGTGTCATCAATCAGAAAAAGAATGGCACTTCGGCAGTCGTTGTCCTCAAAAACATCGGGATAGTCTTTGAATACGAGATTCCAGCGGCGGATAAAATCCTCCTTTGCGCCCTGAACTTCGCACATCATAATTGAGCCGTTCGCAACGGCCGTTTTATGATGGCGGTTGTCAATGGATTGCCGAAGTCGTTTTCGATCTTCGTCTGTAAGACAGCGTTTGTGACCTTGGATACTCCTTTTGAAATCCGGGGGCGAATTGCTTACCGGCACAATTTCATCCTCGGTATGGACTTCATCGGAATCAGAAGCATCGTCGGCAGCAACATCGGATTTTTCCGGGCTTGTCGGCTTCTTTGCTTTCCGGTCCTTCTTGGGTTTGCGCAGCTCCTTAATGATTGCCGGGATTTCTTCTTTTGGGGTTTGCGCCAAAGCGGTGATCTCGGCATCGGTAGCCTTGATATGCCCGGTCAGTATTTCCTCCATTGCACCGGGGACGGCAGCTTCCGCCGCATCAACGCCTTTCGCATACTTTTCAGCTCGACGAACAAATATTGGGGTAACGCCGTTTTTGGCAGCAATACGTTCGCAGGTGCGTCCTTCGGCTGACCTCATGTGATCATTTTGAGCACATGAGGTGAATCTCCCAGATTCATCATGTGCTCGATGAATTGACCCACCTACAGAGAGCTTTTCGTTTTCATAGGTTTTCCCCATCAAGAACTTCCGGCGTTCCGGGTCAAGGTTTCTGCGCCCCAACTGATTCTGACAAATCCATGCCAGTGCAGCGTAACGGTCGGGCAACTGGATTTCCTTCACTTCAAAAGCGATCTCCGGGTGATGCTTGAGGATGCGATACCGGGAATGTCCATCCAGTATGTAACCGTTCCAGATGATGAGCGGATTCAGTAGCCGCCGCTCCTGAATCATGTTCTGCTCTAAGATGTGCTCCTCCTCGGCGTTCAGCGGCGGGATCTTGCCCTGAAACTCTGGGTCGATCTTAAGCGCATTCAGATTCATCATCAAACCGTCCCTTCTTAAAGTAGGTGGATTTCGGGCTGGTGGGCTGGATGTAGTAGTCGTAGCCAAAGTTGGTCTGGCAGTAGGTGCAAGGCTCCTTGGTGAGCTGGTAGGGGTCAGCACGGCGGACACGGATGCCACGGGTGTTCCGAAAGGCATTCAGGCAGCGGGGGCAGAGGGTGGTCAGGGTCGATTCATCGGTCTTGTGGGTAAAAGTACGGCTCATAATCATTACCTCCGTGTCATCAGAATGAATATTCGGTATGGAAAAAGCCCACTGCCTTGATTCAGAAGAATTCCGGTGGTGGGCTTTGAAGATTTTGTTTTAAGTGTCCCACCCTATTTGTCCTCGACGCCCGGTGGGGGTTGGAATACACCTCGGTGAGGGGGACTGCACCCTTCCTCTCATTGGCTTTTCAGCCACCCCGCCTTCTTTATGGCCGGGCCGCGAATTACGGAAGTTTCATTGTTTTGTCCGAGGGAATGATATTCAGTTTTCAAGGTACGTCTTACAGCTTCGGGTATCTCCCCGTCTGGGGTGTTGCCCTTGCTGTGACAATAGTTTATCGTAGAAACACTGTCTTTTTAAGGAACTGGTAGTTCCGGTTTTGCCACTTTTTTGAGCGGATTTTTCTCAAAAACTGGAACTGCCAGTTCCGATTTTTCGTAGATTCGTCGAAAAAATGGCGCAAAAAAAGAAGCCGAGAATCGCTTCTCGACTTCTTTATGGTGGTTATACAGATGCATCCAGTTCGTCAATAAGATTGCTCAGCTTATTTTTGATAATCTGGATTTTCTGGTGCTGCTTTTTGATCTGTGCATTAAGCTCCCTTTCCCGTGGAGTGTCCAATACGCCAAGAATCAAAAAGTCCAGAGTGGTGTTCAGTGAAATGGCTACTTCTACCAACAAATCTATGGAAGCAGTTCCTTCCCCTCGTTCGATCTTTCCCAAATGGCGGTCACTGATATTCAGCTTTGCGGCAAATTGTTCTTGCGTTAAGCCTTTGGTTTTGCGCAGCTGCTGGATGCGTTTTCCTGTAATGTAAGAGTCAAAGTACATAAGCCAGCCCTCCGACCACAGAGCAACGCAGTCGCAAGCTGCGCCATAAGGTCAGAGTGCAAAGATGCAATCGGCGGCGGACCAAGTTTTGGTTGCCGGGGTTCGGTTGGTACTCGATCAATCTCCTTTTCATGTTTCTTCGTCCTTTCTTTGTCGATGATGGCAAGGCGGGCGGAGCATGGAAAATGCGGTTGCACTTTTCCGTGATAGAGAAAAACATCCCTATACTATATAGGACAAAAAACAGGTAAAAGTTAGGGCTTGATGAACAAATTGCATTTTTCTCTGAGGTTAATTAAAGCAGATTTAATACTTCCCGAGACACTTCCTACTGTTGTGCCCTCTTTTTCGGCTATGCTTGGCATGGAAATCCCACAATAGAAGTAATCGTAGCACCGCTTTGCTTGTTTTGGAGACAAAGCTAAAATTGTATGGTTGATGTTCACAAGATGCTGTTGCCGTTCTATGATCTCCGCAGGTGTTGGAGTGGGCACAAGAAGATACGACTCAGCAGAAAAAGCGGGATCGTCTAGCGAGTGATATGCGTGGTAACGGCTCACCTGTCTGGCAAAAGCATCCTCTTTGCGTTTCATAGACAAGAGAAACTGATGGACTTCATCAGATACTTCTACAAAAAAGTCTTTTGGATGCGCAGTGGGGTAGTGTTCCTTTAAGTTGATAATCGGCATAGCTTTCCTCAAACGTAGTGTAAACAAAAAGTGCATCATACTAGGCTTAAAGTCTAGCATGATGTACTCAAAATGCGATTTCCTTGAGTCTAAGAAAGCCTCAAAATAAAAACAAAATTGATGAAGTTATCGATTTTTGGGAGGGTCAGTATCTTTAATAAGCTGTGATTTGGGACGACACGGTTGATACAACCAACCGGAACACTCAGGCGGCCAGACTTCCATATCTTTTTTCATCATTTTTTCAAGAGATTTTTTCATTAGATTTCTTACTTTCATTTCCATGGATAATCCTCCCATATATTTTCTTTAATACAAAGATTAGCAGCGTCAAGGCATCTGATAACATTGCAGCTGTTAATCCTTCCAGCTCATTAGAAAGTGTTTTTTCAATTGGTGGTGACCTTAAGATTATACATGTTAGGTTGACGAAAAAAAGCACATAGGGGATTCGTTTTTTTAGAGCAGACAATTCTGACTGCGTTAAATGTAATTGATTGTTATTAACAGGAGCAATTTTGAGAATCACAAAATCAGAGAATATCCAAACAAACCCAAAAAATTTAGTAGGGAGAGCTTTGATGAGTATCATGGAAACTGATTGGAGAATTAAAGAAAGCAATAAGCAATGGATATACGTTTTTGCATGGTACCCATTTGAATATTTTCTTAATGTAACAAAACAAACAGCAAAAGATATAGTTCGTCGAAAGCCGAAGCAGTAACTCCCCAATAAGATTAAAAGAGTCCATGTAGTGAACATTGACAGTCTTTTTTCGATTCCGTAAATGCACCACTCAAGAGATTCTTCTGCAATTAGCTCCCTCTTCAAAAACCTTTTTGCCAAGTGTGTTGCAATGAGGTTCATTCAATCCATACTCCCATGCTTGAAAGTTTATAAATTAAATACCTTGAGTTTGCAAATAAATCAACTTTTTTGTCATCAAGTAGGTTTTTTCTGTCACAAAATCGGTTATTGTGAAATTTCTCCAGTAAATTGAAACCAGTTGTCCTCATAATCCATAGTGAAATCACCATTATATTTTTCAAGGATAAGCTTCACATTGGAAAGTCCAAAACCATGAAGTTGGGGGTCAGGTTTGGTCGTTTGAATAGTGTTGTTTTCAATTCTGACAGGATTTGAGGTGTTTCGAATAGAAAATAAAAAGCTTTTTTTCCATAATGCTGTTACATGAATCTTCTTACTTCCACAGTATGATCGATTGGCTTCAATTGCATTATCTAGCAAATTTGAAAGCAGTACAACCATATCAGCTGCTTCAAATGGCAACATTGATAAATCGTTTACTCTGAAATCAATTTCAATCCCCTCTTGAATTGCCTCTGACGCTTTCGTATTAAATAATGCATCCAAAATCGAATGATGAGTATTTACCAAAAAAAGTCGTTCGGTTTGTTGCTTGGATACTGAGTTCAAATAGACTTCTGCTGGCTCGTATTCATGGTTCTGCAAAAGCACACGAAGAGTGTTGAGATGTGAGCGATAATCATGTACTTTTTTGCGTTGTTCCGAAAAAAGTTTGCTGGCAGATTCCATGCTCCGTACTTGAACCTCAAGTTGCTGTCCCAATGAAAATAGCTGTTGCTCTCGTTCCATAGCCTGCTCCATACGTTCTAGAAGAAAGATTATTGCTGCATTTGCAGCAATAATCAATCCACAAGTAAATGCTAGTATAGCTTCTGATACATTTCTTCCGGTGGATATATAGAGTAGAACAATCAATACCATAAACGAAGCACTTGGAAATAACCCGTACATAATTATTTGTGATATTCGGAGAGAATGTCGATTTTTCCCAAACCTTCTGGGGCGCATGATTTTTCGGAACATTAGTGCTAAAAATAGCTGTAAAGAATAAGCGATTATACCATAAATCATTACGCAGATAGGTGAAGCTTGAAATGTATTAGAATCCATTCCAAAAATTACACTGCATGTCATTCCAACAGTGAAAGATAAGCAATATGATAATAAATATTCAAGGCTAACAAAGAAGCAGAGTATAGCAGTTGAGATTTCTGTATATAACCTTTTGGCGATTATGAAATCGATCAGTAAAATGATTAAAATTTTTAGTGCTTGATTGTGTCCAACAATGATTGAAAGAATTAAAGGAATCCAACAACTCAGAAGTACATATTCCAATACATGGAGGTGGAATTTTAATCCGTCAAAGCGACGTTGCTCAAAAACATCTAAAAATAAAATCAAACATATTGTATCAACAGCGGTATAACAAAGACTTAAGAAAGTTCCCATCGACTTTTTCCCCTCCATTTTAAGTATAGCTGTTTCAATTCTTTATGCTTTTTTTCACTGGATGGAACACATACACCACTTTTTAGATAAACTTTTTCATATTGAAAGAGCTCAATGTATTCCATATTTACTAGGTAGCTCTTATGTATACGTAGAAAGCCTAGATTTTGAAGTTTGTCAGAAAGAACCGCCATATTTCCGTAAAAGCGATACTCAGTCCGTGCATCATTAATTAAGTGCATAACAATAATATGCTTGTCGGATTCCAGGTATAAAATGTTTTTGGTTTGAACATCTATTGACTCGCCGCTAATCGAAAAAGTAACGGTTTTACGAGAATTAATAACTTCTTGTAGCGAATTCACAAAGTATGGAATGAGCTTGTAAGGAATGTCAGACTTTAATAGATAACGAAAAGCATTTACTTCATAGCCTTCAGGGGCGTATTGAATGAAGTTTGTAACAAAAATAATAATGGAAGTCGGGTTTTTTGATCGCAATTTTCGAGCCAGCTCAATTCCATTTAGTTTCTCCATATCAATATCTAAGAACGCAATATCAAATTCACCTATATTTCCAGCACTTAGGGAATCTGTGAATGTAAAAAATGTTGCAGCGATGTTAGTGGACCGACAATATTCTTGAAGAATAGAAAGCTCTAAGTCAATCAACTTTTGCTCATCATCACAAATCAAAATTCTCATTTTGCCAATCCTCCACTGCAATTTGATGATCTTTTTGTCATTCAAAATAACGCAACTCCTTTCGCAAGTCAATGAAATTCGACATAATCGAACATTCTAATAATTATAGTACGATTATATCGAATATGCAAATAGTACACTCTAATAGGATAGGAGTGAACAGAAATGGAGCATTATCTTGGTGAAAAGCTAAAAAACTTGAGAGAAAGTCGAAACTGGTCACAATCTGAACTTGCAAAGCGGCTGAACAAGTCCATTTCTACAATTAGCGGTTATGAAAGTGACGCTCATGCTATTCCATTGGATGTTCTTGTTAGTATTTCACTTCTGTTTGGAATTTCTACTGATGAACTACTGAATTTAGAAACAGTAAATGTTCTTCCGCTTTCTGGACTTACTAAAGAGCAATGTGATCTCTTAAGGAGAATACAACAAGAATATCTAGTTCCTAGTCAGCGAGGAAAAAATTTTTCTGAGAATCAAATGAAAATCATCCATGATATTATAAAATCTTTCGGATGATTTGTTTATGAAAAAGCTACTTTTCAACATGAGGCGCAGCACCTAATGCTGCGCCTCATGTTGAAAAGTAGCTTTTTTTTGCAAAGTGTCTACTAAGCAGGGATGTGAACTGTAAGGGAGAAGCAGAGTGAAGCTCCTATATATTAGTAAATACTTTCTCAAATACATATTGACTTGAACGGAGTAAGATGATGACACGACTTGGTGCTTCCTTTTCAATGATTGGTGACAAATTTGTCGACATCGCGCTTGAAACATGCAATATATTAGATGTAGCTATGATTAGATGATAAGAATTTCGAGAATTTGTAACACCGAAAGGAAAAGTAAAATGAAAAAAATAAGCCGCAATGAGGGACTGCTAATTTTGGGGCAGTGGACATCTAAAATAGGAGATATTGTTTTTGATTATGTGAATAGTATTGCAATTGTTTCAAATTTTACAAATAGCATGTGGATTCTTGCACTTTATCAAAATTCACAAGTGGTGATAAATATTTTTTTTAATCTAATAGGTGGAGTGATTGCAGATTTGGGAAAACGGAAGAATATTATAATTGTTTCTGATTGTTTAAGTGCCATTATCTGCTTTTTTGCAAGTTTTTTCTTGAATTCGGATTGCATGGTTATTGCACTCGTCATTGCAAATGCATTATTGGCACTTGTTTTTTCATTTAGTTCACCTACATTTAAATCGATTACTAAAGAAATAGTAGATAAAAATAGGATTGGCTTTTTCAACTCAATTTCTAATGCTGGAATCGATTTAATAAAATTGGTAGGCCCGGTTGTTGGTTTTGCACTCGTGAAGGTGGTCGGTACAAGAGGGGCGTTATTAATTGATGCAATTACATTTGCAATTTCTGCTGGAACAGAGACTCTTTTAATAACGCACGAGCACAATAGTAATAGTATAGCTGAGAACACCAGAAAGCGAAAAAATATTCTTTTGTATAGTTTGGAGGGTGTGAAATATTTATTGGGTGAAAAAAAAGTTTTCCATCTAGTTGTCCTTTCGGCTTTTGTGAATTTTTTCCTCGCTGGATATGATCTTCTAGTACCCTATACAGAAATAATATATTGCGATGGATTTTATAGTAAAGTATTGATTGTAGAAGCAATGGGAGGGATTTTAGGAGCATCTATAAATGCAAAGCTTCCACATAAAGTTATGCAAAACAGTTTTGCATTAACAGTATTTTTGGGATTGACTGGATTACCATTGTTACTTATTCCAATATCCAAATCAACTGAAAATATAGCAATTTGCCTTTTGCCCTTTTTCATGTTCGGAATTTTTCTGACAATGTTTAATATCAATTTTATGACTTGTGTACAAACTTGTGTTAACGAAGATTACTTGGGTAGAGTTTTTAGCGTAATTTTTACAGTTGCCACTATGTTTATGCCAGCAGGCTCATTTGTCTTTTCCTCTATTATGAAAACACCCTCTATAACGAGTTTTACAAATGTGGGAACGGGGATTGTTTTTTTATCATTAGCAGGATTAAGAATATTTTATAAAAAAGAAACGCAGTACAAAAATCGCACTGAGTAGATATGAATACAGAAGTCAACTTATAATAATATCACCCAACACTCGAAAAATCATTACTTTACAGTGAGGAGGAATCCCATTGTTTTAATGGGGTTGAACTAAAACATGAGATGGATGTTTAACGATGTATGGATGAATGACAAGTGTACACACATTAAAGTAAACGATAATTTCAAAATAACGGCCTTACAGCAAATGGTCAATGGAAACATTTTGACAAAAAACAAGCAGAACAATTCTATAAACGGAATAATCGTAATAGGCAATAAGAAATGTTTTTATAAAGTACAGGAAATCAAGTCATATTTCATGGAGTTGCAGGGCTATTATCAAATGTATTCAAAATTTCCAATTCCCGAACTTATTTTTGCGGTGATATTCAATGATTGTGGTGCGATTATATATAAATATGAAGATAGTATTAGTCCGGGAAGAGGATTGCTAAACGACTATCTTATATCAGACGATTCTTCCGAGCCTTTCGATTTTTTGAAATGTATAAAGTCAAACTATCGTAATGTGAAAATGAGAAATTCATATCCGATGCAAAAATTTTTCGAGGGCAGAGTAGAAAGTAGATTAAAAAAATATTTGAATTACTCATGGACGGAGAAAAAAGTGGATATCGGGTTAAATAAATCATTAAAGACTAAAGATATTATTAAGGAGTGTATAAATCATTTTGAGAGCGAGAGAACATATAGATGTGTCCTATCACATGGAGACTTAAATACAATGAATATAGGAATAAAGCCTGTATTTTTTGATTTTGTCACATCGGGGTATAACTATATAGATGCAGAGGTTGCAGTGTTTTCGATCTCATTGCTATTTATTGATTTATATTACAGCCCAAAATATCATAGAGAATCATATTGTGGGCATGAAAAAATATGCGACATGATTCCCAGTATTCTACTTGATTTTTTTGATGGAAAAGATATATTGAAAATCAACAGCTATCCAAAAACCGAAAAGAAGAGGAAAGCAATCGCCAAACTCTATTTGCAGGGACTGGAATATAACAATTCCGCTTTGTTATACTATATTATAATGAGATTCCTTACGATATTCGACATTGAAAAATATGAAACAATAGATAAGATCTATACCATATATCTTGTTCACTTTTTCTATCATCAAATGAAGCAAATGGATTTTTCAGATGTTGTTGATTCAATTAAAACGATCTGATTTATTTGGTAATGCCTTGTAGAATATCATTCATAACACATTTAGAATTGTGGAGGAAAACTTATGATAATTTCATTAAATGGATTAGACGATTGCGGAAAAACAACTCAAATAAAAAACATAACAAAAAAGTATGGAGACACATGGTTCGCATATAGTACTATTAAATTATCGAGAGAAATTGAGTGTCTAAGTCCATGTTGTTTTCATGAATGGTGGTTCAATACTTCAAAATGCGAAGAATTCTGCGATGAAATATATTCTTCGATAAAAGCGGGATTTTCAAATTTAAGAAACGATACAATATTAGACAAGGGAATCGCTACATTTGATGCTAGAGTTTGGGCGACTTTAGTTATCAAAGGACTATCCAAGAAGGATGCATATGAGCTACTTCAGAAAAAAAAGAAGCAGCACGGAATTCAGATATTGGAACAAGAACGAATCCTTCTAGTCAAAAACGAGAGATACAACTATAAAAGGAATAATAGTGACTACTCACCCGATGAAGTTGCTCTATATCAACGATATCAAATATTACAAAAAACATTTCTGAAATGGCTATATAATATCGGCTATTTTACGCATAAAATTAGTACAAGCTGCTCCATAGATGAAACAACAAGAGCAATAATAGATTCTATTCAATGGAAAGATAAGAGATTCTCAGGAAATTCAACATGCATACAACTGGAACAACTTAAGTTGCCGAAGAAAGAACTCCAACAACTCGATAAAATTTTGAATTATGTAAGATGTTTATTTGGAGACGACTTGATAGCATTGTTAGTAGGGGGAAGCATCAGTAGAAATCAATATATACAAAATTGGAGTGATATGGATATATTACTATTGGTGCGATACTATAGTTTTGAACAAAATCAGCAGTTAAGTGGATTTTTAAAGCAATTTGATATTAAGACTGGATATACCATTTTTTCCGAGTATGAAGTAGAGAACAGATTGATCGATGCGAAATCGCTATATTCAATATATGCCTATAATTCTGGGAGAATCACTTCTCTACTATATGGTGCAGTGCCATCTAGTTTATCCATTTCATTTGAAAATTTGAAGCAAAAAAACAAGATGGTGATTCCGGAAACCATACATAAACTGAAGAGATTACTGGATGATGGTATTACAGAGCAAAGCCAGAAAGAGATATTTAAGTTAACGGTACTTGTTATGAAGGTCTATCTAATAGATACATATAACATTATTCCGCAATCATATAGATCTGTTATGGAATTGTTTGATTACCTAACTGGGGTGAATACTATTGAAGCAAATGTTGTTACGCATGAATACAACTTTTCAAGCGTCAAAGAATTCTCGATAAAAGTAATTAGCTATGTTAGTAACCAAAAATAGTAAAATTTATTGATGTAGCAACACTAAAAGAGATTTGAACTAATTTTTACCGACCAAACATTTTAGAAAACGAATGAAACTTATTGATATAGAATACAAGGAAAAAAACTTATAATGAATTATTTAGATGGAAAAAATTTTTCAGAGGAAAAAAAGTATCTCGATGCAATCTTTACGCTTTCAGGATTGAGTGAATGTGGCAAATCATCTGCAGGAATCAGAATGGCATCTAGTCCATTTGAAATTAAACGGTATAAAATAATTGAAATCGAAAAAGAGATGATGAGTGCAAGAGGCATAGATATATCTTCTGGTTTAAAGGACGAGCATTTTATTAAGTTATATCAAGATAAAAGCGAAGACGTATTTAAGGAATTCGTTTTAAGATTAATTGCACATTTAAAAGAAGATAATATAAAACGTGTATCTATAGAAAGTCTTTATAGAGCCCCGTTTGGTAGTTTCCTAAAAAGGGAATTTGGAAATAAGTGTGCAAATATTTATATTGAGGCCCCAATTGAGATTAGAGCCAGAAGAGAGTATAATAAAAAATGTTATGAGGCTTTTGAGAAAGGCATTTCGGGGATATCATATAAGGAGGTATTAGAAAGCGTGAAGATGAAAGATGCATTTAAAGAAAGTCATAAGGCATCAAATTGCAAGGAAATAGCAGACTATGTGATCATAAATGATGAAAAAAAAGATTTGGAGGACTTCTTACATGATGTAGATGTAATTGTATCAGATACTATTAAAGGAGCGCAAGTTTCAACATGCCAAGTTATGAGAAGTTCAACTAAATAAGTGAACAACCGTAAAAAGTGAATTTTAACAGTTAAGATACTAGTAATTGACGCGATGGAAATGCTAAAGTGAAAATTCTACGGAGGAAGCATTATGAAAATAATCTTTGTAAGACACGGAAAAGATGATAGCAACTATAGAGGTGGCTGGAGCACGATGGATTTGACAGAAGAAGGAAAAATCCAAGCGATGAGATTGGCTGAATTTTTGTATTCTCAGAAAGGGACTTTTGATATATCTAAAATTGTGTCAAGTGACTTGCCAAGAACAGTATCAACTGCAAAAGCAATATCGTATAAATTGAAAATTCCTTTTCATGTAGATGCGCGACTAAGAGAAATGAATAATGGTGAATTAGCAGGAATGAAAAATGAAGTGGCTTCCATAAAGTATCCGGGATTGTATTTTAACACACTAAGAATGGATGAAAAGTATCCTAATGGAGAATCTCCAAGGGAGTTTTTTGATAGAATTCAGAAGTGGTTTTTCGATTTCACCAAAATGTATGAAGATTTTGAAAGCAACATTATAGTGGTGACGCATAGTGGAGTTATAAATATTATCTATTATATTATAAACAATATGGCATGGACAAATAGGGAAAAACCGTTCAAGGTTTCAAATTGTAGTCTTCATATTCTAAATTCAAAGACCATGAAATTTGAAGAAAAAAACATCACGTACTTCTTGAATTGATTATAGAATA
The DNA here is from genome assembly GCF_022750605.1 of Faecalibacterium sp. BCRC 81149. NCBI lineage: Bacteria > Bacillati > Bacillota > Clostridia > Eubacteriales > Oscillospiraceae > Faecalibacterium > Faecalibacterium sp. BCRC 81149. The sequence continues at coordinate 29,340 of NZ_QXJA01000004.1, read as the reverse complement.
TGAAAAGAATTCTAAAGAATTTTCGAAAAAGGATGGATAGTTTATGATTGAATTTAATGGGAATATTGGAGTAGAGTTTAGAAAATTGGCTCAAAATAAAAATTCCGAAGTCATGATATATGGATTAGATAGAGATTATTCATATAGTGATGTAGATGTTTACTCGGATGCAATCGCGAAAAAAATAGTTAATAAATGCAAAAAAAGACATATTCGAGTAGGACTATACTTGAATCATTCACCTTTAGTAATCATTTCGATTATAGCTGTATTAAAGGCTGGTTGTAGCTATGTTCCCATATCAAAGAAGCTAATGCCCAATAATAAGAAAATCATAGTTGAAGAAGCAAACGTAGAATTGATTATTACAGATGAACCTTGGAAATACACACCCACCGACTCTTTGGACGTTGAGCAGTGCATGTCTTATACCAGCAGTTCAAAAATAGAGTGTAGAACATATGATAACACATCGGAAGTTTATGTTCTTTTTACATCTGGAAGCACGGGAAAACCAAAAGGCTGTTCTGTAAACTATGGAAATCTAGTATACATTTTGTCGGGTTTACAAAAAATATGTCCAGTTTCTGATACATCGGTATATATGTTTTCTACACCATATAATTTTGATGTTTCAACAAGTGAAATATATGGATGGATAAATGGAGGAAAAATACTTGCAATAGATCTTACACTAGTAGAAAATTTGAAAAATTTCCCACAGTATGTACGTATGTATCACGTATCTCATTATGCGACCTCTCCATCTGTATTCTTAAATATGCTAAACAATTATAGTAATCAGGAGCTAGAATCAATAGCCTCAGAATTAAAATATGTAATGATTGCAGGTGAATCATTTAAGAGAAAAATTTACGAGATATGGAGAGAGAGACAGTGGGATTTCGGATTATTCAATCTATATGGGCCCACAGAAGCTACCGTTTATGCAACATATTATCGATTTGAAAAAAATCTAGAATTACAGGAAATTCCGATTGGAACTTGCATCGAGGGCTGCAAGTATGAAATTATAAATAAGGACAAAGATGGTAAAGGCGAACTGGTATTAAAGGGAAACGGAATTACAGATGGATATGTAAATAATGCCGAAGAATGCAAGAAAAGATTTTATAAAGAAAAAAGCACAAATTGCTATTGTACAGGAGATATAGTAGCAATGCACAATGGTATGTTGTATTTTTATGGGCGAAATGATGACCAAGTTCAAATACATGGAATACGATTAGAATTGAACGAAATTGAAAACACATTACGGGATATTGAAGGAGTAATGGACGTTGCTGTTGTGTACAATGAAAACCTGTTGGTTGGAAATTTCGTGGTAAAAAAAGGAGTAACAAAAGTTGAGTTGCTCAAGTACATGAATGAGAATATTCCTAAATATATGATTCCAAATTATTTTGAATTTGTTGATGAATTGGCAAGAACCATAAACAACAAAATTGATCGCAACATTATTTGGAGGCGATATAAAGAAAAGCAGAATATTGAAGTAAATAAAAATGAACAAAATGAAAATAAGGCCGTTCAAGACAAAATCATCTCGATTATGAAAGAGGCCTTAGGAAACAACGAAATCAATATAGGCTATAATTCCGATTTTTTTGAATCAGGTGGAGATTCTTTATCCGTGGTGAACCTACTTGTTGGAATTGAGCGGGAATTCGATATAGAATGCAATATTGATATGATTTATACTGCGAGAACTCCTTATAAACTATCCGAATATGTGCTCAAATCAAATGAAAATTTAGCGACGCACAAACAGCACAATTCGATGGAGATTCAGTTTGTGCTGAATGAAGTACAGCGATGCAACCAGAAAGTCTTCGATTTTCTAATTAATACCAACTCTTCTCCGGAAAGAGAATATCCCTGTTGCCATAACCAGTATATAATATACAACAATAAAATCAATCGATGCATAGCTTTCTCTTATTCTGTTTCAAAGCAATATAAAAGAGAAGATTTGAATTCAAAAATCGTAAAACTGCTCATTCAAAATCCTATTTTGCGTTCTAAAATTTTAAAACGCAATGAAAAATTATTTTTCACAGAATATACGGTTTCAGATAAGCTTGAAATTCCATATCTGAATTTGCAAAGTTGGAATTGTAAATTTGATGTAGTTGAGGATTATTTTTTAGAAGGATTCGAAAAATTGATTACAAATTTACGATATCAAAATGGCTTTTTGGCTTTGTTTGTTCTTTTAGAGGATGTTGAAAACTATCATATCGTATCCGTTTTAGATCATTGTATAGCTGATGCATCTAGTGTTTCAATTATAAAAAAGAAAATATCCGGTCTGCTCAATAATAAAAATGATGACACCAAGTATACATACTTTGATTATTGTACTTTTCTGAAAAAGAATAATTCTTTTTTGAAAATACTAAAATCTGATTATTTACAGGAAAGAATGGAATGCATGGTATGTAATGTTGATGACTTTATCAGCAATATACAAGATTTCAATACGACAATAGTTGTAAACCATGTCGAGGCATATTCAAGCATTGAAATTAGCATATTGATTTCTTATCTTATCGGCAGAATGGTACTTCAATGTACAAGCTTAAAAGCAGTTTCAATTAAAACTATATTGAACTTAAGGGAGTATGATGGATTTTCGTTTAAAGATACACTGGGGGATATGCATAGCAATGTTTCTTTTTTACTGCACAGAGAAATGAATTTTGAAAGTTTTAGAAAAAAAGCATATGATACCATAAAAATATATACTATCGACTTCATCAATTTTTCTTATGTGCATTTATACCAAGATGAACCTCGTTATGGAGAAGTTAAAGAGATTCTAGATAGGAGTGGACTTTTTTCTATTAATTACTTAGGAGATATTATGGGAAAGAAAAAGGAACTTTTCGATAACGAAATAAGAAAAGCTCAAAAAGAACTATATGATATAGAAAAAAAGATTTTTGCAACAGCCTATCGAGACAATAACAAAGTGTATATTTTAGCAAATAAAAATATTTCAAGATTAACTAATGAGGTATCTTCTTCGGAAATAGAGAACATGTGATAAGTTTGAATTGATTGAAGAGAATGCGATTGAAAATATTATAATCGCTTTGCTGCAAAGTAGGTCGAATGATTATTTGTTGGCTCTTTAAAACACTTGTGTCTATAATACGGATGATGAGCAGCCGGCACTTTTTGAATTATTCCTTGTACTTGAGAGCAGATAAATAAAAAGATTGTACATTTAGGCGGCTAGTGTTATACTGAAGCTATCAAAATATCGGAGGCTATTCTATGTCCAGACCTAAGGGAAGCAAAAACAAAGCTAAAACCGCAACAACGACTACCGATTTCTCTGCACAGATTGCTGAGAAGCAGTCTGCAAAGGAAGCCGTCACTGCTGAAATCGCATCCATTACCACTAATATCGATGCACTGAAAGCTGATCTGAAAGCCAAGAAGGTAGAGCTGAAGTCCATCGACAAGGAAATTGTCAAGATTGAAGCCAAAAAGATTAAGGCCGAAGCCAAAGCTGCGGAATTCGCTAAAAAAGCTGAAGCAGAAGATATCCTGAAAAAATTGCTGGCTAGTGGCATGAGCGCAGACGAGATTCTTGCGAAATTGAAGTGACTTGAAAATTTCAGACGCAGGAGTTGACAGGAGCAGCTACTCTGCAAGCAGGGCGAGCTGGTACCAACTCGCGATTTTTGAATCAGATTTTTCAAATCCAAATTCAAAATGCTTGTTGGGCTGTGCCCAATCCCCTATCGTTCCGCATCGTGCGATGCAGGCTGCGCGTTTGTTCCAAACACTTTTATAACAAAAAAGATAGCCTAGGGCTCTTCCATGAGGGAAGGGTCCTAGGCTATCTTCGTTTATCGGGACTTCGTTTTTTCGGTGCTGCTCTTTTCCTCTGCAAAGAACAGTTCTACGTTTCTCTTTGCACGAAGAAGCTCCTGCATTTCTTCTTTCGCTTTACGATAGTCCGGGTAGAGTGCTTTCTTTTCCGTCAGCAGCTTGGAATATTCCGTATCCAGTTCTTTCACCTTGGGGAGCTTTTTCAGGTTAGCTTCATCGAATGCCGCTTTCGCCGCCTTGTGCAGTGTGATCTCTGCACGATGACCTTCCAGAAAGTGCTTGCTGTATCCGGTCTTTCGGTAGGCATCATAGACTGGTCGCGTCTTGGCATAGTTGATGATGTGCGCTTTCAGCACCGCAATTTCTGCCAACCGCTTCTCAGCCGCTTTAATGGAATCGCCCAGTTCGTGATAGTGAGCAGTAGCGGCATCCACACGCTCCTGCATTTCTTCGATGCTGCCGATTTTATTTTCCTGCAAAAAAATCAGGGTCTTGGACATCTCTTTCAAATTGTAGCGTTTCGCCCACCGTGCATAGCCTTCGCTTTTGCCCTCAGAGAGCTTTGCCTGAATGTCCACCAACAGGTGGAACGGCTGCTCTTTCGGTGGCTGCTTCTGATGCGGGCGGTGTTCGGCTTCTCCGGCAATGACCGCCTTGATTTCATCTTCACTGTATCCTGCGCCCAGTCTCCGAAAACGGATAAAGCGTTTCTGCCGTGTTCCTTTGGCCGAAGTGTACTTTCCCCGTTTGATTTCGTAGCCCTGCTGTTCCAGCTTTTGAAGGAAGCTCTCGAAACTTGCAGGTTTCTCGTTCAGCAGGATGTTGTCAATTACGGCACACAACTTATCTCGATTGCTTTCTTTGGGTGGATAAAGTGTGCGCTTTTGCCGCTCCCGGTACGGCTTGATTTCAATAACGGACAACTGATGTTCCAGACAAATCAAATCGCTCAACCGCTGCACCGCCAGCCCGGACAATAAAAAATCCCGGAATTTCCGTGTGCTGTCCAGCGCAGTGGAGTTATAAATAATGTGGTTGTGGATGTGCTCCCGGTCCGTGTGGGTGGCAACGATAAACGCATACTTGCCTTTGGTGAAACGCATTGCCAGTTCGTAGCCCACCTTGTTGGCTTCCTCTGCGGTGATCTCTCCGGGCTTGAACGATTGACGAATCTGATAGGCGATCACATCACTTTTCTGCCTGCGCCCGGTGGCAAATTCGTATTGGCGTTTGGAAAGCATAAATTCTTCATCTACGGTTAGGGGACTGCATTCGTAACTGCTGACCAGTTCGCCCTGCTGTGTCTTGTCCGGGTTCTGGGCGTAATCCGTGCGGCTTTTCAGGCAGGCCGCAACGGATTTCCCCTTGTTTTTGTGCAGTGCAATCAATCTTGTTGCAGCCAGTTTGACCACCTCCCGGCAAAAAGAAAATGCCGCACAGTGGCGGCATAAATATTTTATAATCCTGCAATCCAGCCATTAAAACGCTCCGCTGCCTCTACGATCAAAGCACCCATGAAGATCAGCGTAAAACAGCCAAACTCCGCCACCAGCAAAATCAAAAACTGCAGCCATTCCCGGCAGTACAGCGTATAAAGGCCGCAGCCAAAAATATACAGCATGGGCAGAGCCAGCACAAACGCCGACAAGTTCAGCGCCCATTTCAGCATCAGCGCAAGGAAAGCCGTAAGCAGCCAAAACGGGAAAACGATCATCTTAAAAACGAACCTCATATCCAGCACCTGCCTTTCTTTCGCCCCTATTATAAAGGTGTCAACCATTGCGTTGCAAGGATGTCAACCCTTATGTATCTCCGCAGTCCTCCAACTGCGGAGAAAATTTTAGAGTTCAGCCAGCCGGGAGAGAATCTGCCGACCAATGTCGATCAGCTCATCCAGCCGCTGCCGCAGGTCCTCCATGTCGGTGGCGTAGATTTTGCCGCTCTCATTGGCACGTTTGGCGTACTGGTTCAGGTTGTTGCTGCACATCTGCAAAAGATACGCCATGCGGCGCAGCTGTGGCAGATCCAGATGCAAACAATATCCGTCCAGCGCCATCTTGCGCAGATAGGAGCCGATGCTCAGAATGCCGCTGGATTCCATTTTGTTCCGGATCCGTTCCAACTCCGGCTTGCTGACCCGGAAATGGAGCTGCTGGTCGCGACGGTCGTTCACCGGGCATCACCGTCCTTGTCCAGATAGCTTTTGAAGGGCTTCACCGGCTCCGGCTTGTCCGATTTTTCTTCCAGCGCCGCCAGCACCGAGGGGCGGCGAGGGGCATCCTCCTGTTCTTCCTCGTCCTGTTCTGGCTCGTGGCTTTTTTCGTCCACATCCAACTGGGCGTTCAGCTCCGCAAGCCGTGCGGATTTCTCTGCCAACTCTTCCTCCTGCGGGAAAGGCTTTTCCACCTCGATCTGCGCCGCCGCCTGCTGCTGATGCAGGGTAGTCAGCTCGTTTTCTGTGGCGGTGATACGCTCTGAGAAGTTGTTCAGCGAATTGTCCAGACGGATGATGTTGCCCAGCGGGTCGTTGCCCAAAGGTACCGTGTACTTTCGCTGCCCCTTCAAAAGAGCCTGATACTCCGTGCGGAAAGCATCGAACCGCAGGGACAGTTCAAAGCCCCGGTAACTGCCGATGACTTTTTCCTCAGCGTTTGGCAGTTCCGAGCAGGCAAGCACCAGACGCTCACCGGCGGTCTTTTTCTCGTCGTAGGCAACGCCCTTGATGACCATGCCGCAGAACTCCTCCTTGCCCTGCGGATGGGCGGCGGCGAGCTGTGCGTCCGCTTTCAGCCCGGTAATATAGGCGTTCGTTTCCTGAATGTCAGCCGGGAACTTGGTCAGCAGCTTGTCTTGCAAGCGGAATTTCTGGCTCTGGTGGTCAGCTTTCAGCACCTTCAGCTTTGCCACCTGCACATCCAAATCCATCTTCTCCTTGATGAGCGGATTTCCGGCACACAGTGCCTTGATCTCCGCATAGGAAAGTGCCTGTTCGTCCACATCCTCGCAGGAGCGCACCGGGGATTTGGAAGTCATGATTTGGCTGATGAATCGTTGTTTATTCTCAAGGGTCTGAAAGAGGTAGCTGTCAAATGTCCCTTCTGTGACGTAATTGAACACCTTGACTTCCTTATTCATATTGCCCTGTCGGATGATGCGCCCGTTGCGCTGGGTCATGTCGCTGGGCTTCCAGCCAACATCCAAGTGATGCACCGCTACAAGCCGGGACTGCACGTTGGTGCCTGCTCCCATTTTCGCTGTACTTCCGAGCAAAACTCGCACATCGCCGGAGCGCACTTTGGAGAACAAAGCTGCCTTTTTCGCTTCGGTATCGGCGTTGTGGATAAACTCGATCTCGTTTTCCGGCACACCGGCGGCAACCAACTTCTTACGAATATCCTCATACACGTTAAAGTTACCGTCATTTTTCGGCGTGGAGAGGTCGCAGAACAAAAGTTGAGTCAGCTTCTGGTCTTTGCCCTCCTCCCAGATCTTCAGCACGTTCCGTACACAGACGTTCAGCTTGCTGTTGGGGTCATCCGGCAGCGTGGGGTTCATCAGGCGCACATCCAGACCGATTTTTCTGCCGTCGTTTGTGACGCAGAGCATATTGTCCACAGACGCATCCACGGTGCCGGAGTGGATGCGGGCGGCACGCTTGCTCAGCTCCTGCACCATCTCCTTTTGGAGGTCGGACGGCTTTGCCACCACCGTTTCAAACTTTGCCTCCGGCACAGGCAGATGAAGCTGGTCGGCAGTCTTGATGTCTGCAACCTCCTTGAACATGGACATCAGTTCCGGCAGATTAAAGAACTTGGCGAATCGGGTGCGGGCACGGTAGCCTGTACCTTCGGGAGCTAATTCGATGGCTGTGGTAGTCTCGCCAAAGGTGGATGCCCAGCAGTCGAAGTGGGTCAGCTTTTTCTGCTGGAGGGTGCTGTATTGGAGGTACCGCATGACCGTGTACAGTTCGGTCATGGAGTTGCTCACAGGCGTACCCGTGGCAAACACCACGCCACGTCCGCCGGTGATCTCGTCCAGATAGCGGCATTTGCCAAACATATCGCTGGATTTTTGCGCTTCGCTGGTGGATAATCCTGCGACATTCCGCATTTTTGTGGTTAAAAAGAGGTTCTTGTAAAAATGGCTCTCGTCCACAAAAAGTCTGTCAACGCCCAGTTGTTCAAAGGTAATTACATCGTCTTTACGCTCATCGGAGCGCAGTTTTTCCAGCTTGGTTTCCAGCGTTTTCCGGGTCTTTTCCATCTGTTTGATGGAGAAATTCTCGCCTGCGTGGACTTTCAGCTCATTGATAGCGGCAAGCGTTTCATAAATTTGCTCCTGAATGATACGCTCCTGCCGCTCAAAGGACAGCGGAATGCGCTCAAATTGCGAATGGCCGATGATGACGGCATCGTAGTCGCCGGTGGCGATGCGGGCGCAGAATTTTTTGCGGTTGGCAGTTTCAAAGTCCTTGCGCCGTGCCACCAACAGCTTGGCATTCGGGTAGAGGTTCAGAAACTCCGAAGCCCACTGTTCTGTCAAATGGTTGGGCACTACGAAAAGGCTTTTCTGGCACAAGCCAAGGCGTTTTGCTTCCATGGCAGACGCAGCCATCTCGTAGGTCTTCCCAGCCCCAACTTCGTGTGCAAGCAACGTATTACCGCCATAAAGCACATGAGCGATGGCGTTGCGCTGGTGTTCCCGGAGGGTGATCTCCGGGTTCATGCCAACAAAGTGAATGTGGGAGCCATCGTATTCACGAGGGCGGGTAGAGTTGAACAGTTCGTTATACTGTTTTACCAGCGAGATGCGCCGCTGGGGGTCCTGCCAGACCCAGTTGGCGAAAGCATCCTTGATGACCTGCTGTTTTTGCTGTGCCAGCATGGTTTCCCGCTTGTTCAGCACACGTTTGGGTTTGCCCTCGGCATCCTCGATGGTGTCGTAGATGCGGACATCTTTCAGGTTCAGGGTCTCCTCCAGAATCTTATAGGCATTGGCACGGCTGGTGCCGTAGGTCTCGGAGGAAATAATGTCGCTCCGCCCGGTGGCAGTCTTGCCCTCCACACGCCACTCGGCGGTATACGGAGAATATCTCACTTTGACAGCATGACGCAGATAGTAGGGGATCTGGAAGGTCTCGGTCATAAACTTCTGGATAATACTGGGGTCGATCCACGTTGCACCCAAGCGCACATCAATTTCGGAGGCTTCCAGCTCTCTGGGCTGCGCCTTGGTCAGTGCCTCCACATTGACGGAAAACTCCGGGTTGGTCTCGGCGGCAAACTGCGCCATCCGCAGCTTTGCCCGGACATCGCCGGACAGGTACTCGTCTGCCATCTGCCAGCCCGCTTCCGGGTCGGTGGGGTCGGCGGCAGGGTCTTTGAAGATCACGCCGGAGAGTTCGGTGGTAATGCGCCCGTACTCGCCGGGTGTGCCCAGCAGCTCCGCCATATAGGGCAAGTCCACCTTGCCATGCTCTCCGATGGACACCGCCAATGCTTCGCTGGGGGTATCCACGCTGGTGACGGTGCGCTCCGGGCGAATGGTGCGTTTCGTAAACATCGCCGCTTTGGATTTAAGCTGCCCCTGCTCGTCCAGATTTTCCAAAGAGCAGAGCAGATAGTAAGAGGAATCCTGCTCAAACAGCCGCCCATTTTTGCGGTCGTTCAACAGCCCGTATTTGGCAGTAAAGGCATCGTAGGCGGCATTCAAATGCTCCTGCGTTGCCTTGATGTCCTCGTCCGGGTAATCCTCCAACTGCTGCTGAATCAGCTCGTTGACGATCTGCCGCAGTTCCACCATGCCGGTGACACGCCCCTTGGCAGTGTCGGACAGTTCTACCTGCGTCATCACGGAATTTTCCCGGTAGAAAACTTCGCCGTCCACCACCGTGTAGGAGAAGTTTTTGACCTCCGGGTCAGCCGGGAGAATATGCTTCTCGTTTTCGGCATCCGCAATATCTAGTGTTTCTACCTCAATTTCGGTGTATTGTCCCTCAATATGCTGCACCGCTTCTGCAAGCTGGTCGGCAAGGCTGGCGCCCTCGATGGGAGCAACGGTCAATTCCTCTCGTCCGTATTGGGTGCTTTCGATGGTCAGTTCGCCCAGCACCATCTCCGGGTGGTCTACGAAATACTGGTTGATGGCAAAGCCATCCTCGGTTTTGCCCAACTGCACCCAGTCCGGCTCATGGTCGATGGGGCGGTCACGCTTCTGCAGGAAGATAATGTCGCTGACAACATCCGTGCCAGCATTGGCGCGAAACGCATTATTCGGTAGACGGATAGCCCCCAACAGGTCAGCACGCTCTGCCATGTGCTTGCGGGCGGTGCTGTCCTTGCTGTCCATGGTATAGCGGCTGGTGACAAACGCCACGATGCCGCCCGGACGCACTTGGTCGATGGCCTTGGCGAAAAAGTAGTTGTGGATACTAAATCCCAACTTGTTGTACGCCTTATCGTTGACCTTGTACTGACCGAAAGGTACGTTTCCCACGGCAAGATCATAAAAGTCACGCCTGTCGGTGGTTTCAAAGCCAGCCACGGTAATGTCAGCCTGCGGGTACAGTTTTTTCGCAATGCGCCCGGTGATGCTGTCCAGCTCCACGCCGTACAAACGGCTGTCCGCCATGCTGTCCGGCAGCATTCCAAAGAAGTTGCCTACACCCATGGACGGCTCCAGAATGTTGCCAGACTGGAAGCCCACCTTTTCGACCGCATCATAAATAGAGCGAATCACCACCGGGGAGGTGTAGTGGGCGTTCAGAGTGCTGGAACGGGCGGCGGCGTATTCATCCTCAGAGAGCAGCCCTTTCAGTTCTGCGTATTCCTTTGCCCAGTTATCCTTATCCGGGTCAAAGGCATCTGCCAGACCGCCCCAGCCCACATACTGGGAAAGCACCTGCTGTTCCTCGGCAGTGGCACCCCGGTGCTCCTGTTCCAGCTTGACTAGGGTACGGATGGCTTCAATGTTCCGCGCGTACTTCTGCTTAGGACCTCCGACACCCAAATCATCATCCGTGATGTGGAAGTTCCCGGCAGATTCTGGCGCAGGTTCAGCATTCAGGGCTTCATCCAAGGTTGCGGCATCCGGGAAGGTCTGCACTTTTCCGTCCATCACAGTAGAGATGGGCAGTTCGTCCAGTTCTTCGTCCGATAGTTCCGGCTCAACTTGCCGCAGACCGTCCTCGAATTGTCGTTTGTTGATAACTTCGTTATCCCACGACTGCCCCTGTGCGCTGGTGTCGATGCGCACATCGGTATCACCGATATAGCCTACTGTTCCTTCAATCGTTCTGGTGGGAAGGTCTACTACAACTTCGTCCCCGACCTTATAGCTGACCTCTTTTTCGGGAACCAGATCAATGGCTGCGGCCTGCTGTTCTTCGTACAGTTCTCTGATGTGCGGAAGATGCTCATTGCGGAAAATGGGCAGTCTGTTTTTCGTCAGCTCCATGTCCTGCAAACTGACGGATTTGAACGTAAAATTAACGTGTTCCACCCGAAAATCCCGGCCATCCAGCTTGATGATGCTGCCGATTGGCAGATAATCCGCTTCCCGGAGATATTTTGTCTGGTGGTGGGAGCCATCTTCGTTCAAGCCAGCCAGATAGACGTTGTTGCCCGCTGCCCACAGCTTTTTAGATTCTGCTGCCCACTGCTCACTCGGAAAACCAGTTACTTTGACTTTGCCAAACACATTTTCCTGTGACAGAAGATTGGTGCGCAGAATCCGCTCCACAGCAACGGCATCTTTGTCATAGAACAGATAGTTACCGTTCAGTTCAAAGCCCACGAGGGTGTTGGGATACTGTTCTTTCAGAGCAGTGTACTCTGCGGCAACAGTGCCATCCAGCATCGGAAGCTGACACTCAGCTTCCTGTCTGGCAGTACGCTGCTCTTTTTCCTCATCGGTCAGGTAGCGGTCGGATTGGATCATCAGGTCGATATACTTTTCCACCTGCGCCCATTTCAGGGTGATTTTCTGGTGGTCGGGGTAACGAACAAATTCCAACCCCTTTCCATCATGGTTCACAAAACCGCTACTGCCATCCAGATAATCGTGAGAATGCCCACCGATGCCATACTCCTTTGCCAACGCCTTGGCACGGAGGTTGCGGTCAGGCTGGGTTTGGTACAGTGCCATAATGCGCTGCTTGCCACCTGCAAACCCAGAACCATGCTTACGCAGTTCGTTCTCAATTTCAGCCTGCGACAAAATAAAAGCGGAGGGCGTTTTTTCGCTCTCCGCTCGGTCGATTTTTTCGATTTGCTGGGCTTCGGTGGGGAGGACGGCATCCAGAAAACTTAGCTGTAGATCAGCTCCGTCATCACCAGTTCCTCTGCCTGCGCTTTCAGACTGTTCATGTGCTGCACCCACATCAGTTGGTTCTGCGCTTTGTCCGGGGCTGGGTTCTGCTTCAGCAGTTCGGCCATCAGATGCTCCTTCATCGCTACTGCGTTCTGCTCCACCTCCGTCAGGTGCGGGTACAGGCTCCCCGACAAGAGCATCGTGTGGTACAGCACCGGGCGATGCTCCTTCAGGTAGGTCCGGCGCAGCCTGCCGTACTTGCCCAGCGGCTTCCGGGGCTGGTTCAGGATCAGGTTCGGGAGCTGGTAGTCCCCGACGGTCGAGTAGGTCACGTTCCTGCTGTTCGTATTCATATTGGCTCCTTTCTGCATTGTGGCGGCGAATGGTAGTTTTCACGGTGCGCTCAATATTCCGCAGCACCTCCCGGCTCATGTCGCTGACGGCTGCGCCGAGGGCGTAGACACTATCCGGGGTGGAAAAATCGTGGATTGCTTGGAAGTCGTCCTTGTCGAACCACCCGGCAGGCTCAAAGCCGCAGCGTTCCAGCAGCGTGTAGGTGACGCTGATGGCGGCAGCGGACTTGAACTGCATCTCCACCCCGGCTTCATCATAATCCATCAGCAGCGAACCGTCAACGATGGCACGGATGTCGCCGCCATTGTTGTCCCAGTAATCTGCTACCAGTTTTCCGGCAATATCTGCAAGCTGCTGGCTGACACGCTCCCCGCCGATGCCATAGGTCTTACTCAACATTTCCGAAACAGGCTGTTTCAGGTCATCGTTGAACTGCCACACCTCCGGGTCACGGGAATTGCGGCGCACCCCGGTGTCCGACACATCGAAAACGTAGTGCAGCCGGGGGAATCCGCTGGATTCGTCCAGCAGGGCGATGCCCTTGGCACCCCGGCGCACATAGCGGTTCATCCGATTGTTCCAGATGTCAAAGTCGGCGCAGGCGGTGGCATCCGGGCGCTGGGCGTAGATCATGAGCTGGTCGGCAAAGGGGTACTTGTACAGCCGGGATGCAGTGGTCAGGTAGTCCGTCCAGCTTTCCCAATACCGGGTCAAGCCGTTGGCTGTGCGCTGGGCAAGGGCGAGATATTCTTCGGTTTTGCTTGGCATAGCGTTCCTCCCTTCAAGTTCATGGTAAACAAAAAAGCGAGCGGCCTTTTCAGGTCACTCGCTTATGGAATCTATGGTGTTTTATTCGTGTTTTGCGGCAAACTTTTCTGCCATCTCCAGCAGACGGTCAAAGGTCTGCTTTTCTTCCGGCTCCTCGATCAGCTTTGCAAGGAGCGCACGGAACACATCGGTGCTGTCCTGCCCCAGTGCGGCGGCAACTTTGTCGATGCAGTCGTGCAGTTTCTTGACCGCATCATCGGAAGGCTTGGATTTGGCAAGCAGGTCGGACAGGTAGCTGATGAAGGGATAGGTGGAATCATCGTTGATGATCTCGTTGGTTTCCTCGATGATCTTCTGGTTATCTTCGGGGGTCATATCGCCCTTTTCTTCCCATACATCACGGGAAGGAGTGCGGCCTTTCAGAAAGGTTGCAAAAAGCAGGCGGTCGATGGGTGATCTTTTTTTGTTATCCATTGGCTATCCTCCGCTTTCTATTTTGAATCTGAAATGATAAAGTAGCCTTAGTATAGCATGAATCCAATTGTGTTATCAAGACCATATTTTTGAGAGTTTCAAAAACTGGAACCGTCGCAAAGTTTCGATTTTAACGTAAGGACATTCTGACGAATCTGCTCCATGACTGCCTTGAATTCATCATCGCTTTTCCCGGTAGGGTCATCCAGACCCCAATTCTCATCAAAAGGTCTGCCAATGAAAGGGCAGCTGACGTTGCAGCCCATGGAAATAGCGATATCCGGCTTTGGAATTGCAGAAATCAGCTTGGAATACTGTGTCTTTTCCATGTCGATGCCATATAGTTCTTTCATTAGGCGCACAGCATCCTGATTGATCTGCGGTTTGGTTTCGGTTCCAGCCGAGTAGCTTTCAAACACATCCGCGGCCAGTACCTTGCCAAAGGCCTCGGCAATCTGGCTACGGCAGGAATTATGGACACATATAAAGGCGATTTTGGTTTTTGACATATAGGTATTCCTTCCCCACAAACTGGAATTTATCTAACTTTTCCTTGAAAGCCTAAATTCTTCAAAGCATCTTCTCCAAACTTTGCAAAGTCACCTTCTGCACCAAAAGAAAAGAAAGCTTCTTTACCACCAGTGGCAATAATATCTGCACTCTGATACCCCTGATACTCGGATAACATAATTACTAAACTGGCATAACTTCCTGTTCGTAAAAACCAGTTTTCAAAAATTAATAGTAGTGTTTTGGTGTCTCCCAATTCACGTATAATTTCGTCTTTGAATTCCACATCGGAGAACTTACGTTTATCAAATTCTTCTTTGATTTTATTTTTGATTTCATCTAATTCATATCGTTTTTTAGCATACATTTCGACTTTCTTGCTTGCCATTGAAAACGCTCCTTTCAAATTCCGATTTGTCGAGTTCAGTATACCACACCGAACCCCATTGTAAAAGAGCTCATGTACGCCGCCAATCGGCGGCAAAAGTCAGTCCGGGGGAAATTCCAGTTCGGCAAACTCCGCATCGGTCAGCAGTTTCAGCTTCTCGATGACCTGTTCGGACAGTTCCCGCAGAGCAGTCTCATCGGGCATCAGGTAGCACTGCATGAGCCGCAGTTCGTGGATAAGCCCCAGCAGGGTGCCGGTGTTGTAGAGCATCATCAGCATCAGTTCCTCATGGTCAAAGTTCATGGGCATCCCTCGTTTTCCGGCAGACGGTGGGGTTGCACTCCGGGGCATCGCACTTCTCTTTTGTGCCAGCCAGTTCCGCCAGCTTTTCCAATGTGGAAGGACGGTTGGACAGCCCCAGTTCTTCGGCTTCCGCAACCTTGTCCATGATAAGGTCATAGTCCTTCAGCAACCGCCGCCCCTTTTCCATGTGGTGCGCTTCCAGAATCTGCTCCCGGACTTCCTGAATCGTCAATTCAGGTGCGTCGATCTGCCCACTATCTATCACAGAATAATCGCTGTGATAGAGAGTATAATCCCAGCCATCCTCGCAGGACTGGATAGCAAGATAGCCCTTGCCGCCCAGCTCCCATGCGCCTTGCTCGTCCTGTGTCTGGATTTCAGGATAGGCGGTCGAACTGTTACGCTCCATCATCTCGCCAAACTGGGCGATATGATAGACGTTTCCGTACTCGCCCAGATCAAAATGATAATCGTCCAGATGCTCGACCCGTGCCGTGTAACTGCTGCCATCGGAACGGTCAACCTGAATCACACCATGATTCAGCACACGGTAGAGATCATCATAGTGGCTGTTGATAAGCCGGACATCATCTCTGGGAATTGTAGGATCATCCCAGATGCGCCGCCTGCGAACACCAGACTGCGGAATGGTATCAAGGTGCTGCAAGCTGACCTCCTGAATCGCCTTGCGGTCATCGCTGGAAAGCTCAAACAGATACCAGTTCCGGGCGGCAGGAATGGCGTTGCGGCCATCCGGTGGCAGATTTTGCTTGGAAATCTGACCGCTTTCCAGCGGCGCACCGGTGGCACAATCGTAGGTGGCAAAACCGACCCCGGCACCGTTTTCCCGCAGATGCAGGAATCTGTCCCCATTGATGAGGTAGAGCGCTTCGGTTTTCTGCTCCATCAGCAGCCCCCATTCTCAAATTCCAGAGAAAACTTGCTGCGGCCATCGGTTTCACAGGACAGCAGCACGGTGGCGTTGTAGGTCTTGCCCTTGGCACTCTTGCAGTCCTTCAGACGCACACGACCATCCCGCAGCAGCTTGTCCGCCACATGAGCGTCCAGCCGCTTGCCCAAACGCTTGAAGAACGCATTGTCCTTCCACAGCACGAAGCGGCACTCCCGGTTCTCGCAGAACCAGCCCTTTTCACGCTCCACAACATTTGCACCACAGTTGGGACAGACACCAATGATTTTGTTTTTCATAAGCGCATTCGCTCCTTTCGCAGCCTCGGTGGTCGTTACCAGCGAGGAGATTATCTCTTTAATTTCAGTCATAAAAGTTTCCGGTTCCATTTCGCTGCGCTCGATTTGCAGCAGCTTTGTTTCCCAATCGGCGGTCATTTCCGGGGATTGGATTTCTTCGGGCATCACGGTGATGAGGGCTTTGCCCTTATCGGTGGGCAGCAGCACCTTGGTTTTCTTGATGCCCTTGCGCTCCAGAAAGCCCTTCTGCACCAGCTTTTCGATGGTGGCGGCTCTGGTTGCAGGGGTGCCGATGCCCTGACGCTCCACGCCCTCCGGCATACTGTCTGCACTGGCGGTTTCCATAGCGTGCAGCAGGGTGTCCTCGGTAAAGTGCTTCGGCGGGGACGTTTGCCCCTCTTTCAGTTCGGCACCGGCAATGCTGCACTGGCTCTGCTCCTGTACATCTGGCAGAGCAGCCTGTTCTTTCTGCTTGCCCAACAGTTCGCCCAGCATTTTCCGATCCATGGCTTTCCATCCCTCCGACAGAACCACCTTGCCTTTGACGGTAAATTCCTCCCCGGCACAGATGGTGGTGAGCGTGGTTTCTGCATAGCGGTGCGGCTCGCCTACGGCGCAGAGCAGCCGTGCGGCAATCAACCGCAGGACATTCCGCTCCCCCGCAGGGAGGGCGGCAAGGTCCGCTTTTGCCATACTTTTCGTGGGCAGCAGCGCATGGTGGTCGGTGACCTTGCTGCCATTGATGACCTGCTGCACATTGATGGGAAGCGGTTCCTCCACGGCAAACGCCTTGCCCGTATCCGTCACCAGCCCCGGCAGAGATGCCGCCATATCCTCAGTCAAAAAGCGGCTGTCCGTGCGGGGATAGGTGATGAGCCGTTTTTCGTAAAGACTTTGGGCATAATCCAAGGTCTGCTGTGCCGTAAACCCCAGCAAGCGGTTGGCTTCTCGCTGGAGTGTTGTCAGGTCATAGAGCTGCGGTGGCTTTTCAGTTTTCTCTTTACGTTCTACTTTCTGTACCACTGTGCTGACCTCCTTTCGGCAGTTGGCAAGCAGAGTTTCCGCATCCGCTTTCTGTGAGAATCGCTTGCTGGATGCTGTACCGCCATCGGCAAATGCTAACGAAACCGTGTAGAACTTTTCTGGGGTAAAAGCAGAAATGGCAGCTTCTCTCTGTACAGCCATTGCCAGCGTAGGGGTCATGACGCGCCCAACTGCTAAAGGGCGACCATACAAGCATGAAAAAAGCCGGGACGAATTAATACCGACTATCCAATCGGCACGTTCCCGGCAGAGTGCAGCCTGATACAGTGCATCATATTCAGTTGACGGTTTCAGACTTGCAAAGCCTTCCCGGATGGCGTTTTCCTCCATGCTGGACAGCCACAGGCGGGTAAAGGGCTTTTTGCATCCCGCTTGCTGGCACACCAAGCGGAAGATCAGTTCTCCCTCGCGCCCTGCGTCCGTAGCACAGATCATGCTGTCCACATCCGGGCGGTGCATAAGTTTTTGCAGGATGCCAAACTGCTTTTTGGTGCTGGCAGACACCAGATACTGCCACTTCTGCGGTAGGATGGGCAAGTCTGCAATGCTCCACTTGACGTATTTGGCATCATAAACATTGGGCGGTGCCAGTTCCACCAGATGACCAACGCACCAGCTGACGAGATAACCGTTGCCCTCCCAATAACCATCCTGTCGATTGGTCGCACCGAGGACCTTTGCGTAAGCTGCCCCGACAGAGGGCTTTTCCGCCACTACCAAGCAATAAGACAATAAGCATCAACTCCTTTTTATAAATGGTGTCATCTTGTAAAAAAGATTGGATTATGGTACTATGTTCTTGAAAGAAGAAAGAAAGCGGGTGAACCAATGTCTGAAAACAAAACACAGCAAGAACTGGATTTTGAACGTAAACACGAGCAGGATTTACAACGTCTGAGAGGCCTGCGCCTGATTGATGACGATTTCATGGCGGCGGTTTTTGAAGACCCTGCTTGTGCAGAATTTTTGCTTCAAATCATTCTCAAACGAGCGGATTTGAAGGTTCGTGAAGTGCATGGTCAGTACAGTATCAAGAATTTGCAGGGACGCTCCGTTCGTCTGGATATTCTGGCTGTTGATGAGCAGAATCGGGCATATAATATCGAGGTGCAACGCAGTGACCGTGGGGCAAGCGAAAAACGCGCCCGCTACAACAGCAGCCTGCTGGATGCAAACCTCACTCATTCTGGCAGCAATTATGATGCCTTGAACGAAACATATATTATCTTCATCACGGAGAACGATGTGTTAAAGGCTGGATTGCCGATTTACCATATTCATCGTATGGTAGAAGAAACCGGTGCAGTTTTCAACGACCAGTCACATATCATCTATGTGAACTCTCAAATCAAGGATGAAACTGCCCTCGGAAAACTGATGCATGACTTTTTCTGTACCGATGCAAAAGATATGTTCTATTCGGTGCTTGCAAATCGGGTACAATACTTTAAGCACGATGCGAAGGGAGTGGCAACTATGTGCAGAGCAATGGAAGAAATGCGTAAGGATGAACGAATCGAGTGTGCTTTGGAGATGCTCGCAGATGGAATGCCTTATGAAAAGGTGGCAAAGTATTCTAAATTGTCTATTGAAGAAGTCAAAGAACTTGCCAGCAAGAAATCTGCCTGATAAAATAAAATACTGTTATGTGCCGAGTAATGGAAGAAATGCGTGGAGATGAACAAATCGAGTGCGCTCTCGCCGATGGGGTGCTTTGTGAAAAGGCGGCAAGGTATTCTAAAATGCCTTTTGGTAAGACATTTTATATGATGCATTTGATAATATAAACGTTCTATGGCAACATAAGATATAATTATCTAGATTTTAGAGCGATTATTTTATGTGAAGAAAGCGACGAATGTATTACTCTATTAGCAGACAGACACTCATTTATGTGAGCGTAGGGTGGGTGCCATGATGCATTGACTTACGGTTGTTGTTCACTTCGGGTAGGCGTCAGTTCGTCTATTTGATTCTCTGTTTTGAATGCTGAGTTCCTATTTGAATCCACAGTGACAAATAGGAGGTCTAGTATGAACATCGTAAACATTATCTCTTTCTTATGCGGTTTATTTGGCGTGTTTGCATTTTTCTTTGATCACAGTGATTTGAAAATCACTGTGGGATGGAAGGCATTATGCATTGTTATTCTCGTCATTTTTATCGTAATTGGGGTGGTTTTCGGGCAAAACAGGCGTTAATGCATCTGGCAAGTGGGTCTTTTCAACTGGATGACTTTCAGTTTGTTTTAATATTAGAATGGGGTGCTATTTTTATGGCATCCCGTTTTTTAGTATGTAAGGCGGCAAACGCCGCCATAAAATTATTCTTCTGTGTTATCCTCCTTGCCGGTGTCCTCCGGCTCGTCCTCGGTCGGAATCTCAAAATCGCCCTTGTCCTCGGTGTAGTTTGCATCGGGGTCAAGGGCTTCTTTTTCGGCTTTTTTCTTCTGCATCTGCTGGCGATAGAAATAGAAGCCGCCGCCTGCCGCCAGTGCGATCAGCACCACCACGCCCAGAAAGCCGGATGCGATCTTTGTGACCTTATTCTCCTTGGACTGCTCCGTGCCGGATGCCGCCGCTTCCTCGGCAGCTTTCTTGGCTTCCTCCTCGGCTTTCAGCCTGTCCTGTTCAGCCTGCGCCGCCGCTTCTTTTTCGGCGGTATAGGCATCGGCATCTTCTTCCTCCATCAGAGCCAGCAGGTCGGCTTCGTCCACAAGGTTCATAAAGTGGACGGTCTGCTGTCCCTTGGCGTTGCGATCAATGACCAGATAGAAGGTGTTGCCCGACTTGCTGACCAGCGTAATGAACTGCTGTCCGCTGCCATCGGAATAATTGGTGTGGTAATCGTCCACCAGCGTCAGGTTGCCCTCCGGGGTAAGGGCACCAGATGTTTCGTCCGTGACGGTGATAACATCCTCCACCGTCTCCGGCAGAACAGGCTGCTCCACCGGGGTGGAATCATCGCCATAGGCAAAGGCAGGAGCTGCCATGCCAGCGCACAGCGCCGCCGATACCAGCAGCGCGCCCAGTTTCTTAATCTTCATCTGCATCGATCTCCTTCTCGAAAGTTGCACCCACGGCAGACAGCGCAGCCGGGTTCGGGGTGGCGGTAGCCGACTGCCGCAGCAGAGCAGCAAGCTGTTCCGGCGTGACTTTTGCAGTCCGCACCATCTCGTTGACCTCGGCGGAATCCTCCTCCTGAATGCGCCGCTCCAAAATCTCGATACGATTGTTCAGTTTGATGCGGCGTTCTTTCTCTTTTGCCAGCATCGCCCGCAGTTTATCCGATTTTTCGCTCATAGTAACTTCTCCAATCATTTTGAAAGCCGTCCGAACCCGGCGAGATGCTTCTCCCAGTAGGACGAGTGAATGTTTGCGTACTTGATGGGGTCGCCGGCACTGACCATCATGCCGTTGCCCAGATAGATTCCGGTATGGCTCATGCCGGGGGTGTCGTAGGTTCCTTTGAAAAAGACCAGATCTCCGGGCTTTGCTTCGGCTTCGGAAATGTGCTGGCTTTTCTGCCACAAGCCGTTGGCGGTGGTGCGCCCCACATCGTAGCCGTTCTGGTTGTACACCCAGCAGACGTAGCCCGAACAGTCAAAGCCTGTTTCCGGGGTAGAGCCGCCCCAGACGTAGGGCGTACCCACATACTTTTGGGCTTCCTTGTAGATGGCGGCAAATTCGCTGTCGGTCAGGGCTTCTGCCGGAACGGTATAGTCGATGCCCGGTGCGCCGGAGCCATCGGAGCCACCGGGCGGTAGACCGCCGTTGAACAGGTAGGGTCTGCCACCCAAGGTGTCTTGGAAAATCTCGTAGCGTTTCCACTGGTCGTTGTCCAGCTCCTCCCGGATGACCACCTCCAAGCCACGGTTCACCAGCTTGGTGTGGAAGATGCGATACTCATAGGGCACCTGCGTGGGAACCGGGATTCCTGCCGGGCTGATGACCCAGACCGTCTTATACCGAATCTGCACCTCCACCCATGTGGTCAGCTTGTACTGCTTTTTGAAGGTCTCCTTCAGCTTGCCCTGCACTTCCGACCGGGTGTAATCATCATACAGAGTGGTCAGGAATGAAGTGAGCTGCCACGGGTCGTGTTCAATGGGGTCAAGGTGGTACTGGTACTCGTTGTAGCCGGGGTGGTCGGTAGGGGTGCGCTTGATTTTTTTATCCAGTTCCTTTTCCAGCTTCTTGTAGTCCTGCTCTGCACCCCGGATGTCCCTGTCCTCGGCAGAATACATGGTCTGCCCGGACACCTGTGTGCCGCCTGAAAAGAGGATGCCGCAGGAGGAAAAGCCCGACATCACCATGAGGATGAGCAAAAGAAAAACGCCCACGATCACCAGAACGTGCGCGTTGCCTTTGGCGGCATTCACCAGCCCCTTTACGGCGGTGCTGACGGCAGTTTTGCCCTTTTCTACCGCCTGTTCCACGCCGGACCGGGCGGCAGATGCACCGTTGGATGCCGCCTTACCGCCTGCGGTCTGCGCCGCTGTACCCGAATGGGCGGCGGCATAGTAGCTTTTGTGGATTTCTTGCCGCTGTTTCCAGCGTGAAAGCCAGTTGGAGCCGCCCTCGCCGGTGCCGGATGCGCCTGCATCTTGTGCCGAGGTCGGCTTCTGCACGGAAGATTTTGCGGTTTTGGCACCCTTTTTGCCCTGCATCTTGGCTTTCTTCTTGAGTTTGCGGGCGTATCTGCTCTTGGAAATATCCCTGATATTGCCAGCCGCCTTTTCGCCCTCGCTCAACGCCTGCACACCGACGTTTTCATCCTCGTACTGGTCAACCTCCCGATGCACCGCAGACCGGGCGGCATGGGCGGCGTACATCTCCCGCTTCTGCGCCTTGCTCAACCGGCTCAGTTCGTCCGGGGTCAGTTCGGCTTTGCCAAAGCGGAGGTGCTGCGCCTTTTCCTTGGCTTTGTCCGTGTCCAGCTTCAGCTTTTTCTTTTTGGGCTGTGTTTGCTCGACCTTTGCTTTCTCCGGGGGCGAACGGGTCTTTTTTGCGGACGTTTCCTCTTTGAAGTTCAGCTTCGGATTACTCATTTCTGCGCACCCTCCGAAACCTCGCCCAGCTTGGTGGTCATAATGCGGTACAGTTCCAAGTCAGTCGGGAAGCGGTCTACGAAAGGCAGAATCACATTACCGAAGAACAACAGCCCTTCGCCCTCGCCGGAATGGGTCACATAGGAAAGCTGGTGCGGCGAAATGTTGAGCTGTTTTGCGAGGATTTGCCTATCGCCAGCCGCCTGATTCAGCATGATAATCATGTCGGAATTTTCAAAAATATTCTCGACCTCACGCGAAGAAAGAAGGTCTTTTACGTTCTGGGTCAACCCTGTCGGGATGCCGCCCCACTTGCGGAAACGCTTCCAAATCTCCACGGAATACGCCGCAGTCTGTTCCTCTTTCAAAAGCAAATGGAACTCGTCTGCATAGTACCGGGTAGATTTTCCTGCGGTACGGTTGGCGGTCACTCTGCCCCAGACCTGATCCTGAATGACAAGCATACCGAGCTTTTTCATCTGCTTGCCCAGCTCTTTGATGTCATAACAAACGATGCGGTTATTGACGTTCACGTTGGTGCGGTGGTTGAACAGGTTCAAACTGCCCTTGACGTAGATTTCCAACGCCGTGGCAACATGGTGGGCTTCTTTTTCGTCCTGTTGGAGCAGGGCGTTGTACAAGTCCTCAAGGATGGGCATATTCTCCGGGCAGGGGTCGGCAAAATACTTGCGGTAAATCAGATGCACACAGCGGTCAATGACCGTCTTTTCTACCGGCAGCAGACCCTCCTTTCCACCCACCACCAGTTCGCAGAGAGAAAGGATAAAGTCAGCTTTCAGGGAAAGTGGGTTATCCTCCTCGGAGTAGTTGGCGTTGATGTCCATAGGGTTGACAAATTGGGTGCTGTTGGGGCTGATTTTGATGACCTGACCTTTCAGCCGGTTCACCAGCGGCGAGTATTCGCCTTCGGGATCATTGATAATAATATCATCGTCCGTCACCAAAAAAGCGTTGGTGATTTCACGCTTTGCTGAGAAACTTTTGCCGCTTCCCGGAGTGCCGAGAATCAGACCGTTGGGGTTTTTCAGCTTTTTACGGTCCACCATGATGAGGTTGTTGGACAGGGCATTCAAGCCGTAGTACAGCGATTCTTTTCCGCTCTGGTACAATTCCTGCGTGGTAAAGGGGATGAAGATAGCCGTGCTGCTGGTGGTCAGTCCCCGCTGAATTTCGATCTGGCAGTCTGCCAGCGGCAGGCTGCTCATCAAGCCCTGCTCCTGCTGGAAATCCAACCGGCACAGATTGCAGTTGTGCTTCTGGGCAATGGAGCTGGCCTGAAAGACGTTGTTTTCCAGCTCCTGCTCCGTGCGCCCGGTGTTCAGCACCAGAAAAGTGACAAGGAACATCCGCTCGTTCTGGCTCTGCAATTCTTTGAGCAGGGCTTTGGCATCTCTGCCGTAGGTCGCCAAATCCGACGGAATGATGTCAATATCATATCCGGCACGGATGGCTTTCTTCTGCTCCTCGATCTTGCTGCGATCCAGTTCCGTGATGGTGCGCTTGACCGTCTTGATGGCACGATTCTGATCGACACTCTGAATGTGCATGGTAACAATCTGCGAGGAATCCATATCCAGAAAGTCCTTCAAAAGCTGGTCGCTGATGTCGGATGCCGTGATGCTCAGAAAGCTGGCGGCGCAAAAGATGCCGCCCATCTGGAAGGTGCGGCTGTTCTTAAACGCAAAGGCAGTCGGCGCAATGGCATCCTTCACGGAAAGGCCGCTTTTCACAAGGTCTTTCCAGTCAAAGTGAAACTTGCTGGCACCGTCCATGTTGAACATATCGTGCATGAGTTTCAGCCGCTGGACACCATTCAGGGGCTTTGCCTGCACACCCAGCCGGTGGAAGTTGTTCAGCAGATCGTTCTGGATGTGGTCGAGCCGGGGCTTGACTTGCGCCATGCTCTCGCCCTCCACGCCAAAGGTGATGAACTTGGTCTTGGTCAGACCATTATTGCCCTTGGCAAGCTGCTGGCGCAGCATCTGGGAATACTCGGCACGAACATCGTCGAAACCGTCCTTCTGGAACGGAATGCGGATGCTTTTTTCAAACTCGGTGCTGTCGGTTGCCATGTTCACAAAGGACAGTTCAAATTTGATGGAGCTGTCGAAAAAGTTGAGGAAACTGCACCATTCCTCAAAAATCGCAGTCTTATCCTCCTGCTGTGCCAACTGATAGTTGATGTCCTGATACTGGATGGTGCGGGTGTAGTAGTTTGCTTTCACCCGGCAGGTGCCATCCTCAAACATCCGCTGCATGGGGATAGATTGCTGGGCGGTCCGGGGCACAGCAGGCTTCGGCGGCTTTTTCTTGCCGCTTTTATCGGTCTTTTTCCAAAACGGAATCATCGGTCATGCCTCCCTTCATCAAAATCGCATAGTAGTTGTCGGTCTTGTAGGGGCGAATCTTCGGGCGGACAAACCGGGACTGCACATAGTACGACAGCAGCTTTTCCAAGGGCTGTCCGTTTTTCTCGTACATTCCAAGGAAGAACGCCGGCAGCATCACCGCCATCATGCCGAGGGTGGCGGTAGTGTTGCCGCCGGAATCCCGGAGAACAAAAAACAGCGGCACTCCAATGAGAGCCGCTGTGCCGAAACAAAGCAGTTGCCGTTTCGTCAGGTTGAATGCGACCTTCGATTTCACTTTCGTCAGGTCACGGGGAACGGAAATATACGCAGCCAATAAAGCACCTCCTTTAATGCGCTCCGAGAATGGATTTGGTTACGGAGCTGGTCTTGAACAGGCTGAAACAGAGCAGGACGGTGTAGCCCACAATGCTCCAAATGGAGTTAATAGCATCCCCGGAAATCGCCACGCTCTGGATCAGCACGGCGTAAATCGCCACGCAGATGAGGATGAGAAAGCCTTGAAAGCCCAATGCGAACAGGCATTTCAGGTAGTTCTGCCCCATGTGGCTCTGCTCGTGGTTGCCGAAGGTCGCCATGGGGATGGGCGCAAGGCTCACCATGCAGTAGATTTCAATCATACGCCCGTAGACGATGACAAAAATGATGATGCTCAATATCCGCATGGTGATGCCGATGAAGAAACTTTGCAGGAAAAGCCCGAACAGGGGTCCTACATCCATCTGCATCAGGCTGGCTTCCAGCATCGACAAGCCAATGTCGTTGACACGGGTGTTTCCGGCAATGATGCCGCTGGAATCAGACACCACCTTCTGTGTCAGGTCAAAGACCGCCATCACGATGTCGAAAGTATTGCTGATGAGCCACACCGACACCGCCGTTTTGAAGATCCAACGCATGATGAGTGCAGGCTCAAATTGTGCCATGTTGTTGTGCTGGGTGATCATCTCAATCAATTCATAACAGGCGATGAAGGTCAGGATGATGCCTGCTATGGGTAACACCACGTTCCGGGACAACGCCTCAATCATTGCGAAAACGCGCGGCTCAAAGCTGGAGGGCTTGGTGCCCACCTGCTGGGCGATATTGCCGACCTGCGTGTTCACATCGTCGAATAACCCGCTGAGATTTGACATAATGCCTGCCGTCAGGATACCTTTGATCCAGTCGGCAATGGCTTTGAGAACGGTTTCCATTCAGCAGTCACCGTCCTTAGCTGAAGTGGTTGATGATGTTTTTCAGGACGTTCAGGAGAAAAATAATGTGGGTCAGAAGCTGCATAATAGCACCGCCTTTCGTGGATGAGTGGATAAAAGACACGGCTTGGAGCACGGACATTCAATAAAACTGCAAACCACAGAGGGCTTTCCGTTGCTGCTCAAGCCGCCGTATGGAATAATCGCCTCAGAAGCCGATGAAAACAAAAATGCCGACTGCTTTTGGCAATCGGCAATGGCAACAATATTTATATAAGTTCTTCCCAAGGCTCCAGGCCCATTTCTTCCCATGTGACACCATAAGGAGCACCGCCAGAAGTATAACCAGCAATAAAGAAGAAATCATCATTCTGTTCCACGAGTGGCTCGAACACCTGTTTCTTTTTCTTCTTTCTGTGGGGCTTTGTCATTTTTACAGCAGGACGATTCAGTTTTTCCTGTCTGCGTTCCTCACGATGAAGCAGATGTTCCGGCATTCCTTTCTCTGCAAGACGCTGTTCAATAGCGGAATGCTTTTTATTATATACGGCATAGAACTCGTCAAAGGAAACATGGTATGGAATGTGCGAAAAAATTTGACGAGCAAGCAACTCATGTTCATCCGGGGTATCAGGAAACCGTTGGTTATCGGAAAAGAACTGATGCAGTTCTTTATATATCCGCTCTACAACTTTAGCTTTCTGTTTCTGCTTGAGCTGTTTGTAAGGCTTGTAATCGTTCATTTGCGATGCTCCTAGCGGTAAGAAAGTGGAAATCAAGCAAGCATCTTGCCCTCCAGATAGGAGCAGCGGAGATAATCAGGATTGGTGTAGTATACGTTGGAATTGAAATCGGAGATCTCATCCGTGATAAACGACGAAAAAACATCCAGAATTGCCTGTGCAGCATCCTCATCCTTCATGGTGGACAGCACCAGCCCCTGGTACAGCATTCCGATGGAGGTTGCAGAAGGAACCGTATAGCGGCACTCTGCGGCGGTATCAAAATCCCCATCCGGGATGTTGAGATCTTCAATCAGCTCATCCGAAACCTGCTCAAAGGACAGGCAATGGTTTACTTCTGCCAGCCGGAGCTGCCGTTCGATGTCGGCTTTTGTAAAGTGACGGATCACATCCTGCCGATGATTTTTGGTCTTGCGGGCAATGGTCTCGATCAGGCTGCAAACATAGAGAACATCATTTTTCTGCTTTTCGGTCATGGATGGGTTCACTCCTCTCAAAGGTCAGGCAGTGCAAAGCGTTTACGGTATGAAAGCTGATTTGATGTGTTGGATGCTTGAATTTCGCCAAGGCCCAAAATGCTTCACGGCTGATTTGCCCGGACGTAAATCCGTTGACATAGTCCCAGATGGTGTCATCTGCCATGGGACCCTCCACAATATCGTAGGGATGGGTTTTGCCTGCACGACATTTTGCGATGAAATCCAGCCATTCGTCCGACATTTCAGGGAAACGCAGGATCTTCAGGTCGGGATTTTCTACATAGCGATAGACGTTCACAAGGCCATCGGCAGAACGGCGGTCTGCCCAGCGGTAGGCTTGCTGATAGTTGTTCGTGCAGTAGAATCCCCAAGAAAAGTCCTTTGTATACCGTGTGATGCGGATTTCGGGATAGACAACTTCTTCTTTACTGCCATGATACAATAAAATCTCGCTCATCTGCTTCACCTTCTGTATGAGAGATCGTTACTATGGCTTTCCTTATTATAATATGTACCGGGCGGCAATCGCCGCCCACTGTTCTTAACCGAACAGACCGCTCAGCAGGGGAATCAGGGTGATGCCCACCAGAGCGACACCGCCGCCAGCCATGAGCTGCTTCATGCCCTGACTCTTACTGCCGGGGTTGTCGTTACCATAACCTTCCAGCAGGTTGATGGCACCCCACACGCCGAGACCGGCACCCAGAGCCACGACCAGAGTCTGAAGAACTTCGATAGCAGAGTTGAAGAATTCCATAGTCTTTTCTCCTTTATTATAAAGCGTTTCCGGTCATTTGTACACACCCGAAATCTTGTAGTTTTACGCTGCATAACCGCAGCAAGGCTGATTTTCTGGTGCACCTTTCTAGCCGGGATAAAAATAAAACCGCCTACCGGGTCAGGCAGACGGGAGCGAATCAGCGTCCACCACGATGAACTCATCACCGGGGTGGATTTTTGTTTTTCGGTTCAGATACTTTTCAATATCGAAGATGTTTTTGGGGTCGTAGTCCGAGGTCAGCTTGTAGTTAGGGTGCTGGGTCAGATCGTACTTGTCAGAAAGAAACGGTCTGACACCACGCAACTGCAAAATGCACTTGCCGCCGTCCAGCACCGCCAGCTCGTCCCGACTCAACAATTCATGCCCCATCTTCTGGAACGTAGTGCCGTAACTGGGGCTGTTGCCACGGGTATCCGAGGTGTTGAATGCGTCGATGGTCTCTTTTCCCAGCATTTCCGACAGGTCTTTCAGGGTGGTGGGTTCGGAGCCGCCCAGAAAAATTTGAGAATCCATGTTGCCCACAATGGTATCCGCGTTATCCTTGTAAATGGCTTTCAACTGGCTTCTCGCCTGCAAAACAAGGCAGGCGGAGATCTCACGGCTGCGGATAGTCGCCACCAGCTTTTCCAGATTGGGAATCTGCCCGATGTTGGCGCACTCGTCAATCAGGCACCGCACATGGATGGGTAGCTTGCCGCCGTACACATCGTCTGCTTTGTCGCACAGCAGATTGAAAAGCTGGGTGTAGACCATGCTGATGAGGAAGTTGAAGGTGGAATCCGTGTCCGACATAATGAGGAACAATGCTGTTTTCTTATCGCCCAGCGTGTCCAGTTGCAGCTCATCGTACATCGTTAAATCACGCAGCTCTTGGATGTCGAAGGGGGCTAATCTGGCACCACAGGAAATAAGGATGGATTTTGCGGTCTTGCCGGCAGCTAATTTGTAGAGCTTGTACTGCCGCCCGGCAAAGCTGTTGGGCTTCTCCTTCGCCAGTTCTTCAAACAGCAAGTCCACCGGATTCTGGTATTCCTCGTCGTCCTCCAGCACCTGCATAGT
Source organism: Faecalibacterium sp. BCRC 81149 (assembly GCF_022750605.1). Lineage (NCBI taxonomy): Bacteria > Bacillati > Bacillota > Clostridia > Eubacteriales > Oscillospiraceae > Faecalibacterium > Faecalibacterium sp. BCRC 81149. The sequence continues at coordinate 415 of NZ_QXJA01000004.1, read as the reverse complement.
GTTGAGCATTTCCAGCAGCGTAGCGAAGTTTTGCTCTTCCACCGGGGCTTCGTAGTGAAGGTAGGCAATCAGTGCCGTCAGCAAAAGCCGTTCGCTTTTTTCCCAAAATGGATCGCCACCGGACCCTTCACCCTTGGTGTTGGTCATCAGGGTCGTGACCAGTTTCAGAATATCCTTTTCGCTGTGGACATAGGCGAAGGGATTGTAGTGCATACTCTTGGAAAAGTTAATGGTATTCAGGATTTTCAGCTTGTAGCCGTTCTTCAGGAGGGCGTTCCCGCACTCGACCACGATACTACCTTTCGGAAGCGTTTCGTCAAGACAGAATGTGCATTTTATTTGCAAACATTTTATGAACAACACACATCCTGCCTTGACGGTGGTTTTATCCGCACATGGCGGCGTTGCGAATGTC
>NZ_QXJA01000003.1:0-236159 GCF_022750605.1 Faecalibacterium sp. BCRC 81149 | reverse complement strand
CGCTCAGCACGCAATCGCTTGCGTCCTGTGTGAATTACTTTGTTTGGAATTGTTTAACGTGTTTTTCCAACACGAAAATAGGTTCCGTTACAAGTTTTTCGATATTGTTCAATTTTCAAGGTCCTGTGCGCCTCAGCCTTAGCGGCTGACGACTTGATTATTTTACCACAGAAGTGATTTTTTGTCAAGCACTTTTTTCGGAAGCTTTTCGTTTCTTTCGAACATAAGTTCCGCTTTTCAGCGTTCCCTCATTGGTTCTTTCGTTTTGCTTCTGCCGCTTTCAGAAGTCATTCTTTCCGGCGGCCCTTGGCGCTCAAGTATAATACCACATCCCCAGCCTTCTGTCAACACTTTTTTGCATCTTTTTTGAGTTTTTTCTATATTTCGCAAAAGGAGTGCTTCCGGGCAGGTTTTGAACCCCTCCGAAATGGCCGCGGCCATTTCGTCTCCCCTTTGCCAAGGGGAGAGCCCTTGCAGTTTCCGGGGCGGTGTTATATTATATAATTACATTATAGAGCGGAGGAGGCCCCGACCATGATCCTTACGGTCAACATCGGCAACACACACATCACGATTGCCGGCTACGAACACGACGGCCTGCAGTTCAGCGGACGGCTGCATTCCAGCCCATCCGCAACGGTGGACGAATACGCCATGAACCTGCTGAATCTGCTCTCCTTATATCAGGTTGCCCCCGAGCGGATCGAGGGCGGCATTCTGGGCAGTGTGGTACCCGCACTGACAGGCCGGGTATTGGGTGCGCTGCGGATGCTCTGCTCTGCCCGCTTCCTGACCGTTGGCCCCGGCCTGAAAAGCGGCATCAAGCTGCGGCTGGACAACCCGGCCCAACTGGGCGCAGAGCTGCTATGCGGTGCTGTGGCCGCACTGGAAGAGGGGCCCGGACCGCTTGCTGTCATCTCGGCAGATACCGCCATCTCCATCATGGCAGTCAACGGCAAACAGGAGCTGGTGGGCGGTGTCATCCTGCCCGGGCCGCAGCTCTCCCTTTCCGCGCTGGTGCAAAGGACTGCCCAGCTGCCTCAGATCGATCTCTCCGCTCCGGCTTCCTCCTCGATCTTGGGCAAGAACACCTCTGCCTGCTTACAGAACGGTTTCGTGCTGGGCACCGCCGGGCTGCTGGATGGGCTGGCCGAGCGCTTTCAGGCAGAGCTTGGCCCGGATATCCGCTTTTATGCCACCGGCAACCTGCCCCGCACCATCCGGGAGGCCTGCCGCACGCCGATCGAATACCGGGAGTATCTGATCACGGACGGCCTGTACCGCATCTGGCAGAAAAATCGGAAAGGGTAATATCAAAATCAAAAGGAGTCATACACCATGAATTCCAAACTCGTATCTCTGTTCTGCTGTCTAATCATGCTCGTGAGCTTTTCCGGCTGTACCAAGGTCACACAGCTTGTAAAAGACAATCAACCAACCAAAGCAGACCTACTCGCAGAAATCAACGAAGAACACCGCCGCTGGGAGGGTGGTTCCTCTGACCCAACTCCCTATCTGCGGCATTACGATGACCCCGCCGATGCCCAGAAATCAACCGATTATCTCACCGACACCTACAGCGAATACGATGCCGCCAAAGAATTAAGTCTGGAAGAAGCCGAAGAAGATGTGAACTATCTCTTCGATGCCTTCTATTATGATTTTGCTTTCTATGACTATTTTGGTGGGCACACTGTATTCGATCAGGCAAAAGCAGAGATTTTACAAGAGCTTCAAGCAAAAGACAGCCTGACCTGCAAAGACTTACAGGAGATTTTGGTGAAACACCTTACCTTTATCAAGGACGGCCATTTCAATATCAATCAGAATTTCCCTGCGGAAAAGGATCTCCCCTTCTTTTTCCGGCAGGTGATGTTCGTTAAAACTGACAGCGGATATCAGGATTCCAAAGGTAAGACGGTCGTATCGGTAGACGGCCATCCAGACTTGGATGCACTGTTCAAACGCTCCATTTCCAAAGAAGGATATCTTGTATACTATCCTGTGCTACTGAAAGAAGCAAAATTTGATGGAACCGAGTGGGATAAGCATGTGTGCGACGAGCAATTGACCGTGCACTATGCCGATGGCAGTACGGATGTATTGACGGCAGACACTTGGAGCCAGTATTACAAAGATCTCCCCAAAGGGCAGAATACCGACTTGCGCCAGACCGACGGGATTCCGGTGTTCCAGTTCAACCATTTTGACCCGTCCTTCCTGGAGGAGACCAATGCCGCAGCAGCGCAGATGAGCAATGCGGAGATCTCCATGCTGGATCTGCGCTCCAATGTCGGGGGCTACGAGGAAGTTGCGCATCAGTGGTTCAACCGATACAGCCACCAACGGGTATTTGGCACTGGAGTTCGTTATTCCGTTCTTCCAGCTTCTCTTGTCGCTTCACCTTCCACCTCAAAAACGCCCCGCGCAAGCAATGACAACATTCTGATCCTTCTAAGCGGAAAGTGCTCTGCATCTTGTGCGGAGATCACACTGGATCTTTCCTATAATTTAGACAACAGCCTGATTATTGGAGAGAACACAAATGGAAGTATGATCAGTAACAGCGGCCATATCGAATTGCCCAACAGCAAGTGTTCGGTGGATATGACTTTCTCCACGGTCTATCTGACCCCGGATGGTTCCGATTATTTTGAAGAACTTCGGGGATTCTTCCCGGATATCTGGGTTCCGGCCAAAGAAGCCGAAACGCTGGCGGCAAAACTTATGGAGAATCTAAAGTAAAACTCTGGCCCGCCCGGCCACAAAGAAAAATCCCCGGCACACTTTTGTGTACCGGGGATTTTATTAACACATGCGACCGGGAGGATTCGAACCTCTGGCCTTCCGGGTCGGAGCCGAACGCTCTATCCAGCTGAGCTACGATCGCACATTACTGGCAAACCAGTGTAATGTAGTATAGCACAGCCGGAGGCAAAAATCAAGCCGTCTGGCGGCTCTGTATCCGGATTCCGTGCCCGATCCCGCGCCAGCAAGACGCTGACGCATTCTGTTCTTCCTTTTTGAAAGATTCATCTTGCAAAAGTGTGCGCATCTCTTATAATAGGTGTTGTGCCCCGGTGTGCGCGGGCACGGTTTAGGACTGAAAAAGGAAAAAGAGAGCATGAAATCTAGCACAAGATCCCTGACAGAAGGCCCGCTGGCAAAGCAGATCCTTCTGGTCAGCCTGCCGCTGGCATTATCCAATCTGCTGCAGGTCTTATTCAACATGTCGGACGTGGCCGTGGTGGGGCGGTTTGCGGGCTCCACAGCGCTGGGCGCGGTGGGCTCCACCAGCATCTTTGTCACGTTGTTCACCGGCTTTCTCATTGGCCTGGGCAACGGCATCAACGTGCTGGTGGCCCGCTTCTACGGAGCCAGACACCCGAACGATGTCCACGACACCGTCCACTCGGCCCTGATCGTCAGCCTGATCGCAGGCGTGATCCTTCTGATCGTGGGCCTGCTGGGCTCCCCTGCCATGCTGCGGCTGCTGAACACCAAGGAGGACTTGCTGCCGGGAGCGATCCTCTACCTGCGGGTGTATTTTCTGGGTATGCCGGCACTGGCTCTGTACAACTTCGGCAGCGCCGTGTTCAGCGCCATCGGTGAGACCAAAAAGCCGCTGTACATCCTGAGCTTTGCCGGTGTGCTGAATATCCTTCTGAATCTGTTCTTTGTCATCGTCTGCAACCTGGACGTGGCAGGCGTGGCGCTGGCCAGTGCCATTTCCCAGTGTGTTTCTGCCGGGCTCATCCTCCACGCCCTGACCAGGGTGCAGGACTGCTACGCCCTCCATTTCAAGGAAGCAAAGCTCGATCCCGCCATGACCAAAAGCATTCTGGCGCTGGGCCTGCCTGCCGGATTCCAGAACGCCATTTTCGCCATCGCCAACCTGTTCATCCAGGCCGGTGTCAACTCTTTTGATTCCCTCATGGTCAAGGGCAACAGCGCCGCCGCAAACGCTGACCCGCTCATCTACGACTGCATGGCCGCCTTCTACATGGCCTGTGCCAGCTTTATGAGCCAGAACTACGGCGCAGGCAAGCCCGACCGTGTCAAGAAAAGCTACTTCATCTCGCTGGCCTATTCCTTTGGCGTGGGTCTGGCGCTGGGCGGCGGCCTGTTCCTGTTCGGGCGGCAGTTCCTCGCCCTTTTCACCACCGAGAGCGCCGTTATTGATGCCGGTATGAAGCGTGTGGGTGTCATGGCGCTGGCCTACTGCATTTCCGCCTTTATGGACTGCACCATTGCTGCTTCCCGCGGTCTGGGCAAGACCGTGGTGCCCACTGTCATCGTCATCATGGGTTCCTGTGTGTTCCGGGTGATCTGGGTATACACCATCTTCGCCCACTTCCACACCATCCCCTCGCTCTACCTGCTCTACCCCTGCTCCTGGGCTCTGACCGCCATTGCGGAGATCCTCTATTTCATCCGCTGCTACAAGCAGGCCATGAAGATCTTCCGGGAGCCGATTCCCTCTTCGCTGTAAAACAAAAAGATGGATGTCATGCGGCATCCATCTTTTTTGTTTTCTCTATTACACCTTGACTTCCCCGGCCAGGACCCGCTTGTAGTCCTCATAGTTGCGGGCCAGCAGGGCGGGCGTATCCAGCCCGTAGGGGCACTTGGCCTTGCACTGGTTGCAGTGCAGGCAGCCCTCGATCTTCTTCATCTTGGCCTGACCGGCAGGGCTCAGATGCTCTGCCGAAGGCGAGCGCCGGAGCAGCAGGCTCATGCGGGCGCAGTTGTTGATCTCGATGCCAGCCGGGCAGGGCATACAGTAACCACAGCCACGGCAGAACTCACCGCACAGCTCCTCCCTGTCGTGGGCGATGACCGCAGACAGCTCTGCGTCCATCCGGGGCGGGGTATCAATGTAGGAGAGGAACTCGTCCAGCTCCTTTTCTCGCTGAACGCCCCAGATGGGCAGAACGCCCTCAAACTGCGCTTCAAAGGCATAGGCGGCGGCGCTGTTGGTAATGAGACCGCCGGACAGGCCCTTCATGGCGATAAAGCCCATCTCGTGCTCCTTGCACAGCTGCACCAGCTCCAGCTCCTGCTCACCGGAAATATAGCTGAACGGAAACTGCAGGGTCTCGTACAGGCCGCTCTCAATGGCTTCCTTGGCCACGGACAGGCGGTGGTTGGTGATACCGATGTGTCGGATCATCCCCTTTTCCTTGGCCTCCAGCGCGGCTTCGTACAGGCCGGAGCCGTCACCGGGCTTGGGGCAGAAGGACGGGTTGTGGAACTGGTAGATGTCCACATAGTCGGTGCGCAGATTGTTCAGGGAGGTGTCCAGGTCCTTCCAGAACTCCTCCGCGTTCTGGGCAGCGGTCTTGGTGGCGATGTAGACCTCGGAGCGGATGCCGTCAAAGGCTTCGCCCAGCTTCACCTCGCTGTCGGTGTAGGCGCGGGCGGTATCAAAGAAGCGGATGCCCGCTTTGTAAGCCTTGCGGGCCAGAAAGACCGCGTCCTCCTGGGAAATGCGCTGGATGGGCAGGGCACCAAAGCCGTTTTTGTTCACGGTGATGCCGGTGCACCCCAATGTGACCATATCCATAGGGAACCTCCTGTTTTTTCCAAAAATACTCTCTGTGCTCATTATAAGGCGAAGCGCCCCACAACGCAAGAAAAACCCTCTCCATCAAAGCGTGGCAGTGCACAGCGATGACAGAGAGGGTCAGTTTTATTGATAGTTGTGGTTCAGGAACAGCGCTTTGATGGCGACGATCTCGTCGTACTCCTCCTGCTCCACCTGCACATCCGCATTGACGGCCTGCAGGCGGGCCTTGACGGCATCCAGTGCCTCGGCGGTGGTCACGGCCTGACCTTCCTCCACGGCATCGATCATCCGCTTGAGGACGATCGGGTGAGCATAACAGCTGGGCACCGGGAAGCTGCCGTTGGGGTAGTGCTTCACATACTCCGCCATGGCGGCATCGGCCTGATCGGCCCGCTTCATAATGGCGCTGTTGTTATTGTGCGCCGTGGGCAGCATGTTGTAGCTGGAAAAGAGGAAGATGGCTGCAAAGCCGAACAGTGCAAAGTACACGCCGTAGCTGCCGGTGTGGGTGAACACCGCGTACAGGCCGTAGGCCGCAGCGGCAGTGCCGAACAGGAAGATGGCAAGGGCCACATAGCGGTAGACCGGCTTGCTCTTGAGCTGGGCGCGCTTGCGGCGCTGGGCAGCACTGAGCTCATTGGAAAGCTCAGGCTTTGCATCCAGATACTCCTTTGCCCTGCGCAGGACCGTCACGGTGTGTTTGGCATCGTCAGACAGCTCCGGCAGCTTGCGGGCGGCCTTTTCCTCAGCCTTTTTCTGCAGCGCCTGCTCCCCGGCGGCACTCAGCAGCCGGATCTGGGGCTGCTGCTTTGCCAGCAGCTCCAACAGGGCATCCACGTCCCGCTCGTCCTTGAAGTTGCACTGCTTCTGTTTGCCGCCGTCGTACTCCACCACAAGGTAAGCCATGGAGGCAAACATTCCCTTGCCGGTAAAGCCGCCCGCACTCATGGCCACCCGCTTGAACACGCGAGTGATGCTGGTGTAGGGCAGGTAGTAGCGGCGGTCGATGTAAAAGCTGTTCAGATACAGGGCTTTTTTGCCCACGCCGCAGGGGCCGATCTTTTTGCAGGCCTTTCGGTCGGCCTCCAGTTCGGCAGAGTCGAGCCTGGCAAGGCCCAATTGTGCAGGTTTGAAGAGCATAACGTTCATCCCTCTTTTGCGTTTTTGTTTGTACCCATTTTCCCACTCCGGCAATGAAAATGCAAGGCCCAGCCCGCACTCTTAGCCAAAAACAGGAAACCGGCCGCTGAGCTGACAGCGGCCGGTTTGTTTTACTGAGAAATTGCCGCTATGAATGGGTTATGCGGCTTTCTTCTCGGTGTTCTTCTTGGTTGCATAGATGAACAGTGCCAGCATGGCAATTGCGAAGACGATACCGATGGGATATGCAACTGCGGTGTTGTAAGCCACCAGCTTGCCGTCTGCATAGGTGTTGATCATCTTGCCCAGGCACTCAGGAGCCAGCACGAAGTAGGTGCAGGACACAGCGCTCATAAAGGTAGCGGGCACTACAGTGATCCAGTAGTTCTTCTTTTCCTTGAACAGGTACATGGAAGCAGCCCACAGAACGATCATGGCCAGCGTCTGGTTGGTCCAGCTGAAGTAACGCCAGATCACAGTGTAGTTGATGAAGCCCAGTGCGTTGCCGATGCCCAGGAATGCGCCCACGCCCAGAACGGGAACGCAGAGCTTCAGGCGGTTGACGTAGCTGTCCTGATCGATCTTGAGCCAGTCGGACAAGGTCAGACGAGCGGAACGGAACGCGGTATCACCAGAGGTGATGGGGCAGATGACGACACCGATCATAGCCAGTGCCACACCGACCTTACCCATGGTCTTGAGGCAGACATCGTAGATAGCGGCAGACTGACCGGCAGCCAGAGCCTCGGCCAGACCGACCATCTTGCCATCGGTGATGGTGTACAGTGCGCAGCCTGCAGCGGCCCAGATCAGAGCGATAACGCCCTCGCAGACCATAGCACCGTAGAACACGAAGTGGCCCTGCTTCTCACTCTTCATGCAGCGGGCCATCAGAGGCGACTGAGTGGAGTGGAAGCCGGAGATTGCACCACAGGCAACGGTGATGAACATGAAGCTCCAGATGGGAGTGTTGGAGGGGTGCATATTGCTGAAGTTTGCCCAGATCTCGGGGATGGTGTAGGCAGGGTTGGTGAAGATACCAAAGATAACGCCCACTGCCATGATGATCAGGCAGATGCCGAACACGGGGTAGATCTTACCGATGATGGCATCAATGGAGATAAAGGTTGCGATGAAGTAGTAGACCAGAATGATGATCAGCCAGAACAGGGTGGTGGTGAGCATACCGCTCATGCCGCTGTTCTTGCACAGGGTCACGATCAGACCTGCGGGGCCCACTGCGAACACGGTACCGACCATGATCAGCAGCACAACAGAGAACACACGCATGATGTTCTGCATCACGGGGCCAAGGTACTTGCCGGTGACCTCTGCGATGGAAGCGCCATCGTTGCGCTCGCTCATCATGCCGGAGAAGTAGTCATGTACGCCGCCGGCAAAGATGGTGCCGAAGGTGATCCACAGGAACACCACGGGGCCCCACAGAGCACCCTGCAGTGCACCAAAGATGGGTCCCAGACCTGCAATGTTCAGCAACTGAACGAGGAACAGCTTCCACTGGGGCATCACAACGTAGTCAACGCCATCGTTGATGCGCACAGCAGGAGTTTCGCGGTCGTCCGGTCCGAACGTATTGTCAACGATCTTGCCATAGACAAAGTAGCCGATGATCAGGAGCGCCAGACAGAGTAAGAAACTAATCATACCAGAAACCTCCTTTTATCGTCCGTGCCCGGAGCCCCATTCTGCCCCGTCACGGCCATTCCTTGGCCCTATGTTAACACAATCTTCATAAATCTGGTAATATCCTTCCAGAATGGCCCTTATATCAAAAACTATATAAGTCAGTCCTTCCCGGGAATTCCGGAAAAGATTTTTTAACGTATCCTCGGCAAAACTTCTTTGCCGAAATCGTTTCAGCGGGTGTTTTTCCGTTTTCAGTGCACCCTGCCAAACTTTTTGGCATATTTTTGTGCATCTTGTCTGCATTCCCGTTCTTTTTGCCGCAATTCGTTGTTTCTCTGCACAAGCAAAAGCCGCCTGCCGGACGGCCCGGCAGGCGGTTTTTGCGGTTGTGAATGGGTATCGGGATGGATGAAGAGGGGGAAATGTCAATTATGCAGTCTTTTTCACTGTCTGCTTTTTGGTCGCATAGATGAACAGCGCCAGCATGGCGATCGCAAAGAGGATGCCCACCGGGTAAGCAACTGCGGTGTTATAGACGGTAGCGCCCTCAGCAGTCTTATGGTTCAGCAGACCGCCCAGGCACTCGGGAGCCAGCACGAAGTAAGTAGCGGACACAGCGCTCATAAAGGTGGCGGGCACTGCGGTGATCCAGTAGTTCTTTTTCTCCTTGAACAGGTACATGGAAGCGGCCCACAGAACGATCATGGCCAGTGTCTGGTTGGTCCAGCTGAAGTAGCGCCAGATCACAGTGTAGTTGATGAAGCCCAGCGCGTTGCCGATGCCCAGGAAAGCGCCCACGCCCAGCACAGGGATGCAGAGCTTCAGGCGGTTGCCGTAGCTGTCCTGATCGATCTTGAACCAGTCGGCCAGAGTCAGGCGGGCAGAACGGAAGGCGGTATCGCCGGAGGTGATGGGGCAGACGACCACGCCGATCATGGCCAGTGCGATGCCCACGCCGCCCATGGTCTTGGAGCAGACATCATAGATGGCCTTGGACTGACCCATTGCCAGTGCCTGGGCCAGACCGGTGTTCAGGCCATCGGTGACCTCGTACAGAGAGCAACCGGCAGCGGCCCAGATCAGGGCAATGACACCCTCGCAGACCATGGCACCGTAGAACACAAAGTGGCCCTGCTTCTCACTCTTCATGCAGCGGGCCATCAGAGGCGACTGGGTGGAGTGGAAGCCGGAGATCGCGCCGCAGGCAACCGTGATGAACATGAAGCTCCAGATGGGCGTGCCCGACGGGTGCATGCTGCCGAAGTGATCCCAGATCTCGGGGATGGTATAGGCAGGGTTGGTGAAGATGCCAAAGATGACACCGATGGCCATGATGATGAGGCAGATGCCGAACACGGGGTAGATCTTGCCGATGACCGCATCGATGGAGATAAAGGTCGCGATGAAGTAGTAGGTCAGAATGATGACCAGCCAGAACAGCAGCGAGGTCATCACGCCGGATGCACCGCTCTGGCTGCACAGCTCAACGATCAGACCGGCGGGGCCGACGGCGAACACGGTGCCCACCATGATCAGCAGCACAACAGAGAACACACGCATCACGTTCTGCATCACAGGGCCTAAGTATTTGCCGGTGATCTCCGCGATGGAAGCACCGTCGTTGCGCTCACTCATCATGCCGGAGAAGTAGTCATGCACACCACCGGCAAAGATGGTGCCGAAGGTGATCCACAGGAACACCACGGGGCCCCACAGAGCGCCCTGCATGGCACCAAAGATGGGGCCAAGGCCCGCAATGTTCAGCAGCTGGACGAGGAACAGCTTCCACTGGGGCATCACGACATAGTCCACGCCGTCGTTAATGCGCACAGCAGGCGTTTCACGGTCGTCCGGGCCGAAGGTATTGTCCACGATCTTGCCATAGACGAAGTATCCGCCCACCAGGATCGCAAGACAGAGCAGAAAACTAATCATACCAGAAACCTCCTTTTTGCCCCTGCCGGCCGCGGCCCCATTCTGCCGCATACCCGGGGCTCTTTTCTGGCCTCATGGTAGCACACTTTTTTCCAGCGGAGAAATATCTTTCCGGCATGGGGCCATATGGTTTCCGATATAGCTGCAAAGAATTTTTGCCGCTTTTCCGTTTATTTTTTGACCATTTATCAGCAAAAATAAAACCGGGCGCTTATTTTCGCCCGGTTTTTCATCCATTTATTGGTTTTTCTGTCAATTTCAAAGGGAGTAACCTTTGCCGCATCTTAGCCGGAAAGCCCCTTTATTTCACGGTGGAAGCCGCTTCCTTGTGGAGCAGATCCACAAAGGCCTGCTCCTCGGGGCGCAGGCGGCCCTTGTCCGGGTAGACCAGCACATCCCGCATCTGCTGGCGCTGGGCCGGGCACTTCTTCAGCACCAGATGGTACTGCTCCAGTGCCCTGCGGGGCATGGGCGATGCCCACATGTAGGCCGTGGGCAGCCGCTGCAGGATCGAGAACTGGCTGCACCGCTCATACACATGGATACGGCGCTCCGGGTTGACATGCCAGCGCACACCGTCGCCGCCCTCCTCGCCGGGCAGCTGGAAATCATCGTGGAGGATCTCCATATACTTGTCCAGCTCAGACAGGTCGCGGATCTCCTTCCGGGCCAGCGGGCCGTCCCGGTTGGTCAGCAGACTGTATTCAAAATCCATAATGGGTTCCATTTTCAGGCCCCGCCGGGCGCAGTAATGGGTATAGTGCTCGTCATCCTCCACGGCGTACCGCAGCAGAGCCAGATGATACCCCTGCCGCAGGACATGATCCAGTGCCTCCATGGAGCCGCCCTCCCGGATGTGGATGTGGAGCCGCTCAATGGATGCTGCCTGCTCCAGATAATCCACCGCCGCATAGGAGGCATAGGTGGCGTGGGGGATCATTACCCGCAGCTCGGCGCAGCGCTCCTGCGCCTCCTGCACGCTCCGGTCCAGCCGGTCCACCTCCCGCAGCACCCGTTCGGCCTGCTCGATGAAATGCCGCCCCTGCTCCGTGGGGATCATGCCGGTGGATGACCGCTCAAAAATGCGGAGATGATATTCTTCTTCCAGATTTTTCAGCGCCTTGCTCACGTTGGGCTGAGCGGCATACAGCCGCTTTGCCGCCGCACTCACAGATCCGCATTCCATGATGGCGACAAGATACCGCAGTTCTGTAATGTTCAACTTTTTCTCTCCTTTTGGCGTTTTTTCCCTTGCGCCTAGTTTATCAGGCGGCACACGGGGCTGTCAAGCGTTGACGGGGCCCCGCTGCCGTTTTATAATGTAAGAAACAATCTGCCCGAAAGAGGTCGAAGAGGATGGAAGAAAAAAACTACCGCGTTCTGCGCATTGAGGAGCAGCTTTATGGCTGCGAGGAGCTGCCCGAGGGCCAGCCCGTGCTCTGTGATGTCCTGCTGGAGGCTGCCGACGGCACGCAGCGGGTTCTCCCCTACCCGGATGCCGAGCTGACCCGGCTGGACATCAACGAGGGCAGCACCGTCACCCTGCGGGATCACAGGCTGACCAAGGCGGCGCACAAGGTCTATTTCACCCGCCACGGCGAGACCGTTTGGAACGTGGAAAACAAGATCTGCGGCATGACCGACAGCCCCCTGACCGAAAAAGGCCGCGCCCAGGCCCGGGAGCTGGGCGAAAAGCTCCGGACCAGCGGCCTCCGCATCGATGAGATCCTGTACTCTCCCCTGTCCCGCGCCGCCGACACCGCCCGGGCCATTGCAGAGGCCACCGGCATTCCTGCCCGGTGTGAGCCCCGGCTCCGAGAGCAGTGCTTTGGCCGCTACGAGGGCACGCCCCGGGACGGCGAAGAGTTCCGCATTTCCAAGACCCACTTTGCCGACCGCTACTCCGGCGGCGAGAGCATGATGCAGCTGGCTCAGCGCATCTACAACCTGCTGGACGAGCTCCGGGCCGACACCGACAAGACCTACCTGCTGGTGGCCCACAACGGCATTGCCCGGGTGGTGCAGTCCTATTTTTACGATATGACCAACGAGGAGTACGCGGCGGCAGGCATCAAAAACTGTGAGTTCGTGGAATTTACTTTTAATAAATAAAGCACTTTCATCTCAACGCTCAGAAAATAGTAAATTTTTTATGCAGCTATTGACTTTTTTTCAAATTCGCATATACTGAAAGTGGACAATGGATTGGTTACGAGATTCATAATGTCACCAAAAGCGAACCCCTTCAGAGGTGGACACTCTGAAGGGGTTCTTTTGTGCTTGCTGACCCTTAGATCCAGTCGTCAAGCCACTTGCAGATGTAGCGGACAATTACACCTGCTGCGACGGCTACAACCAAATCGGTTACGAGATTATACATAATGTCACCTCCCATCTGTTGCCAGAATGGAAAGGGGCAGCGCAAACAGTATAACACATGTTTCGACAAAAACAAAGCGGCCTCCCGTATCTGTGCGGAAAGCCGCTTTGTTCTTCACTATCCTTATTCCGCCTTGCGGTAATGGAACTGCTGGTCTCTGGTGATGAACAGGCCGATGCTGACCAGCAAAGCGGCCAGCTCGGCGGCTGTCACGGCCAGCCAGATGCCATCGATGCCCAGCAGGAGCGGCAGCAGCAGAACCGCCGCCACCTGGAACAGCAGGGTGCGCAGGAACGAGATGAGCGCACTGGTCACACCGTCGCCCAGGGCCGTGAAGAAGGAGGACGCATAGACGTTGAAGCCCATGATGAGGAAGCTCAGGCCATAGAGCCGGAAGGCCCGGGTGGTCAGAATGAGCAGGTTTTCATCATAGCCTACAAAGAAGCGGGCCACATGGGGGATGATGAACATGGAGCCGATGGTCATTCCCACCGCAACCACACCGATGAGCTTCAGGCTCTTGCGGTAGAGGTTGTTGACCTCTTTGCGGTTATTGGCACCATAGTGGTAGCTGACGATGGGCGCACTGCCCACGGCGTAGCCCACAAACACCGCCACAAACAGGAAGGATGCGTACATAATCACACCATAAGCGGCCACGCCATCCTCGCCCGCAAAGCGGAGCAGCTGATAGTTGTACAGGATGTTCACCAGCGACATGGAAAGGTTGGTCATCAGCTCGGAGGAGCCGTTGATGCAGGCATTCAGCAGAACTTTGCCCTCAAAGCGGGGACGGCAGAGGTGGAGCAGGCTGGTGTTTTTCCGGTTGAGGAAGTAGAACACCGGCAGCAGGCCGCCCACCACCTGGCTGAGCATGGTGGCAATGGCGGCACCCTCTACGCTCCAGTGCAGGATGCCCACCAACAGCACGTCCAGCACCATGTTGGTGCAGCCCGCGCCCACCGTGAAATAAAAGCCCAGATGCGGCTTTTCGGCGGTGACAAAAAAGCTCTGGAACATATTCTGCAGGATAAAGGTGGGCAGGCTGAGCATCAGCACCCGGCCATAGCGCAGGGCGTAGTCCAGCATCTCGCCTTCGGCACCCAGCATCAGGGCCACCGGCCGGAGCAGCAGCATCCCCAGCACGGACAGCACGATGCCAGCGATCAGCGCCGTTGACATGAACAGGCTGAAGTAGCGGTCAGCTTTTGCATTGTCGCCCTCGCCCAGCGTGATGCCTACGATGGCGCTGCCGCCGGTGCCCAGCATAAAGCCCACGGTACCCACCAGCATGGGCACGGGCATGATGAGGTTGACTGCCGCAAAGGCCGTTTTGCCCACAAAGTTTGAGACGCACAGGCCGTCCACGATGCCGTAAATGGAGGTGAACAGCATGGTGCCGATGCAGGGCAGCACAAAACGGATCAGCCGTGAATAATCAAAGTGATCCGAAAGTTGAATTTTCTGTTTTGACATGGATTCTCCTTTTTGCAGGGGTGGCTCACATCATCCCGCCGGGCCGCCAGCCGGTGCAGTAGCGGGCATAATCGCGGTCGGCCTGTTTGACGTAAAGGAGGAACTGTTCCCTGCCTTCCTTGTCCGTGACCTGACGGACTTTGGTGGGCAGGCTCTGGCGCTGGAGCAGCTCCAGCTCATCGTTGAGCTCTTCCTCGGTATCAAAAGCATCCAGCTTGGTCCAGTGGGTGGCAAAGAGCCAGATGTTTGCAAGGGTGTTATTCATATTCAGTCTCCTTTTCCGGGGCATCGGCAAGGGTGCCGGCCCGGTAGAACGGCGCAATGGCGTTGGCATCGCCGTGGCGCATGATGGAATAGGTAATGTCGCAGTAGGGCTGGATGGCCGTGCTCTTTTCCACGGTGGAGATGAGCAGAACCTGCAGCTGCAGGCGGCGGAACAGCTCCATCATGGGGCGGATGCGGTCACTGGTCATCTTGCTGAAGGCCTCGTCCAGCAGGACAAGGCGGATGCTGTTCTCGCTCTTCTGGTAGATCTGCAGCAGGCTGGCGCAGATGGCCACATAGAAGGGAGCCTGATTCTCACCGCCGGAGGAATCGCGGCTGACGCGGGAAAGATAGGCCTGCTGGCCCGAAACGGTGTTGGTCACCTTGATGTCATAGTCCAGATAGGTGCGGTAGTCCACATAATCCGAGAGGGTGGCACCGGAGGTGGTGCGGCCCTCCTGCCGGGCCCGGGTGTTCTCGTCCACATCAGCCATGATCTTTTCCATCAGCGCGTCCACCTGCCGCTCGTAGACGGGGTCGGCAGTGGCGGCAAGGTTGTCCAGCGAGTCGCCATCGGTCATCTGCTGGTTGCCCTTGTCCACAATGACCTGATAGAAGGCGGCCAGCTGGGGGTCACGGCTGGGTTCCAGCTCAAAGCGGTAGACTTCCTCGCCGTAGGTCAGCTGCTCCATCACCTTGTTCAGCTCCCGGAACTGGCGGCGGGCGTTGAAGATATCATCCTTCATGCGGAACAAAATGTCCTTGCGGAAGCGGTCCTTGCAGTCCCGCTGTGCCTGCTCCAGCCGGGCGGCGTAGCGTTCCAGATCAATCCGGACAAGGCTGTCGTGCTGGGCGCGGTACTGCTCCACCCCGGCCAGACCCAGCGGATAATCGCAGACATAGTGCTCGTTGTAATCCCTCTGGGCGGGTTCCAGCGTGGAAGTGAGATACGCTCGCAGGGCATCGTCCAGCCTGGTCTGTGCCTTTTCGGCAGTCTGCGCGGCGGCACGGGCCGTGCGCCCGCCCGTCATCAGGCCCTTTTTGCGTTCCTGTGCCAGAGGCTCCAGCAGCGGGTGCTGTGCAAAGAATGCCTCTGCCGCCTCCCGGCTCTGTGCGGCGGTCTCCACCGCCTTACCCTGCTCTGCCTCACAGGATGCGATCTGCTTTTCGCAGACGCGGATATCGCCGCCCACCTGCTCCACGGCCTTGCGGGCAGTCTCCCATGCAGCTTCCCGGGCTTCTTCCTCGCGGTAGAGCTGCTGCAGCATGGGGTTCTCGCGGCAGTCCGCCAGCTTCTGCTCCTGCGCGGCGTAGTCGGCACGGGCGGCATCCAGCGCGGCCCGGCTGGCCCAGAGTTCGGCCAGCTGTTCCAGCGCATGGCCCCGCAGGACGTTCTGGTACTGGTCGTAGGCAGATTTCAGGGTCTTTTCGGTCTGGGCGGCTTCGCGGCAGCGGTCGGCCTGGGCGGCAAGCTGTGCTTCCAGCGCTTCGGCACGCTCCCTGCGGGCATCCAGGCCGATATAGCGCTGGGGCCTGCGCAGGCGTTCCAGCCGGAAGGGATGGTGGCGCAGCAGGTCCCGGGTGGCGCTGTCGGGGAAATGCTCCAGCGTATCGGGGGTGTCGCAGCAGACGATGCGGCGCAGGATGGTGTCCGCATACTGGGCAGCCAGCGGGTTCTCGCTGGTGACCTGGGCGGCAAGGCTGTCGGCGGGGGCTGTCTCCGCATGGCGGTCCGCCTTGCGGATGCCCGGGGTATCCAGCAGGCTGATGGGCCCCACCCGGTCGCCCAGTGCCACAAAGGCGCTCTTGGCGGCGGCATAGTGGGCAGGCGGCACAAGGATATCGAACCGGCGGTCACCCAGGCAGGCCTCCACACAGTCCTGCCAGCTCTCGTCGGCCACGGTCAGCAGTTCACAGAAGATCTTTGCATCCGCTGTCATGCCGCGGCTTTTCAGCTCGGCATTCACGGCATCCCGCACTTTGGTGGCGGCATCGCCGTGGGGGTAGACCCATTTGCCGCCGGACACAGCGTTCAGCTCGGCCCGCAGACCCTCCTGCTCTTTTGCCAGATCCGCCGAAGCCTGCCGGGCAGCAAAATATTGCTCCTCCAGCGGCTTTTCGATGCGGGCCAGGGCCTCGGTCAGGGCGGGGAGATGTTCCGCTGTCAGGCGCTGGGGCCAGAGCTCCTTCTCCACCGCAAAGCCGCTGCGGTTCAGCTGGGTCAGCAGGCCGGTGATGGTATCCGCGGTCGCTTCCAGACTGTTCCTTGTCCGGGCTGCTGCATCCAGCGCGCTCTTTTTCCGGGCCAGCTCCTCGGTCAGGGCATCCAGCGCCCGGCCCGCGCCGCTGTCACCGGCCGCTCCGTGGGCCGCCAGATAGGCCCGGCGGGCTTCGGCTTCGGCGTTCTTGGCGGCCTCGTATTTTTCGTTCAGGTCAGACAGCTGGCGGCGGCCTGCATCCAGATGGCTCTGCCAGGAGGCATCCTCACCGGCATCCGCTTCGGCGCGGGCCAGCAGGGCCGCGCCCCGGTTGACAAGGGCATCCGTTTCTTTGGCAGCAGCTTCCCGGCCATACGCCACGATCTGTTCCAGCGCGGCGGCACGGGTCTGGGCCTCGGCCAGAACGGCGTGGAGGTTTTCCAGCTCCACCCGGTCGCCCTGCAGCGCTTCCAGATCCAGTTCAGGCTGGGGCAGGATGTACTGGTACAGGAACTCCCGGAAGTTGGGGATCTCGTCCATGCTGGTGCCCATCTGGAACACTTCGTTGAATTTTTTGCCCAGCGGGCTGGAGGCGCGGCCAATGCCCAGGGCACGGCAGATGCGGTCCCGGGCCTCGCTGGGGCTGCGGGTGTAGGACAGGCGGCCCACGGCGGGCTTGAAGTCCTCCTTGGCGCTGGGGGCACCGGTGCGCGGATCAAGGAAGGGCAGCTTTTCCAGCGTGATGCCGTCCTCGGAGATGTACCAGGTCTGGTCGCCGGGGTGGAGCTCCTGCATGGGGCCCTCAGATTCCACCCGGACAGCGATGACAAAGTTTGTTCGCTTGACGGTATCCCAGAACTCGGCACCGATGTATGCCACCGTGCGGCCCGGGCGGCGGTAGGCGTTCTCACCGCGCTGCTTGGCGTGGACAGAGCCCTGCAGGGTGCGGCCGCTCTTTTTATTGCCCAGGGCATTGAAATTGCGGTTGGTGGTCAGGCAGTAGCGGATGGCATCCAGAATGGTGGTCTTGCCCACCGCGTTGACACCGATCATATAAGTCAGACGGGCACAATCAAAGGTGACATTTTCAAAGTTGTGCCAGTTGATGAGCTTCAGGCGCTTTAATTCGATCATTCTTCTTCCTCCCCGCTGGCATCTCCGTCAGGCCGCTCGTAAAGGGCCAGTTCTTCCCGGGTGCGGCTGCTCTCGGCGGCGGCATCGGCAAGGTCTGCGTCCGGCAGGGCCAGCAGCACGGTGGGGAACACCTCGATGCGGCTGTCCAGACCGGTCAGCCGCCCCACCGGGCGGGCCAGATTATACCTGCGCAGGGTGCGCATCAGCTCCTCCAGCGTGCGCTGGTCCAGCCGCCGGGGCAGGTTCATCTTCTGCAGCTCTGTCTGCACCTCTTCCACCGTGACCAGCACCTGATCGGCGCTGGCGGCAAGGCTCTCCCGCTTTTGCAGGTAGAGCAGGCGGAGCACCAGCAGCAGGATGCTCTCGTATTTCAGCAGCCGGGCCTGACTGCCCTCATGCTCGTTGACCAGCGCCGCCGCCTGCAGCGGAGCCGGGTAAAGCGTTACCGCATAGCCCAGCGGCGCGAACACGGCCCGCACCTCGGGCAGATGATCCTGCACATAGAGGTATTTTGCCCGCTGATCCTCCACGCCGCCCAGCACAAAGCAGTGATTGAGCAGATAGTTTGCGGTCTCTTCCAGCATTTTATTCGGTTCGGCCATGGTCAGCGTCCTCCCTGCGGGGTGTCAGAATAAACTCTTCAAACCGGAAGCCGCCCCGTTCGACCCAGTTTCCGGTAAGGGTGATATCGTAAGCCCGGCGCGGCGACTGCGAATAGGTGTGCAGGCCGATGATGCGGGCAAAATCGCGGGGGTATTCCTCCGCCAGCGTGGAGGCAGCCACCGCACTGCGGGCGGCAAGGGCCTGTTTTGCCAGCAGGCCCACATTTTCCTCGGTTACGGCCATCCGGGCATAATCCAGCAGCAATTGCTGTTCTTTGCGCAGCTGCTCCGCATCCAGCCCGGCCTGCCGCACCGGGGCCAGCGGCGTTTCGCTGCGGGGCGCGGCGGGCGGGTAGAGAGGCTTTGCCCCGAACACCGCCGCCGGGTAGAGGTGCAGGTGCTTTGCCACCGGGCCGTCATCCGGCGCGAACAGCTGATCGGGCGTTTTGATCTCCTCGGCATAGCGGCGGAGCAGGGCGGTGACACTGCCCTGCGAGGAGCGGTCGCTCAGCAGCAGGAACTGTGCCCGCTGCACGGCCCGCTTGCGGTAGCGGATATGGCTCTGGTCGATCTGGCGCATCAGGGTGCTCATCTCTTCCAGCGAATCCCGCAGTTTCTGGATAAGGGCACGCACGGCAGGGGCGGCCTCGCCGGGGGCGCAGTGCTCCACCCGGGCGTAATCCAGCGCCAGCCGGGGCAGATGGTTTGCCTCGCAGTCATCCAGCTCCTCTTCCAGATAAGCGCGGTAGTTGAACAGGTTATCG
This sequence comes from Faecalibacterium sp. BCRC 81149, assembly GCF_022750605.1. Lineage (NCBI taxonomy): Bacteria > Bacillati > Bacillota > Clostridia > Eubacteriales > Oscillospiraceae > Faecalibacterium > Faecalibacterium sp. BCRC 81149. The sequence continues at coordinate 217,050 of NZ_QXJA01000003.1, read as the reverse complement.
CTGGTCTTGAAGCGGTGGTAAGCGGCGGCCACCACCTTTTCCTCGTACTGGTCGAAGAGCTCCAGCACCTCCTGCGGGGTGCGGTTGCGGGTGAGCCGGTCGATATAATGCCCGATGGATGCGTTCAGCGCCCGCAGGGACTTGTTCAGTGCTTCCAGATCGGAGGCCACCTCCCGCAGAACATTCTCATAGGGGCTCTTTTCCTCCCCGATGTTCTGCAGCAGCTGCCAGGCCTTATACAGCTTGCCGGTGTAGGTGACAACACGCGGGTTCAGGATCTCTTCCAGCGCCTCCAGCAGGGGGGCCACTTCGGGCACAAAGGCAAGGGCAGGCTCCTCCTCATAGCTGCCGGGCTGCTCTTCCAGCCAGCCGGTGCGGCGCAGACGGAGCAGAAAGCCCAGCGCAAGGGTATGGGGGTCCCGGGTGGGCTGTTCTGCTTCGTCGCCCGCGTCATCGGCATCCAGCGCCAGCGGCTTTGCCAGCGCCGCAAAGTAATCCTCGGCCCGGCTCACCGCTTCTGCCCGGGAGATGGAGTAATCCGCCGTGTGGCGGCACTCCTCCCACAGCAGGAGCAGCAGCTCCGCATAAAACGCCCGGTTGGGCCCCGCCAGCGGGCGGAACAGCCGCGGGCTGACCAGTTCAAACAGCTGCATCCAAAGGTTCCTTTCTTTCGATAAAATCTATCTTTTATTGTACCACATCACAGCCTTTTTTGCATCTTTTATGGGAAAGTTGCAAACAAAAAGCCCGCCCGGAGCAAAACCGGACGAGCCCGTTTTTCTTCTCACTGCCACGACAGAGACAAATGACGGTTATTGGCAACGCAGTCTTTCAAGTACAAATTGATCAGGGTCTGGTAAGGGATGCCCACCACTTCGGCCTGCTCCTTGAAGTAATCAATGGTATTGCTGTCAATGTTAATGGTGATCTGTTTTTTCAGCGCCTTGGCATAGGGATTCTTTCTTGCATTGCTGAAATCGTACTCTTTGAGCATAACACAGACCTCACTTTCCATATCTATATTATAATTATAATATAATTATAAGTCAAGTGCTCCAGACGCAAAAAAGCCCCGGAGGGCGGCAGGGGTTCCGCGCTCCGGGGTATGCTCAAGAAATGTTCAGTCTCGTATTATTCAGCTTTTTCTGCGTAGGTGATGCCGGCTGCAACATAGGTCTTGCCGTTGGACATTGTCTTTGCGGCAATACCGACAGCCTTATACTCACCAGTACCATTGGGACGATCCATCGGATCATTATTGTTCTTCAGTTTCTCCAAATCTGCAGCAGTAACTTCAATTGCAGGAACTTTTCCGTTGGTTTCATGACTATTCGGCTGAGCGGCCAGAATCATCGTCACAACCTGCTCACCATTTTCTACGCCATAACTGAATACAATAGCGTCCTTCGCTGCAATCATGCCATTCTCATCAATTTTGTCCAGCATTGCCATTGCACGATTGCGGATAGTAGCATCATTTTGCAGCTTGGAATTCTCATCCATCGATGCATTCACATTCTGCATATATGCCTCTTCAACCTGCTGTGCAAAACTCTTAGAACCACTGCCGCTTTCGCCGCAAGCGGTCAGCATCGCCAGAGCCAGCACGCTGGCCAGCAGGATTGCAACAAGACGTTTCATTTTTTTCATAAAACAATTTCCTCCATAATAAAATTCAGACCCCTGTATAACCCCAAATCATACAGTGCGTCTAGGTTCATTTTAGCTCTTACCCCCCCCCCTATGTCAATTCGCAGACTAGCCAAAATTTTCATTTCTTTTTTGTGTAAATAAAAAAGCCCCGGAGGGCGGCCTTTCAGCCACGCTCCGGGGAGTGTATTATTGTATCCTTATGCTTTGGGGTTAACCTGAACAACGATAGAAATGTACATGTTGCCCTTAACTGTCTTTGCGGCTACACCAACCTTGGTCCACTTGCCAACTGCGTTGATGTTCACATCCTTATCCTTGTTGTTTACCATATTGAAGAACTCTTCCAACAGTTTACCGGTATACTCATTCTTGACCACGACCTTAGCCGTATAAATACCATTGTCATCACGATGAACATCTATAGCATTGTGAATTTTCCATGCACCGGTGTTGATGTCTACCGCCGAATCCAAGAACTTTTCAGCTTCCTTTTTGAGCTCGGTGTCATTGCACAGCTGTACTGCCGTACCACGCTTTGCATTGATCGTGCTCATCATCTGAGCTTCTGCCTGAGCCTCAGGGGTCGATGGGGTATCGCCGCCGCAGGCGGTGAACAGAACAAGTACCATGGTCGCCGCCAGAATCAAAGCGGCCAGTTTTTTCAGCATTTTCATGTCGGGACCTCCAGTCGTTTTGTTGTGTTGTTATCATAATATGCAGGGTGCCTTTCCATTTTGAAACAGGGCCCCTTCCAGTTTTATTTTATCCAACGACTGTCGCTTTTGTCAATTGCCAGCTTCACCAAACATTTTCTCCTGCTTTTGTTGTTTTTTCCAGAACGAATCTTCGCAAAGATCCTTTGCCGTGCCCGGGGCAAAAACCGGAAAATATTTCCGGCGTTTACACAATTCTACCACGATTTGGTGCTAAACTTAAGGCAATGGGAACCGCCGGGTGCCGTTCCTGAACAAGGAAAAGGAGTTTGCCCCATGCAGCATGGTTCCCTGCGCGCTCCGGTGCGCGTTTTCATGGCAGCAGTTCTGCTGTGCCTGAGCTTTCTGGCCGCGCCAAAGGCTGCGGCGGCACAATTGCAGGATGTGAACGGCATCACGCTGCTGTCCTTCGACAGCCAGCAGATCGTCTCCATCGGCAACCAGACCTCGGGCCGGTGCAGCTGGTACGCCCTGCGCTACGCCCGCACCATTCTGGATGGCAAGCCCTGCTCAGGCAGCGGGATGTGGTCGAACGGCGCGGTATGGTCTGCCGCCGGGTACTACCCTTACAGCGGCTCCCTTTCCGACTGCCTTTCCCGCCTGTATGAAGAGCTGCAGGCCGGGCGGCCCGTCATCGTACATCTGAAAAACACCGCTGTCAGCGGCGTGTCCAAGCACACCAACCGCGTGACGAGCTATGAATACCATCTCTCCGGCTCCGGCTGGAAAGAGGTCAATTACCCCCACATCGCCACCAGCAGCACTTACGGACACTGGGTGTGCGTGGTGGGCATCTCCCCCACGGCAGACCCCGAAAACCTGCGGGAGAGCGATTTCTATGCGCTGGACCCCGCGCGGGTCAGCGTGAACGGCACACTGGCCGTAACAAAGCTTTTGGATGGCACCATCTGGACTGATAACTCTCCCTTAAAAGTCGCAGCCTGACGCTCCCTTACAAAACACAACAGCCCCCGGAACATGCAGGGTTCCGGGGGCTTCGTGTTTTGTATCGGGGGTTACAGCTCCTGATAGGCGCTCATCATGGCGGGGATGAACTGCTTTTTGCGGCTGACCACGCCGGGCAGCGTCCAGCTGCCGTCGGCGGCGGGCCGGCTCTCAAAGCCGTTGCTCAACACCTCGGCGGCGTAGCGGCCGGTGCAGATGACCACGCTCTCCTCCTTGGGCACATCGGTCAGCAGCATGTAGAGGTCCTCCACGTTCTGCTTGTTGCGGGCCTCCTCCAGATAGGGCTGGAGCAGCGCCTGCGCGGCCTGCAGGTTTTTGCGGGTCATGTAGCTGCCCTGTGCCACGCCAAAGCGGATATCGCCGCACATGAACACCTTGAAGTCCTGCAAAAAGACCTCTTCGGGGGTCTTGCCGTCCAGTTTTTCACCGGCCTCGAACATTTCGGTGGAAAACTCTTCAATGTCCACGCCTGCGATCTTGGCCAGACGCTTGGCGGCGTTTTCATCCACGGGGGTGCAGGTGGGGCTGCGGAAGGCCAGCGTATCCGAGAGGATGGCCGCCAGCAGCAGGCCCGCGATCTGGGGCGGGATGTCCACACCGTTTTCATCGTACATCTGGGTGATGATGGTGGCGGTGCAGCCCACGGGCTGGTTGCGGAAGTAGACCGGGCCGCTGGTCTCCAGACTGCCGATGCGGTGGTGGTCGATGATCTCCAGGATCTCGGCCTGATCAAAGCCCTCCACGGCCTGGGTGGCCTCGTTGTGGTCCACCAGAATGATGCGCCGCTTGCGCAGGGCAATGACGTTGCGGCGGCTGACCATGCCGCAGTATTTGCCGTCCTCATCGAGGATGGGGAAATAGCGGTGGCGCACCTTTGCCATCACCCGCAGCACATCGGCCACGGGGGTGACGAGGGTGAATTTGAGGATATCGTCCCGGGTCATATAATAGGAGATGGGGGCGCACTGGCTGATGAGCTTGCCCGCCGCATAGGTATCCTCGGGGGTGGTCATAATGGCTACGCCGGTCTCATCGGCAATGCGCTGGATGGTGCGGCCCACCTTGGCCCCATTGCAGATGATGAGCAGGGAGGCTTCCTTTTCAATGGCGCAGAGCTGGCTTTCGTACCGGTTGCTCAGAATGACGATATCCCCCTTTTCCACGCTGCTTTCCAGCATCTCGGGGGTGGCGGTGCCGATCTTGATGTGGCCGGTGGTGCAGACCGCGTCGGCATTGCCCACCACCATGGTGCCGTTCAGCGTTTCAAGGATATTCTTATAAGAGGTACGGCTCTTGGCCAGCACCGCGGTATCGAACACATCCATGTTGGCGGTGGCAAGATCCTTCACCGTGATGATGCCCTCCAGCTCGTTGTCTGCGCTGGTGATGGACAGGGTGTCGATCTGCTGGTCGCGCATGATCTTCCACGCGCGGCGCAGGCTGGTGGAGCCCGGGATGCCCGGCATCTCGCGGTAATCCACGTCCCGGATCTTGGGGTTCACGTCGGTGCACATCCGGGGCGGCGTGACACCGAACTTTTTCAGGACGAACTCGGTCTCCTGATTCATTTTACCGGCACGGCGCGGCTCACAGACCAGCGTGCTGGTGCGGTTTTTGAGCTCCGCATAGGCAATGGCGGAGCAGATGGAATCGGTATCGGGGTTGCGGTGCCCGATGACCACGACCTTGTGTGCTTCTTTTGGCATAGGCTGTTCCCCTCTCTGGGTCAGATTCATTTACCTTCCGATCGGCCCCATGCCCCAAAACACCGGGCACAGCTGCCAGCTACATTTTAACACATCCGGCACCGGGGGTAAAGGCGGCAGACATCTTTTTCTTGACAGCGTCCCAAAAATCGTCTATCCTTGACCTGAAATTTTTCTCTTTGGAGGTTCCCCCATGAAAAAGCTGTTCCGCGCCCTTTCCCTCTGCCTGACACTGGCTCTGTGCGTGTTCGGCAGCACCGCCGCGCTGGCCGAGGCTCCCGCCGCCACGCCCGCCCCCCAGGACCAACGTGTCATCACCGATGTAAGCCCCCTTGAGGATCAGATCCGCAACATCGTCGGTTTCACCACCAGCACCGGCGGCCCCTACGATTTTGAACAGGCCGACCATAGATCTGCCGTGCAGGCCTACGGTGCAGAACCCGCCGAGGGTGCCGTGGCCCTGCTGCACATCTACGCCCGGGCCGAGGACCGGGGCGATGCCTCCATCAATTCCAGCGGCCACTCCTTCCTCTCGGTGCGGAACGTTTCGGACCACGACATCGAGGTGGGCGGCCTGCGGATCGCGCCCGATACCGAGATGACCTTCAGCCCCCGCGGCAACCGCTGGGAGCACACCGGCATCTGGTACAATCTGGAGGGCTACTACAAGCGCTATCTGGCCGATTCCTACTACCAGAACATCTACGCTGTCCAGACCTCGCTGGATCAGGGCCAGCTGGACGTGGTCAACCGCAACCTTGCCAAATCTGACCACTGGTCGGCCTACTTCAACTGCGCCGCCTTTACCGAGGGCATGTGGAACGCGATCTGCGCCGATTCCCTTTCCGCCGGGCAGCCCTACACCCCGGAGAACCTGCGGAACAACATTCTGGCCAAGTACGGCGATCTGGCCGCGTACAATCCCCAGGTCCCCTACGACTACATTGTTTATTACGGCACCAGCCTGACCCCCAGCAAAGAGTTTGCCTGATTTCCATGTTTGTTGGATACAACATCTTGATTTTCACGTCATTCCGCGCTATCATGGGTGTGTTTGAATCCACGCGCCAAGGGAGGACACCATGACAGACGCATCGACCACATCAAGACCGCTGTTCAACCGTCAACAGCTCATCTCACTTTTCCTGCCGCTGGTGGCAGAGCAGGCCCTCAGCATCTCCATCGGTCTGGCGGACACCCTGATGGTCTCCTCGGTGGGCGAAGCCGCCGTTTCGGGCGTGAGCCTGGTGGACTCCTTCAACGTGCTGATGATCCAGCTGCTCAGCGCACTGGCCACCGGCGGCGCGGTGGTCGCCAGCCAGTACATCGGCCACCGGGAGCCAAAACGGGCCAAGGCCAGCGCCGCACAGATCATGTTCATTATGATCTCGCTCAGCGTGGTCACCGCCGTCATCGTGGCGGTGGGACGGCACGCCATCCTGCGGGGCATCTTCGGCTCCATTGACGCGGATGTGATGCGCTACGCCGAGACCTATTTCCTGCTCTCGGCCCTGAGCTATCCCTTTATTGGCGTGTACAACGCCGGTGCGGCTCTGTTCCGCGCCCAGGGCAACAGCAAGATCAGTATGCTTTCCAGCCTGGTGATGAACGTGGTGAACATTGGCGGCAACGCCATCCTGATCTACAGGTTTGGCATGGGCGTGATGGGTGCGGCCACCGCCAGCCTCGTGAGCCGGATGATCGCCTGCTTCACCGTGATGTTCCTGCTGCAGAAGCCGGAATGTGCGCTGCGCATCGACCACCTCACCGACCTGAAGCCAGATCTCGACCTCATCAAGCGCATCCTGAAAGTCGGCATCCCCGCCGGCATCGAGAACGGCATGTTCCAGATCGGCAAGCTGTCGGTCTCCAGCTTGACCAGCACGCTGGGCACCGCCGCCATTGCCGCAAACGCCGTGGCAGGCAACATCTCCAGCTTCCTGAACGTGCCCGCCTCCGCCGTGGGCATCGGCGCGCTGACCGTTGTGGGCCAGTGTCTGGGTGCCGGGGAAAAGGCGCAGGCCAAGCGCTATTCCCGCCTGCTGCTCCTGACCGCCTACGCCGGCGACTGGGCGATGAACCTTTCCGGCCTGTTCTTCCTGAACAAGCTGGCGCTCTCCTGGTTCAACCTCTCGCCGGAGGCCTACGGCATGGCACTGGAACTGATGGTCTGGTTCAACGTTGTATCGCTGATCCTGTGGCCCTCCAGCTTCACCCTGCCCAACATCCTGCGCGCCGCCGGAGACGCCGCCTTTACCATGACGGTCAGCGTCATCTCCATGTGGGTGTTCCGGGTGGCCTTCTGCTACCTGATGGTGCTCAAGTTCCACTGCGGCCTGCTGTTCATCTGGATGGGCATGTTCCTGGATTGGGCCATGCGCTCGCTGTTCTTCTGCGTCCGCTTTGTCCGCGGCAGGTGGATGGAACAAAAGGTGATCTGAGTTTCCGTATATCCGGCCCTCCCCGCCATTGCAGTTTTGGCGGGGAGGGCTTTTTTTGTGCAGGAAACCCGCATCCTGTCTCGTATCAATAGGCAGAAGCTTCTCCCCTGCATCCGCTTCCCCAAAGCATACCAAATTCCGCGCGGATGTGTTCACGATTTTGTCAGCTTTTTGTCTTGTTTTCTTCGTCTTTGCGCGGTATAATCATACGCTGCAAAGAACTTTAGGCGGGGCTGCGGCCCCCATTCCAGAAAAGGAAGTGTGTTCCATGCGCAACTGGTTTTCCCGCCACCCCGTTTCGTTCATGGCGTTTTATCTCCTGTTTTACCTTTCGGCGTTCCATTGGCTCGAAGTCCATATTGCCGTGCCCGATGTTCTGGTGCACTGCCATCTGGACGACCTGATCCCCTTTTGCAAATATGCCATCGTGCCCTACTTTGCGTGGTTCCTGTGGATCCCGTTCACCCTGTTCTACCTGCTGTGGAAAGCGCCCCGGGCCGACTTCTGGCGGCTCTGCCTGCCCCTGTTTGCGGGCATGACCATTGCGCTGGCCTGCTATGTCATCCTGCCCACCGGCCTTAACCTGCGGCCCTACCGGGTGTACGGCAGCGACATCTTTGCTCAGGCCGTGCGGATGCTCTATGCCACCGACACGCCCCTCAATGTCTGCCCCTCCATCCATGTGTTCAACTCCGTCACCCTGATGATGGCCTATTACCGCAGCCGCATCTTTGAAACGCCGGGCCGCCGCTGGATGCGGCCCGCTTCCGCCGTGCTCTGCGTTTCCATCATTGCGTCCACGGTCCTGCTCAAGCAGCACAGCTGCATTGATGTATTGCTGGGCATCCTGCTGGCCATGGCGCTGGATACGGCCATGACCGCACTGGAACGCAGCGACGCAAGAGCCTTGCAGCGGCTGTGAATCTGTACGGAAAAACACCCATGCCGGCGCTGGCATGGGTGTTTTTGCATTTTGGGGTATTACGGAGCTGGGGCAGTGAACTCTTTCAGGTGCGCTGTATCCAGCTCTTCGGCATCTTTGGCCGCTGATGTATAGGAAATTTTCAGATATTTCAGGGCCGTATCGTTTGCCAGCAGTTTTTTGCAGGTTTCCGTATCAAACGTGATGTTGTTGGTCAGATCCAGCCAGATCAGCTGCGGCATCCGGGTCAGGGGAGTATAATCCATGTTCTTATATCTTTCCTGCGCACCCTGAGAGAGAGACATACTCAGATACTGCACACTGCTCTCCGCCAGCGGGGCAAAGCTGTCGATCTCCGGTCCTTGGCACAGCTGCAGAAAGCTCAGATTTTCCATCTGCTTCAACGGTTCCAGCGAACCGATCCGGGTCACGTCCAGTCTCAGGACCCGCAAGTCAGCTCCGGCCAGCTGGGTCAGATCGACCTCACTGCCGGTGATCCACAGCATCTTCAGCGACTTCATCTGCGCCAGCGCCGAAAGGTCGGAGACATTGGAATCCGCCCGGATCCCGTCACTGCCATACTTCAGCTCTACCACGGAATCCAGCTTTGCAAAGGTCGGGAATGCGCTGCTCTCCACACTGGGCACACTCAAAAGCATCAGATTTTTGCATTCCTCCAGACCTGTCAGATCTGTAATGGGTGGGGCTCCCCTTCTATTATTGACCGACAATACCTGCAAGCTGTCAAAATGCCGCAGGTCTGCCAGAGAGGTCACCGGATCATACGTTCCCTCTACCCTGACCGCACAGGCTTCCAGCTGATCATTGCCATTAACGGTTCCCCCAATATCTTCCCCGTCCGGTGCATCTTTGACGAGGAGATCTTTCACGCCGGTTCCGGAATTTATCGTAACGCGCTGATAATCCCAGACATCGCTGTGATAGATATCCCCTTCCGGGCGGTCAAGCCATTTCCGGACGTGCTTTTCCATCACAGGGTCCTGCCACTCAATGACATAGTCCTCCCCATGCTCGGCATGGCTGGCCGGAACCGTAAGTGTCGTCTGCTGAACAAAAACATCCTGCATTTCCGAACGGAAAGGCCCCGGTCTCAGATTCAAAGAGCTTGCACATGCGCTGAGCAAAAGCATTGCACAGATCAACAAACTCGACGCTTTTAACATTTTACGCATAACAGGCTCCTTTCTGTTTTAGTCTATTTGCGTAACACTCTCGCTCTCATTATCATTCTTTTTACGAGATGTCTGATTGGGAACTTGAGACATCACTTCATTACTCGAATAGTCGCCATTTTCGCATACCACATATACCCATAAAGTTGTGTAATAATATGTGTATTCCGTCCATGTTCTTTCAATATTAAGTACGCCACCGCATTTCGGACACTCAGGAAAAAAAAGCGGCTGCACTCCTTCATCTTCTGGCTCAGCAGCAAATGCGCCAAGCGGCATCGCACACACAAGTGTCAATACCACCAATAGACCAGCTAACATCTTTTTCATTTTACTTCCTCCAATCTATACTGTGATTTTAACCATCTATATTCTACCATACACAATTTATTTTGTAAACAATAAACCACAACCTCTGCTCAAGCACAGCAAAGATTGTGGTTTTGTTTAAAACAGATTTTCCTGCAGGCAGATGTCCTGCTTTGGCACCTTGTCCCAGGAAAAGTCTGCAATGAGGCTTTCCGGGGTGCGGGGGGCCGGTTCAGGTTGGAGACCATAGGCAAAGGCAAGCCTGCCCACGATTTCTTCCGCCGTATACTTTGCCCGCAGATTTTCCAGGCTCTGGTCCCCGTCCCGTTTGGAAAGGCGGCGGCCATCCGGGGCCAGCAGGAGCGGACAATGGGCGAACTGCGGCGCTTTCAGACCCAGCAGGCGGTAGAGGTAGAGCTGCCGGGCAGTGGAAGAGAGCAGGTCCGCGCCCCGCACCACCTCCGTCACGCCCATGCGGGCATCATCCACCACCACAGCCAGCTGGTAGGCAAACACGCCATCGGCGCGGCGGAGGTAGAAATCCCCGCAGTCGCGGAGCAGGTTCTCGGTGTGGGGGCCCATACAGCCATCGGTGAAGGCGATGTCCTCATCGGGCACCATGAGACGGTAGGCCGGGGCCTTCTTTTTGCGCTTTTCGGCGATCTGCTCTGCCGTCAGCCCCCGGCAGGTGCCGGGATAGATCACATTGCCGTCGGAGGTGTGGGGTGCGCTGGCGGCATGGAGCTGGGCACGGGAGCAGAAACAGGGGTAAACAAGGCCCTGTGCTTCCAGTTTGTTATAGCTCTCGGTGTAGATGGCGGCGCACTCGCTCTGGTAATAGGGGCCGTTGGGGCCGCCGCTGCTGCCGCCCTCGTCCCAGACAAGGCCCAGCCAGCGCAGGTCCTCTTCCAGTGCATCGGCGTATTTGCGGGGGCAGCGCTCGGCATCCAGATCCTCAATGCGCAGAACGATGCGCCCGCCCTGACTTCTGGCGCTGAGCCAGGCCAGCAGGCTGCAGGCCAGATTGCCCAGATGCAGCCGCCCGCTGGGGCTGGGGGCAAAGCGCCCGGTCACAGCGCTCACAGGCCCAGCTTCCACTCGCCGTCCACAGGCTGGGAGATGGGCGTGTTATAGAACTCGGCCACGGCCTTTGCCATGTACTCGGCATCCTTGCAGCTGGCGGTCTCCATTGCGGAATGCATGGCCAGCTGTGCCAGACCGATATCCACCATGGGGATCAGGATCTGGTGGCCCAGCAGGTTGCCCAGCGTGGAGCCGCCGGGAACATCCGCGCGGTTTGCGGCCACCTGCACCGGCACACCGGCCTTTTTGCAGATATCGGCAAAGGCAGCGCCGGTAAAGCCGCTGGTGGTGTAGGTCTGGCGGGCATTGTACTTCAGCAGCACACCGCCGCCCATGACCGCCACATTGGCGGGATCGCTCTTTTCGGGGTGGTTGGGGTGGGTGGCGTGGCCATTGTCGGCGCTCAGCAGCAGGCTGTTGGTGCAGGCACGGATGCTCTGCTCCCGGGTGACCCCCAGTTTTTCCTCAATGCGGGCCAGCACATTGGCCATCAGGGTGCCCTGTGCGCCCTGCCGGCTGGAGGAGCCCACCTCCTCGTTGTCGAACATGACCCACATATCGCCCCGGCCTTCCTCCTCGCCGCGGCCCTGCAGGAAGCCCCACAGGGTGGTGTAGGCGCATTCCAGGTCATCGATGCGGCCGGACATGAAATATTCGCCCTTCAGGCCCACGCGCTCGGCCTTTTCACGGGTGCAGAGCACCAGGTCAGCGTCCACGATGTCCTCAGCCTTGACCCCGGCTTCCTCAGCCAGAGCGTCCCGCAGGGTGGAGCCCGCCTCACCAAAGATGGGCTGCAGATCCACCTGAGGGTTGTACTTCATGCCGTTGTTCAGGTCATGGCTGAAGTGGATGCAGAGGTTGGGGATGACAGCCAGCGCCCGGTCGGGGTGGACCAGCAGGCTCCGGATGCCATTCTCCGTGCGGACCAGAATGCGGCCCGCCACACTCAGGGGCCGGTCCAGCCAGGTGGGCATGATCATACCGCCGTAGCCCTCGGTCTCCGCCTTGGCAAAGACCGTGTCCTTGCCGCCATCCAGCTGCTTGATGCGCCAGGTGGGAGAATCGCTGTGGCTGGCGGTGACATGCCAGCCGGTCAGCTCACCCTTGGGCATCCGCCATGCCAGCACGGCAGAGCCGTTGCGGGTGGTGTAATATCTGCCGCCGGGCACCAGCTCCCAGGCTGCGCTCTCGGGGCAGTTCTGGTAGCCGTTCTCTTCCAGGAGCTTCACAGCCGCAGCCGTGGAGTGGAAGGCGCTGACACCGGCGTTCAGGAAATCGAAGAGACCTTCGACGGAAAAGGTGTTATTCTGCATTTTATGTTCTCCTTTATTTTCAGGTTATCCGCTGCTAAACCTCTCCGTCATTGCTTCGCAATGCCACTTGTCCGGGTTGCGGCTCCCAACATTCACTTCGTGCAAAGTATTGCACTTGTGCCTTGTTGGCCGCTGCCCCAACAACAACTCCTTCATCCGCCACTGGCGGCGGTTGTTGTTGCTGCCTAATAGGAGAGGCAGGGGCCTTTCTTAGCTCCCCTGTTAGAGGAGCTGTCGCCGCAGACGACTGAGAGGTTTCGCCACAATTATACCGTTTCTCTTATCAAAATGCAATCACACCGGGGCCATCTCGGCAAGCTGCTGTTCAAGCGCGCGGCGGAGCTGGGCGGCGTGCAGGCCGCAGACCAGCTGGACCCGGGTGCCCTGCACCACAAGACCCTTATGGGGCAGGGAGAGCAGAGCCCCCATATCCAGCAGCGAGGCATCCCGCACCGTGAGCCGGAGGCGGGTGAAGCAGTTTCCCAGCTGGGCGATGTTCTCCGGCCCACCCAGCGCGGCGATGAACTGGCACACCTCCTGCGGGTCGGCGTACGGGGACTGGTCTGTGGAAGGGGCTGCCTCCCGGCCCGGGGTGGGCAGATCCTTTGCCTTGATGAGGATGCTGAACACGGCAAAGTAGGTCAGGAGCTCCGCAAGGCCCAGCAGATAGAGCAGCGGCAGATTCTGCAGCTGCTCCCCGGCGCTCAGGTTGAACACCAGCGACCCCAGCAGGTTGGAGGTAAAGGCCCGGACATGCAGGACATGGAGCAGCACCATAAAGCCGCCCGTAATGACCGCATGGGCCACCCAGAGCAGGGGCGAAACGAAGCAGAACAGAAAATCAATGGGTTCGGTGATGGAGGCCACCGAGGCCGTGACCGCCAGCGGGATCATAGCGGCGGCGGTACGGGCACGGTTCTCCCTGCGGGCCGTGAAGATGAAGGCCGCCGCAATGCCCAGATAGCCAAAGGTCTTGGTGAAGCCGGTGTACATCCAGACGATGCCGTCCGAGAGGGGCAGGCCCATGGTGTACTCGGTCATGCAGACGGCGTAAGCGCCTGTGTAGGTCACAGAACCCACAGTCAGGCTGCCGCCCAGCGAAGAGAACTGGAAGGGCATATAGATGAGGTGATGCAGGCCGGTGGGGATGAGCAGCCGTTCCAGAAAGCCGTAAAGGAACACACCCGCGTTCCCTGAAGCCGCGATCCAGCCCGTGAGGGCGCTGACCGCCCGCTGCAGCGGCGGGCAGACGAAGCAGAACCCCAGCCCCAGTGCCACCGCCAGCGCCGACAGCCACAAAAAAGACCATCGCAGACCTGAATAGAGCTGGGTGATCATGCCATAAAACTGCTTTTCGCAGGTGCGGTTGAAAAGCCACGCCGCCGCAAAGCCCAGCACGATGCCGCTTGCCACGCCGGTGTCCACCACCTGAATGCCCAGAATGGTGGTCTGGCCCGTGCCCGCAAGGCCGGTCATCCCGTTGGGCTGGGCAAGCAGTCCCAGCGCTTCCAGCGCGGTGTGGTTGGCTGTGAGGAACACAAGGTAAGCCATCAGCGCCAGCAGGGCGGCATCCTGCTTTTCGGTTTTGGCGCGCACGGCAGCTACCCCCACGCAGAGAATGACGCTGAGGTTGTTGATGAGCACCATCATCCCGTTGTAAAGCAGCTGCCCCACCAGCTGCAGCGGAGCCCACTGCAGCACCGGCAGCGCCTGACACAGGGGCTTGCTGGTGAGCAGCGCCCCCAGCACCAGCAGCAGGCCCGCCGCCGAAAGATAAGACAGCGGCGACAGCAGCGACTGTGAAAAGCGTTCCAGCCGCCGCAGAAATTTCTGCATCCGTTTCTCCCCCTTTTCCCGGTTCTTCACTCATTTCTCCCAGTTTGACCATGGCCGGATTATACGCGCCAGCGCAAAAAATGTCAATCCCGCCCGACTGAGAAAAAAAGGACAAAAGTTTGTATAGTTTGCACAGCCGGGGTGAAAAATCGTCCTGCGCACGCCGATTGACAACAGCCCGGCAGAACAGTATACTAGAAATGTACCAGAGCAGTTTCTCCGGCAGATGGGCCGGAACACGATAAAAGGAGGCTTTCCTATGATTCGCAAGCGTATTCTTTCCCTGCTGGTCTGCGCCGCCCTGCTGTGCGGCGTGCTGGCAGGCTGCAGCACCTCTTCCGGCAGCACTGCCGCTTCCAGCTCTTCCGCTTCTGCAAGCGAGAGCATCCCCTCTTCCACCGTGACCGCCGACACCGGCAAGGTGGGCCCGCTGGACGCAGGCGAGAACTCCCTGTTCTCCCTCTCTGACCCGGACGATGCCTTTGCCCCCTGCCTCGGTTGGGGCCCCGGCGTGTCCGGCTGCTCGCTGAAATCCGTCATCGCGGCGGCTTCCCTGCTGAAATGGGCCGATGGCTGCAGTATGAGCATCCAGCCGGTCAGCGACATCAAAGCTGCCTATACCCAGTGGTTCGACAGCCTGAGCGCCGATGACCAGCAGAGCTTTGCCGATGCCTGGCCGCTCATTAAGGCCGATGCCGAGACCCTGCTGACCGACAAGGACAGCATGACCGGCCGCATTGAGGATGCCGGTCTGGATGCCAAAGAGCTGCCCGGCTGTTCCGAGGAAAACTGGAAAGCCCTGGCCGATGTCATTGACGTACTGGTCCCGGCTTCCAGCGAGTATTGAGCGTCCTGTCTGCCCCTGAATGCAAGAGACATAAAAATAAGCCCGACGTTGTCGGGCTTATTTTTATGTTCAGATCTTCTTCAGGGTGTACTGGCGGGTGCCCATGCCGATCTTTTCGGCCTGCTCCAGCGTTGCCTTCCACTCGACATTGGGGTTGGAATCCTTGAAGTTGTCGTGGTGGCAGTTCCAGCCGGGCTTTGCAAGGTTCTGGCCCAGCTGGCTGTTGGGCAGGGGCTGTGCGTTCAGGCAGGCATCGGCACAGGCCTGATCCAGCGCCACGGGGTCAAAGGAGGCGAACATGCCGATATCCGGCAGGATGGGGGCATCGTTCTCGCCGTGGCAGTCACAGTTGGGGCTGATATCCTGCACCAGGCTGATGTGGAAGCAGGGGCGGTCTGCACAGACGGCGGCTGCGTACTCTGCCATCTTGCGATCCAGCTCCTCGTTGGCACTGCTGTCGATGGAATAGATGGCATCGAAGTTGCAGGCACCGATACAGCGGCCGCAGCCTTTGCACTTTTCGTAATCAATGACCGCTTTGTTGTTCTCGTTGTAGCGGATGGCATCGGAGCCGCACTCCTTGGCGCAGCGGTGGCAGCCGCGGCAGAGTTCCTCCTGCACGGCGGGCTTACCGGAGGAGTGCTGCTCCATCTTGCCCGCACGGGAACCGCAGCCCATGCCGATGTTCTTGATGGCCCCGCCGAAGCCGGTCGCTTCGTGGCCCTTGAAGTGGGTCAGGCTGATGAAGATGTCGGCATCCATAATGGCGCGGCCGATCTTGGCGGTCTTGCAGTATTCGCCGTTGGGCACGGGCACCTCAAGCTCATCGGTACCGCGCAGGCCGTCGCCAATGATGATCTGGCAGCCGGTGGTCATGGGCCAGAAGCCGTTTTCCTGCGCGCAGCTCAGGTGCTCCAGCGCGTTCTTACGGCTGCCCGGGTACAGCGTGTTGCAGTCGGTCAGGAAGGGCTGGCCCCCCTGCTCCTTGCACAGGTCTGCCACTACCTTGGCGTAGTTCGGGCGCAGGAAAGCCAGGTTGCCCAGCTCGCCAAAGTGCATCTTGATGGCCACGAACTTGCCGTCCATATCAATGCTCTTGATGCCCGCCGCAATGCACAGGCGGCGCAGTTTTTCGGTCAGGCTGGTGCCCACAGGACACCGGAAGTCGGTGTAATATACAGTCGATGCTTCCATAGGGATCTCCTCCGTTTTTGACAATTTCAGGCGCGGCACTTTCCCGCCGCCGGGTTCTCTCTTTATGGCTCCAGTATAGCACAAGGCCGGGGCCGGTGCAATTGCCCCAGGGCGCAAAAAAGCCGCCCGGGCGGGCGGCTGGGGGTTCGGGAGCGATTTACGCAATGGCGGTGATGGCGGCCACGGCCAGGACGATCAGGCCCAGCACGATGCGGTAAAGACCGAAGAACTTGAAGTTATGGCGCTTGACGTAATCCATCAGGAAGCGGATGGCGGCAAGGCTGACCACAAAGGCGACCACGCAGCCCACCACGAGAACAGCGATCTCGGTGCCGGTCATCGCAGCGCCGGAGAGGACGAACTTGACCACCTTGAGCAGGGACGCGCCCGCCATAACGGGGATGGCGAGGAAGAAGGTAAACTCAGCCACACAGGCACGGGACAGACCCAGCAGCAGGCCGCCCACGATGGTGGCACCGGAGCGGGAGGTGCCGGGGATGATGGCCAGCATCTGCCACACGCCGATGATGAAGGCTTCGCGGTAGGTGATCTGTTCCAGCCGGGTGACATGTGGGGCGGTGCGGCGGTTCTCCACAAGGATAAAGAGGACACCGTACAGGATCAGCATGGCGGCGACCGTGATGTAATTGTAGAAGCGGGCCTCAAACCAGTCGTCCAGCGGGCTGATGATGAGCACCGGGATGGTGGCGGCCACCACCTTGAACCAGAGCTGCCAGACGGCAGGTTTGGAGCAGACGCGGCCATGGCGCAGGCCGAAGGGCCAGAGCTTATTCCAGAACAGCACCACCACAGCCAGAATGGCACCCAGCTGGATGACCACGCGGAACATGGACATGAATTCCTCGCTGGCGTTGAACTTTACCACCTGCTCCACCAGGATCATGTGGCCGGTGGACGAGATGGGCAGCCACTCGGTGATGCCCTCCACAATGCCCATCAGGATGGCTTTCAGTATTTCAAGAAACATGGGTTCTCCTCCCTGCAAAGCGGCTCGGGCGCTCTGCACACATTCAGATTGGGTTCGCTCTCCAGTATATCATATTCTGAGAGCCTGCGCACGAAAAATCACAAATTTTATACAGAAGCACTGTCTCCTTTTTCTGTATTTATCTGCCGCCGGAAATATGCTATACTGGACACAGCGCTTTTCCCTGTGTTTCCTTCTGACGCGGAATGCCGGGCCAGACAACAACAGATTTTGAACAATGAGGTGACATCCATGAATATTCTGGTGATCGGCTGCGACCAGGTGGGCGCGGCACTGGTGCGGGATCTGGAACGCATCGGCCATGATATTTCCCTGATCGAAAAGGACCCCGAGCAGCTCAAGCGGCTGGACAGCTTTGATGATTATTCCTTTGGCGGCACGGCCCTTGTGGGCGACCCCACCGACCCCGACATCCTCAAGCAGGGCGGCGTGGAGAACTGCGACGCGGTGGCCGCTGTGTGCGAGGATGACTCCGTGAACCTGATGGCCGCACAGATCGCAAAGAACATCTTCCGGCGCGAAAAGGTCATCTGCCGCGTCTCCGACCCGCATTTGCAGGTGCTCTACCACAAGACCTACGAGCTGGACACGATCTGCCCCACCATCCTGACAGAACAGGCAGTGTTCCGTGCGCTGGCGAAATAATGGAAACTGGCTCACCCTCTCAGTCAAAGCCTGACGGCTTTGCCAGCTCCCCCAAAGGGGGAGCCAAGAGCTGGTTCAGACAAAGTTTCTATATACTTTAAGTATTATGAGGTTTTTATATGAAAGTTTGTATTGCAGGCGGCGGGCGTGTTGGGCGGTATCTGGCCCAGAGCCTGCTGACGAACCACCATTCGGTGGTCATCATTGAACCCATCGAGGCCCAGTGCCGGATGCTGGCAGATTCGCTGGACATCCCCGTGATCTGCGGCGATTCCATCAGCGTGGACACCCTGCGCACCGCCGATGTTGGCAGCTGCAACGCCTTTGTGGCCGTGACCGGCTCGGACGAGGACAACCTCGTGGCCTGCCAGATCGCCAAGCGGGAGTTCGGCGTGGACCGCACCGTGGCCCGGGCCTCCAACCCCAAGAACCGGGAGCTGCTGCACACCTTAGGCGTGGACACCGTGGTCTGCGGCACCGACAACCTGAGCCACATTCTGGAGCGAGAGATCGAGACGGATACCATCCGCCAGCTGCTCAGCCTGGGCGGCGGCACAGCCAGCCTGAACGAGATCCTGCTGCCCGAGAACTTCAAGTTTGCGGGCAAGGCCATCATGGATGTGCCCATTCCCGGTGATGCCATTCTGGTCAGCATCACCCGCGACACCGAGTTCATCATCCCCCACGGCAACACCGTTCTGCTGCCCTGGGACCGCATCCTGGTGCTGACGCAGGACGATACCCTGCACCTGCTGACCGATGCCTGGGAGCTGAACAGCAAGTGACGGAGCGGGAGCTGCGCCGCACGGCGCTCATCATCCCGCCCCGGGGCCGGGCTGTGCTTTGCTGCTGGGCCGCCATCCCGGGCCTGTTGGCGGCTCCCTTTGTGTTCTGGCAGAGCCTGCCCGCCGGGGTGGTGTTCTGCCTGCTCTGGGCCGCACTGGTGACGGTGGTGTACCAGCGCGCCTGCAGCTATGCCGCCGCGCTGGGCGCGGAGACCCTGACGGTGTACTCCGGCATCGCCTTTCCGCTGCGGCGGGCGATCCGACGCAGGGCCGTAACAGGGCTGTTCCGGCTGCGCACGCCGCTGCTCCGGCTGGCAGGGGTATCGGTGGTCGTCATCACGGCACCGGGCACGCAGCTTATTTTACCGGCGGTTCCGGCAGAGCAGGCCGCTGCCCTCACCCATGTCCTTGCGGAGGAGATCCGATGAATGAACGCCGCCTGCACCCCTTTACCGTTCTGCGGTTTCTGCGCAAGACGCTGGTGGTCTATCTGCTGCCGCTGGTCCAGGTGCTGTTTGAGAGGAACTGGACAGCCCTGCACACAGCTCTGCGGCAGGATGCGCTGCTGTTCCTTCTGCTCTGCGCCGTGAGCTGGGGCATCCTGCATGTGAGCAGCTGGAGCCTGGACGACACCGGAGTCTTTCATCTGCACTGGCGGCTGGGCATCCGGCTGGATCGTGCCCTGCGGGGCGAGATGCTGGCGGCATTGACCATCGACCGGCCCCTGCTCTACCGGATGGCCGGGGCAAGCCGCCTGACCCTTTACCCAGTGGGCGCGGCGCAAAAGCACACCCTTTCGGTCTGCCTGCCCAAAGCCGATGCCGAGGCGGTGGCAGACCAGCTGATGCCTCTGGTAAAGCCTACCCTGCACCGGCCCGCCGGAGAGGAGCGGGCGGCGCTGGGTTTTCTGGGGGCCAACGGCCTCTCCACGCTGGCCCTGTTCGTGCTGGCCGTGCGCCAGACCCGGGATGTTCCGGACTGGAACCCTGCCGTTTTTGCCCAGATCCAGGTGAGCTTTCTGGCCCGATTCGCGGCGCGGTGGCTCCCCGCAGGCGCGGCATGGCTGCTGGCGGCTGCAGGCTTTCTGCTGGGGGCCAGCCTGATGCGCAGCTTTGCCCAGACCGTGCACTACACTGTCTGGCACACGGCCGACCAGATCGGCAGCCGGGGCGGCTGGCTGGGGCACTTCGAGTGCCGGGTGCGGACAAGCGAGATCAGCTTTGCAGATGTCCGCATCTCCCCCGCTGCCCGGCTGATGAAACGCTGGCCGGTCTTTGTAACGGCGGGCGGCTGCTCCCCCGAGCTGCCGCTGTTCGTCTACCGCAGCGGCGAGGAAGCATTGTTCCGGGAGCTGCTGCCGGAGTTCCGGATGCCGCCCGACCTGCTGGCCCGCACCGAGCAGCGCAGTCTCATCTTTTTTGCACCGGCAGGCATTCCCTTTGCCCTCTGCCTGCTGCTGACGCTGGTCTCGGCCACAGTGTTGCCCCAGCTGACCGTTACCCTGCTCATCCCCACCTTCTTCTTTGGGGCACTGCTGGCCGGGGCCGCGGCAGGCTATCGGCGGGAGGGCCTCTGGCTGCGGGAGGGCCGCATGACCCTGCGGCGGCAGCAGGGGCTCTACCTGCATTGCATCTGTGTGTTGCACCCGGATGTCTGCCTGACCGCAGCACAAAGCCCCTGGGCTGCCAGTGTGGGCCGCGCCAACCTGACCCTGACCTTTCCCGGCTGGGTAAAGCTCAAGGTGAGGAGCGTGCCGCTGCGGGATGCGGAGAAATTTTTCAGATTTATGGAAACGAATTAAATCTCTCAGCCGCCGATCGGCGACAGCTCCCCCAATCAGGGGAGCTCTTGGCATAAAGATAACGTTATTGTTTTTAGGGGAAGTAAAATTGTTATGATTCATACAGTATTATTTGATTTGGACGGCACTTTGCTGAACACCATCGACGACCTGGCTGATGCAGGCAACTGGGTGTGCGCACAGCACGGGTGGCCGGAGTTTACGGCGGAGCAGTTCAAGCACATGGTGGGCAACGGCATCCCGAAGCTCGTGGAGCGGTTTTCGCCCGCCGATGCCCGCACACCGGAGCAGCTGGCCGCTACGCTGGCGGAATTTACCGCCCGGTACGATGCCCACAAGGAGGACAAGACCGCGCCTTACCCGGGCATTGCTGCCCTCATTGACGCGCTGAACACCGCGGGCGTGCAGTGCGCGGTGTTCTCCAACAAGGCTGACCCGCTGTGCGGCAAGATCATCGAGCATTATTTCGGGGCAGGTCGGTTTGTTCTGGTGCGGGGCAGCCGCCCGGGCGTGCCCACCAAGCCCGACCCCACCGGTGTTTACAGCCTGATGCAGGACCTGCACGCAGCCCCTGCCAGCACCCTGTTCGTGGGCGACAGCGACGTAGATATCCTGACCGGGCACAATGCCGGTCTGCCTGCCATGGGGGCGCTGTGGGGCTTCCGGGGCCGCGCAGAGCTGACTGCTGCCGGAGCCGATGCACTGGCCGGCGTGCCTGAGGATATTTTAGAATACGTTAGAACACATTAAAGGAACGACCCTCTCCGGCGCTTTGAAGCACTGACGGAGAGGGTCGATTTTTATTTGCAGACTGTTCACAGGATGTTTCTTGCATAAACTCCCCTGTTTTCCTATAATATAGTTCCCATTTGATACAATTGAGAAACGGAGGACTTGCCCATGGCAGCTGAAAAGAAAATCTCCCCCAACGTAGAGAGCCGCCTGCGCCACAACATCCTGAAAATGCCCCAGGAGGTATATGCCGCCAGCGGCATCGTCATCAACGGGCGGCGGCTGAAAAGCTTTGTATTCACCACCGACCTTGCCATCATCCGCAACTGCGACGCGGACGCGGTGTTCGCGGTCTATCCTTTCACGCCCCAGCAGGCCATCAGCGATGCCATCATCAAGGCATCCTACATCCCGGTGTTCTGCGGTGTGGGCGGCGGCACCACCCACGGCGTGCGCACCCTGAACCTTGCCCGCGACGTGGAGAGCCAGGGTGCCATGGGCGTGGTGCTCAATTCCCCCATCTCTGACCTGAACCTGCTGGCGGTCTCGCGGGTGGTGGACATCCCGGTCATCATCACAGTGACAAAAGAGGACACCAACATCCGGAGCCGCATTGATTCCGGGGCATCCATTCTGAATGTGGCCTGCAGCACTGACACGCCCCGGGTGGTGGCAAAGATCCGGGAGCAGTTCCCAGATGTGCCCATCATCGCCAGCGGCGGCAAGACCGGCGAGAGCATTTCCGCCACCATTGCGGCGGGTGCCAACGCCATTACCTACACGCCGCCCTCTCCGGCTGTGCTGTTCAAGGAAATGATGGAGAAATATCGGGAATGATTTACGCAAGACGCTGTAACTTTTTTCTGTTACAGCGTCTTTTTTACGCCATAGAAGGAGATATTTCAGAAATTTTTGAATTTTTGCGAAATAATTGTTGACAAATCGCGGTCGATTGGATATAATAATAAAGCACTGTTCAAGTGCACAAAATAAATATGGCGGTATAGCTCAGTTGGCTAGAGCATTCGGTTCATACCCGAAGTGTCACCGGTTCAAATCCAGTTACCGCTACCACGTTACAGAGTTTCGCTAAGATAAGGGGGACGGTCGTCCGCAGTAGTGGATGATGGATGTCGGAGGTTTTAGCGAAGCTCTGTGTTTTTGAGGCCCGTTGGTCAAGCGGTTAAGACACGGCCCTTTCACGGCTGTAACATGGGTTCGATTCCCGTACGGGTCACCAAAAAGCTTCTGATTGAAAAATCAGGAGCTTTTTTCTTTTTGTTTTTTCTACACAACAACCCCCCGCCGTCTGCATCACGCGGACGGCGGGGGGTTCAACATTTTATGTGTGCTTTGTGGAAAAGCTCAGGCTCAGCCCTTCTTGTGGGTAGGGACCATAACTTCCAGGCCGCCCATGTAGGGCTGCAGCACCTTGGGGATGGTCACGGAGCCATCGGCCTGCAGATGGTTCTCCAGGAAGGCGATCAGCATACGCGGAGGAGCCACGCAGGTGTTGTTCAGGGTGTGGGCCAGATAGGTCTTGCCGTCTTTGCCCTTGACGCGGATGTGCAGGCGGCGTGCCTGTGCATCGCCCAGGTTGGAGCAGGAGCAGACCTCAAAGTACTTCTGCTGGCGGGGGCTCCAGGCCTCGATATCGCAGCTCTTGACCTTCAGGTCAGCCAGATCGCCGGAGCAGCAGTTCAGCTGGCGCACGGGGATCTCCATGCTGCGGAACAGCTCCACGGAGTTCTGCCAGAGCTTCTCGTACCAGTCGGCGCTCTCCTCGGGGCGGCAGACCACGATCATCTCCTGCTTCTCGAACTGGTGGATGCGGTAGATGCCGCGCTCCTCGATGCCGTGTGCGCCCTTCTCCTTGCGGAAGCAGGGGCTGTAGGAGGTCAGGGTCAGGGGCAGAGTGGCCTCGTCCAGGGTCTGGTCGATGAAGCGGCCGATCATGGTGTGCTCACTGGTGCCGATCAGGTACAGATCCTCGCCCTCGATCTTGTACATCATGGCATCCATCTCGGGGAAGGACATCACGCCCTGCACCACGTTGCCGTGCATCATAAAGGGAGGAATGACATAGGTGAAGCCCTTGTCGATCATAAAGTCGCGGGCATAGGCCAGCACAGCCTCGTGCAGGCGGGCAATATTGCCCAGCAGGTAGTAGAAGCCATTGCCGGCAACGCGGCCAGCAGCGTCCATATCGATGCCGTCAAAGCTCTCCATGATCTCGGTGTGGTACGGGATGGGGAAATCGGGCACCACAGGCTCACCAAAGCGCTGAGCTTCCACGTTGTAGGTGTCATCGGGGCCGATGGGCACGCTGGGGTCGATCATCTGGGGGATGGTGTACATGATCTCCTGGATGCGGTCAGCCAGCTTGGCTTCCTCGGCTTCCAGCTCTGCCATCTTGTCTGCATCGGCCTTGACGGCGGCGTTGTTGGCATCGATCTGGGCCTGCAGCTGGGCCTTCTGGGCCTCGTCGGTGCACTTCTTCAGCTGACCGAACAGGGGGCCGTTGGCCTTGCTCAGCTTGTTGCGGGCAGCCTTCAGGCTCTCAACTTCCTTCAGGCACTCGCGGTACTTTGCGTCCTTCTCGATGACTTCATCCACCAGAGGGAGCTTGGCATCCTGGAACTTCTTCTTGATGTTTTCCTTGACAGCATCCGGGTTGTCACGGACAAATTTGATATCAAGCATGATTTACTCTCCTTACTCTATTTCGGTTCGCACGGGCAGGTAAGCCCTTTCCCATGCCGTTCAAAGGCGGCGTGCCGCCTTGGATCGCTATGTTTTTCTTCTCGGTCAGGCTTGCCTTCGTACAACCCTCTCAGTCGGGCTGGCGGCGTATACGAAAAGCTTCCATCGGCTGCCAGGGCCTCTCCTACCAGGCAACAACAATGATGGAGAGGTTTAATCCTCAACCTGATATTGCCCTAATAAGTTTGCAAAAGCCTTCAGCTGTTCATCCGAGTAGAAGTGGACGGTCAGCTTGCCCTTGCCGTCGTGGTAGGCCACATTGACCTCACTGCCCAGCGCCTGCTTCAGGCTCTCCTCCACCTCCACAGGCAGGGTGCCGCGCGGGGCGGGCTCCACAGGCTCTTTGGGGGGCTTGGCCAGCTTCTTGCACAGGGTCTCTGCCTGCCGGACATTCAGCTCATGGTCGGCAATGATCTGTGCCGCCTGCTCCTGCAGCTCCGGAGTGGGCAGACCCAGCACCACCTTTGCGTGGCCCGTGGTGAGGAAACCGCTCTTCAGCAGCTCCAGCACCGTTTCGGGCAGGTTGAGCAGACGCAGGCTGTTGGCCAGTGCGCTGCGGCTTTTGCCCAGCTTGCGGGCCGCCTGCTCCTGGGTCAGGTCACAGCGGGTCATCAGCTCCCGGATGCCCAGTGCTTCTTCCACCGGGTCCAGATCCTCGCGCTGAAGGTTTTCCACCAGCGCCAGCTCCATGGCCTGCTCATCCGTGACATCCTTCACAATGACGGGTGCCTCGGTCAGGCCCGCCATCCGGCAGGCACGCCAGCGGCGCTCACCGGCCACGATGAGATAGCGGTCTACCCCGTGGGGCCGCACCGCAATGGGCTGCAACAAACCGTGCTCTGAGATGCTGGCCGCCAGCTCTGCCAGCGTTTCCTCATCAAAGGTCTTGCGGGGCTGAGCCGGGTCCGGCTCGATCTCCCGCAGGGGCAGCGTCTCGATCCGGTTATCGGACTCAAAGCTGGGGGCTGTGTCCTCAAACAGACTTTCCAGGCCCCGGCCCAGTCCTCCTCTTTTTTTTGCCATAGGTTACGCTTCCCCCTGCTTCACTTGTTCCAGTGCGCTTTTCTGCTCGGCGGGGGCACTGTTCCCTTTTGCGCGGCGGCGTGCCGGCTCATGCGGGCGGTTGTTCTTTACGAACTCAATGGCGAGATCCATATAGGCCTCGCTGCCCTTGCCCTTGGGCTCATAGAAATTGATGGGCTGGCCGTAGCTGGGCGCTTCCGAGATGCGGATGGTGCGCGGGATGGTGGTCTTGTAGACCTTGGTGCCAAAATACTTTTTGACCTGATCCACCACCTGCAGCGTCAGGTTGAACCGCCCGGAGAACATGGTGAACACCACGCCCTCGATGTCCAGATAGGGGTTGTACTTCTTGCGGATGGTCTTGAGGGTGCTGATGAGCTCCGACAGGCCCTCCAGTGCGTAATACTCACACTGGATGGGGATAAGCACGCTGTCGCAGGCGCACAGACCGTTCAAGGTGAGCAGATCCAGGCTGGGCGGGCAGTCCACAAAGATGAAGTCGTAGTCCTTCTGCACCGAGGCCAGCGCCTTGCGCAGGCGGCTTTCGCGGCCCGGCAGATCGATCATTTCCAGACCCGCACCCGCAAGCCGGGTGTTGGAACCGATGACATCGGTGCGGAACTCGGTCTTGCGGATGGCATCCTTTGCCTCCGCCTCACCGATCAGCAGCTCATAAGTACCCACATCGACACTCCGCTTGGGAATGCCGTAACCGGTGGTGGTATTGCCCTGCGGGTCCAGATCGACGATGAGCGTCTTTTTGCCCAGAGCCGCAACGCAGGACGAAAGGTTCACGGCCGTGGTGGTCTTGCCCACGCCGCCTTTTTGGTTTGCAATTGCAACGATTTTAGCCACGCTCTTTGTTTCCTCCCGGGAAAATTATTTGTTCCACGTGGAACATTCGAGGCCGGGCCCCGCTGTTTTCCCACCAGCAAAGCCCCTTTAAAGACTAGTATAGCACATCAGCGCGGCTTTTTGAACCTGTTTCCTGATTATTTTGCGTAAAAACCCTGTGGAATTGCATTTTTTGTGAAAATTGCGATGCGTTTTATCTTTGCGCGGCTGCGGTTGGAATGCGCACCGTGTATTCGATATAGCCGTCCCGCTCTTCCCTGTGGGCCGTGGCAGGCACACCGTTGTCCGTCATCAGCCGGATGGCATGGTCGATAGTGTTGACAAAGATGCGCACATCCTTGACCATGGAGATACGGTGTCTGCCTGGGGCGGCGGCATTGAGCAGCTGTTCAATGTACAGGTCGGTCTGCCGGGCATTCATCCGCCGCTTGGCAATGGTGATAAGGGCTTCGCTCCGCCGGTTCTCGGGCAGGCGCAGGACAGCCCGGGCGTGGCGCTCGGTCAGGCCATTGTCCAACACGAACTGCCTTTGGTCGGTGGTCAGCTGCAGCAGCCGCAGCTTGTTGGCAAGGGTGGGCTGTGCCATGCCCAGCCGTTTGGCCGCCTCGGCCTGGGTGCAGTCCCAAAGGGCGATCACATCCCGCAGCCCCTGTGCCTGCTCAAAGGGGTTCAGGTCTTCCCTCTGGATGTTTTCCAGCAGACCCAGAGCCGCCGTCCGCTGGTCGCCGCAGTCGCAGAGGATGGCCGGGATGGTCTCCATCTTGGCCAGCTTGCAGGCGCGGAGCCGCCGCTCCCCTGCCACCAGCTCATAACCGCCCTCGACCTTCCGCACCGAGATGGGCTGCAGCAGGCCGTTTTCCCGGATGCTCTGGGCCAGCCCCGCCAGCTCCTTTTCATCAAAGACAGTCCGGGCCTGAAACGGTGAGGGCTGGATGCTTTCCACAGGCAGGGTGTAGATCTTTCCGGCAGATTTCTTCCATTCAAACATGATTCTTTCCCCTTTCGCTGAAATGTGACACAGTTTTCCACCGTTTCCCGGGAAACGGTGGAAAGTTTGTTCATTGCAGTTCCAGTGTACCAGAAATCAAAAAGCCCTGCCAGAAGAATCGTTCGGCAGGGCTTGGCATTTATCTTGCGGTTTTGCGTTATTTCAGCGGAGACTTTGCGATCTTTCCACCATTTCTGGGGTAGGCTGTCGGAGTTTGCGAAATCTTTTTGCAGAGGATGAGGGTGCGGGTATCGCCGCCCGGCAGATGCAGGGTGCGGGTCTCCTTGTACTCGCCGCCCAGCTTCCGGATGGCACCGCGGGCTGCAGCCAGCTCCTCCTCGCCGGAAGCGCCTTTCATGGCAAGGAAGCTGCCACCCACCTTGACCAGCGGCAGGCAGTACTCGGCCAGCATGGGCAGAGCCGCCACCGCACGGGCAGAGGCCAGATCAAACTGCTCCCGCCATGCCTTGCGGGCGGCTTCCTCGGCGCGCTCCTTGGCAAACTCCACCCCGGTCAGGCCCAGCTGAGCGCAGGCATACTTCAAGAACTCCACCCGCTTGCCGGTGGGCTCCATCAGGGTCAGCTCCAGCTCGGGCTTGTAGATCTTTGTCACGATGCCCGGGAATCCGGCACCGGCACCCACGTCCACCATCTTCCCTGCCACCTCGGGTTGGCTGGCAAACAGCAGGCTGTCGAGGAAGTGCTTGTCCTCAATGCCCTCCGGGTCGGTGATGGCGGTCAGATTGACCTTCTGGTTGTAGTCCACCAGGATCTGCGCAAAGGCATCCAGCTGGTCCAGCTGTTCTCCGGTCAGCGCAATGTTCCACATGGAACATTTTTGCTCCAGTCTGTTCTTGTCGATCATTTATCTGTCCCTTTTCGTTTTAGGCAATTCTTTTCTCTTTTTATCAATGGCTCCCCTATCAGGGGAGCTGTCGCCGCAGGCGGCTGAGAGGTTGTACAGAGGTTCTGCCCTCCTTCGTCAACCTCTCCGTCAGTGCATCAGGTTTTCTCTCTGACTGTTAAAGCAATGCTCAGCTGCGCCACATCGGAGGGCGACACGCCGGGGATGCGGCCCGCCTGCCCCAGATTCTTCGGGCGGATGCGGGTCAGCTTCTCACGGGCCTCCAGCGTCAGGCCGGTCAGGTCAGCATACTCAAAATCTGCGGGGATCAGGGTCTTTTCGTGGCGAGCCACGTCACGGATCATCCGATCCTGCCGGGCAATGTAGCCTGCGTACTTGATCTCGGTCTCCAGCCGCTCGGCCAGCATGGGGGTGATGCCCTCGCCCCAGCCGATCACACCCGCCAACAGCGGATAGCTGATCTCGGGGCGGCGGAGCAGCTCCTCGGCAATGCCGCCCTCCGCGGCAGGGGTCAGCCCGGCTGCTTCCATGGCAGCGCGCAGGTCAGCAGTGCGCAGGTGGGTCTCGTGCAGGCGGCGGCGCTCCGCCTCCAGAATGCTCTGGGTGTGCTGGTATTTTGCCCAGCGGTCATCCTGCACCAGACCGTACTCCCGGCCAATGGGAGTCAGCCGCTGATCGGCGTTGTCCTGCCGCAGGGTCAGGCGGTACTCGCTCCGGCTGGTCATCATGCGGTAAGGGTCCATGACCCCCTTGGTGACAAGGTCATCCACCAGCGTGCCCAGATAGCTGGTCTGACGCTCCAGGATCAGCTGACTCTCCCCTTTTGCACTGCGGGCGGCGTTCAGACCGGCCAGCAGACCCTGCGCGGCGGCTTCCTCGTAGCCGGAGGTGCCGTTGAACTGGCCCGCGCCATACAGGCCCCGCACCACCTTGCTCTCCAGTGTGGCTTCCAGACTGGTCGGATCTACGCAGTCATACTCGATGGCGTAGGCAGGGCGCATGATCTCAATATGTTCAAACCCCTGAATGCTCCGGTAAAAGGCGTACTGCACATCCTCGGGCAGGCTGCTGGACGCACCCTGCAGATACATTTCCTCTGTGTTCTCGCCGCAGGGCTCCACAAAGATGGGGTGCCGGTCCTTGCCCGCAAAGCGCACCACCTTGTCCTCAATGGAGGGGCAGTACCGGGGGCCAACTCCCTCGATCATGCCGCCGTAGAGCGGGCTGCGCTGGATGTTGTCCAGAATGATCCTGTGGGTCTCGGGGTTGGTGTAGGCGATCCAGCATTCGACCTTGTTGTGCATGGGTGCATCCGTCAGAAAGCTGAAGGGCTGCAGCTCGCTGTCCGGGTCGCCGGGCTGGCATTCCAGCTTGGAGAAGTCGATGCTTCTCCGGTGGACGCGGGCAGGCGTACCGGTCTTGAACCGCCGCAGGGGCAGACCGGCGGCTTTCAGGCTTTCGGTCAGGGCATTGGCGGCGTGCATCCCATCGGGGCCGGAAGCATACCACGCATCACCGACAAAAATTTTCCCGCCCAGATTGGTACCCGTGGCAATGACCACACACTTTGCGCTGTACTCCCCGTTCAGCTGGGTCACAACGCCCTTGACATGGCCGTTCTCCACCTCAATGCCCACCACCTCGGCCTGATGGATGGCAAGGCCGGGCGTAAGCTCAAGGGCGTGCTTCATATATTCGTGGTAGCGCTTGCGGTCGGTCTGAACGCGCAGGGCATGAACGGCAGGGCCTTTGCCCTTGTTCAGCATCCGGCTCTGCAGGTAGGTGGCATCCGCCGCAAGGCCCATCACACCGCCCAGCGCATCCAATTCGCGTACCAGCGTTCCTTTTGCAGTTCCGCCGATGCTGGGGTTGCAGGGCATGTTGCCAATGGCATCCAGGCTCATGGTAAACACCGCCGTTTTGGCACCCAGCGTGGCGGCAGCGTGGGCCGCTTCAATGCCAGCGTGGCCCGCGCCTATTACAATCACATCGTAATCTCCTAAATGATTCATAACTTTTTCGGATTCCCTCTATTGTCAATGGAACAATCGAAACTGTACCTACACAGCCCGTCGCGCAGCGACTTCAAATCGGTGGAAAGCAAAAATGCGGTTAAGAGATCTTCGCGCGGGAGCGCGAATCTCCAGCATTTTTGTTTGGAGCTCACTTCTTTGGGGTCACTAGGGGCGAGCAGCCCCTAGTTCGTGCCTCCCGCGCTTCGAAAGTAGCGGGTGCTTTTCTGGTTCTCTTTTGGCACGCAAAAGAGAACATTCCTCATTACTTCCCCACACAGAACCGCTCAAACACTTCATTGATGACATTCTCCGACGCATTTTCGCCGGTGAGGTCACAGAGGGCATCCAGCGCATCGTCCACACAGACCGATACGGCATCCAGCCCGAACCCGCCGCTGACCGCATCCAGCGCACCGGCCACTGCATCCCGCGCGCGGGTGGCGGCGGCAAGCTGGCGCTGGCCCGAAAGGCTGGCAGCGTGGGGGTCGATGTTGTTGGTGCCCAGCAGGCGGGCAACAGCAGCGGCGATCACTCTGCGGCTCCCCTCTTCCTGGCAGCAGACCGGGAGCACCATGGCAAAATCGCCCGCAATGATCTCTGCGTCAAACTGAGTGGGCTTGTCCTCTTTGTTGACCAGTGCAATGGCCGGGCGGCCAGCGCACCGCTGCGCCAGCGCAAGATCCTCCCGGGTCAGGGGCTCAGAGCCATCGAACACCGCCAGGATCAGCCCCGCCTCGTCCAGCTTTTTCCAGCTGCGGCGGATGCCCTCGGCCTCGATCGCATCCTCGGTCTCCCGCAGACCGGCCGTGTCGAACAGGTTCAGCCGGATGTCCCCCAGCCGGACGGCCTGCTCCACCACATCCCGGGTGGTGCCCGCCACGGGGGTGACGATGGCCCGGTCGAACCCGGCCAGCAGGTTGAGCAGGGTGGACTTGCCCGCATTGGGCCGCCCCACGATGGCACAGTCCACACCCTCCCGCAGGACCGCACCGGCATCGTAATTCCGGATGAGGGTGTCCAGCTCTCCCTTCACGGCAGTCAGGGTGGATACCAGCTGGGCATCCCCCAGCGCGGGAACGTCCTCCTCGGGGAAATCCACCCAGGCAGTCAGATGGGCCTGCAGGGCGGTCAGGGCATCCTTTTCAGCCCCGATCTTCTTCGCCAGCGCACCGTTCAGGGAGGCATTGGCCAGCGCCGCACCCTGTCGGCCATCGGCAGAGATCAGGTCCATAACGGCCTCGGCCTGGGTCAGGCCCAGCTTGCCGTTGAGGAAGGCGCGGCGGGTGTACTCGCCGGGGGCGGCGGGGGCGGCACCGGCTGCGATGCAGCTTTCCACCAGCCGCCGGGCCACCGCACTGCCGCCGTGGCAGGAAAGCTCCACCACATCCTCGCCGGTGTAGCTGTGGGGTGCCCGGAAGAAGAGGGCCACGCCCTCGTCAAAGGCTTCCTCCCCTTCCATGAAATGCCCAAACAGAGCGGTGTAGCCCTTGGCATCTTCTACCCGCTTTGCCGGGTTGGCCGGGCAGAACACCTTTGCCGCCACGGCATAGCTCTCCGGGCCGGAAAGACGCACCACGGCAATGCCGCCTGCGCCGGGCGCGGTTGCAATGGCCGCGATCGTTGAATGTTCCATGTTGGTGCTCTCCCTCCGCTCTCAAATCAGAATTATTGTATCACGAAGCGACGAAAAAGGAAAGAGACAAAAAGCCCCCTTCCAGTTTTCCACCGGAAGGGGGCAGCATTGTGCAAAACTCAGCGGAGTTTACAGCTCGATCTTGCCAAAGCTGAAATCGGCAAAATCATCCACGCGCTCGGTGCGCTTGGGTGCCACGGGTGCGGCAGTCTCTGCGTCACGGGGAGCATAGGTGCGCTCGGGCACGCTGGAAGGACGGGGACCGCGGCTGCCTGCAGGACGGCCATTGCGGGGACCGCCATTCCGGGAGCTGCTGCCGCGTCCGCCGCGGAAGCCGCCATTGCGGTTGCCGCCGGGGCGGCGGCCATTGCCCCGCGGGCGGCGCTCGCCGTAGGTGTTGTCGGTCTGGGCATCGGGAGCAGTGGAGTAGATGACCACACGGCGGTCACGGCCTTCCCCCTTGCTCTCGCTGCGCACACCCTCCATCTTGCCGATGGCAGAGTGGATGATGCGGCGCTCGTAGGGGTTCATAGGCTCCATGGCAAAGCTGCGGCCGGTCTTGCGCACCTTGTTGCCAATGCGCTGTGCCAGCACGGTCAGGTCATTCTCACGCTTGTCGCGGTAGCCGGCCACATCCAGGCCCAGCTTGATGTAATCGCCTTCCAGACGGTTGGCCACCAGGCTTGCCAGATAGGACAGGCTCTCCATGGTCTCGCCGCGGCGGCCGATCAGGGCACCCAGCTTCTCGCCATCCAGACGGATGATGGTGGCCTCGCCCTTCTGCACGGCGCTGAAGGTAACATTTTCCACGCCCATCAGGGCAATGACTTCCTTCAGGTAGTCCACAGCGGCCTTGACCTTGGCGTTCTCTTCGATATTGAT
The DNA here is from genome assembly GCF_022750605.1 of Faecalibacterium sp. BCRC 81149. Taxonomy (NCBI): domain Bacteria; kingdom Bacillati; phylum Bacillota; class Clostridia; order Eubacteriales; family Oscillospiraceae; genus Faecalibacterium; species Faecalibacterium sp. BCRC 81149. Next base: position 184,878 of record NZ_QXJA01000003.1, on the reverse strand, counting down.
GGGAACTTCCGGCTCCTCACCCTCTGCGGCGGGGTCAGCAGCCTCCTCAACGGGAGCGGCCTCCTCTGCCACAGGGGCAGCGGCAGGCTCCTCGGCCTTGGGTTCCTCAGCGGGAGCTTCCTCCACAACAGGCTTCACCTCAGGCTCCACCTTCTCCTCCACCACGGGAGCGGCCGGGGCATCGGGCTCTTCCACGCTCACACGCACCTTGGCGGGGGTGGTCTTCAGGCCCAGAAAACCGGTTTTCTGGGGCATTTCGAGCACTTCATAGCTCACATTCAGGTCGTCGGCCTGCACGCCCAGCAGGGCGCAGGCTTTTGCGCGGGCTTCATCGACCGTCTTGCCGGTCGCTTCCTGAGTACGGATCATAACCGTCAATCCTCCTTCTTGTTTTCCAGCTCGCTCAGCGGAACGGTGCGCTCGTCCTTATAGCGCTCCTCATCCAGCTTGCGGGCATACTCCAGGCGGCGCTTGTTCATTTCGCTGGCGGAGATATTTTTCTCCACGACCTCGCCGGTCTTTTCATCCTTGACCTTGATGGTGGTGCTCTTTACACCGCGCTTCTGCTCCTTCTTGCGGGCAGCCATCTCGGCGGCGACCTCTGCCTTCATCTTCTCAGGGTCGTAGATCTTCTTCATCACCAGGCTCTGCACGGTCATCAGGATGTTGGAAACAACGTAGTACAGAGAGAAAGCGCTGGGCACGGTGAAGCAGAAGAAGACGTACATCAGCGGCATCATATACATGGTCAGCTTCATGCTGCCCTGCATCTCCTGGCCGCTGGCCTTCATGCTGATGTGGGTGGACAGGAACATGGTCACGATCGCCAGGACCGGGAGGATCAGCAGGGGCAGGTTCTCTGCAGCCAGGCTGTACTGGGGCACACGGGTCAGGTCGATGCCAAAGAAATCCATGTGCTGGCCGAACTCGGTGATGGTAGCCACCTGATCCGGGGTGAAGCAGGAGGAAACGGTGCTCTCGCCTGCAATGACCTGTGCAATGATGTTGGTGTCGCGGGTCACGGTGGTAAAGCTGATGCCCATGGCAGTCAGGGCCTCACCTGCGGCGGTCAGGGCATCGGCACCAATGTGGAAGATGCGCTGCAGCGGGCGGTACACCACCTCGATAACGCCGAACATGACCAGGAAGTTGACCAGCATGGGCATACAGCCTGCGGTGGGCTTGTAGCCCTGCTCCTGCAGCTTCATCAGCTCTTCCTGCTGCTTTTCGGGCTTATCGCGGTACTTTTTCTGGATCTCGGCCACCATGGGCTGGAAAGCGCTCATGCGGGCCATACTCTTCTGCTGGTTGAGCTGGAGGGGGATCTTGATCACGGTGATGAGCAGGGTGAACAGGATGATGTCCCAGCCGTAGTTGGGGATCAGCTTGTAGATCCACTCCATTACATAGCCCAAGGGCCAGCCCAGGATGTACAAAGGATTCATAGTTTCGTCCATTCTGCCCCGCCTGTGGTGCGGGACGTTTAGATTTTTATGAGAAGGACACCCCGCCCACAGTGCGGAGCGTCACAAGAAGCTGGTTATACAAGTCCGACGGGTAGCTTTCTCCTCGGAGAAACTCCCCGCCGAACTATCCATGCCGCCTTTTAAATAATTTCGATACCGAGAGCTTTCTCTCCGGGCTCACCCAGCGGCCTTTGGGCGGCACCGGGTCAAAGCCCCACCGGCCAAGCGGATTGCACCGGGCGATGCGCCAGGCGGTGAGCAGCAAGCCCTTGATGCAGCCATGGGTCTGGATGGCTTCTATGCCATACTGGCTGCAGGTGGGGGTAAAGCGGCAGTTGCGGCCCAGCCCCGGGCTGATAAAGCGCTGGTAGAACCGGATGGGCGCACAGAGCGCGTTCCGGCAGACGCGGGAGACGGGATTCACTGTTTTGCGGCCCGGTCTGCAGGCGGGACCGTGGCCGGGGGCTTTGCGCCCGGCTGCTTTGCCTTGTCGGGCAGGCCAGCCTGGGCAAAGAGCCTGGCCACCACTTCGCTGAGCTGCCAGCTCTTCAGGCGGGGGGTCATGCCCCGGGCCACGAACACCAGATCATAGCCGCCGATGTTCTGATCCAGATGCTCATCAATGGCAGCCTTCATCACGCGGCGGGCGCGGTTGCGTTGGACGGCATGGCCGATCTTTTTGGTGGCTGTCAGGCCCACGCGGGTCTTTCTGCCGCGGGTCTTGAGCACATACAGCACCAGCGCCGGGTTCACATAGGACTTGCCGCGGGCATACACGCGGCCGAACTCGCTGTTGCGGCGGATGGGACGATAGCGCACTGCTCCGTCGCCTCCTTTTCGGTTAAAAAATCGCAGAACTTCCCTAAAGGCAAAGTTCAAAATTCAGTATAGCAAAAAAACGCCGACATGAAAAGGCTGTCCGGGCGTTTTTTGTGCCAAATCTTTTGCCAAATTTTTAGTCATTCCGCGCGCAGAACGTCCAAAATAAGAAAAAGACCGCCAATTCTGGATCAGCAGTCTTTTGTGCGCATGTTCAATTCTGCGCCGGATCCCTGGCAAAGCGGGATCAGACGGTCAGGCTCTTGCGGCCCTTAGCACGGCGAGCATTGATGACCTTGCGGCCGTTCTTGGTGCTCATGCGGGTCAGAAAGCCATGAACTTCCTTGCGATGACGCTTCTTGGGCTGAAAAGTTCTCTTCATGGTTGTATCCTCCGTAAAAACTCGTCCCCGGTAATGGGGTATTTCTGGTCCCAAATTGGGGACAGGCTTGCAATTCAACAGTATATCGCACACTATCCCCTTCTGTCAAGCGTTTTTTTTACTTTCCAGCAAACTTTTTTCAAATTTCTTTGTGAAAAAGCTTTCAACTTTTTCACCGGTTCTCCGTGGAAAACTTTTCTTCCACCATATCTTGTGGCCAAAAACCGCCTTGGACACAAGAGCCGCGAGGGCACGATGGAGCGTCTTTTCTTATGTATTATAAATTACATTATAGAATATAGACGCAGGGAGATTTTTGTGGTATACTAACGGGGTATCAGCAGCATTGTTGAAAACTTCGACCAATTCAATGGAGTGGATGTTTTATGGATTCTTTCAAGGACGTTTTAGAGGCCGCCCAGGCATACTGCAAAACGCAGATGGCCGAGCCGACCTATAATCTCTACATCGACGGACTTGAGCCCATCAGCTTTGAGGACTCGAGCCATATCACCCTGTCGGTGCGCAACGATTTCATCTGCAAGATCGTCACCGACCGCTACCTCGGCCTGCTGAAAGAGGCCTTCAAGACCGTGCTGGGCTTTGACGTGGACATCACGCTGGTGGTGCCCAGCACCCCGCCCCATGAGGTGGTGCTGGCCCAACAGTACGAGGCAAACCCCGCCTCGCCCCAGGGCAATTACGAGTTCACCTTCGAGAACTTCATCAAGGGTCCCTCCAACCAGTTTGCGTTTGCTGCGGCGCAGGCGGTTGCGGCCAATCCCTCCGGAGCCTATAACCCGCTGTTCATCTACGGCGGCTCCGGTCTGGGCAAGACCCATCTGCTCACGGCCATCCAGACCGAGATCAAGCGCACCCACCCCGATTTCGTTATCATGTACGTTACCTGCGAGCAGTTCACCAACGAGCTGATCGCCGCCATCCGCGCCGGCAGCACCGAGGACTTCCGGATGAAGTACCGCGTGGCCGACCTGCTGCTGGTGGACGATATCCAGTTCATCGCCGGCAAGGAATCCACCCAGGAGGAGTTTTTCCACACCTTCAACTCCCTGCACGATGCCCACAAGCAGATCGTGATTGCCTCTGATCGCCCGGCCAAGGAGATCAAGAGCCTGGAAGAGCGCCTGCGCACCCGCTTTGAGTGGGGCCTGACCGCCGATGTCCAGCCGCCTGATTTCGAGACCCGCGTGGCCATCGTCAAGCGCAAGGCCGAGCTGCTCCACCTGGATCTGCCCGAGGATGTGGCGGAATTCATCGCCAACCACCTGAAAAACAACATCCGCCAGCTGGAGGGCGCAGTGAAAAAGCTGAACGCCTACTACATGCTGGAGGGCATCCAGCCTGTCATCAGCGTGGCACAGAATGCCATCAAGGACATCCTCAACGAGACCCAGCCCGTGCCCGTGACCATCGAGAAGATTGTGGGCGAGGTCTCCCGCACCTTCAACGTCTCCCCTGCCGACATCCGGGGCACCAAGCGGAACGCCAACGTTGCATCCGCCCGCCGCGTGGCGATCTATATCCTGCGCGAAGTCACCGGCATGAGTATGGAGGAGATCGGCCGGGAGTTCTCGGGCCGTGACCACTCCACTATCGTCTACTCCCTCAAGACCATGGAGCGGGACATGAAGAATGACCAACACCTGCGCGAAACCGTCAGCGACATCATCAAGAACGTCAAGGCCTGATGGGAAAACAGGGGCAAAAGTCATACTCTCACAGGGGATAAAACCCCAAATATGGGGAGAAATGCAGGGGAATCCGGGAAAACAGAACAAGATATTGTGGTCAGACGACAAAGTTCTCCACTCTTTCCACCGAGTTTTCAACATTCAACTTCCGTTTTGCACACCCGCCGTGGAAAGAAAAGCCGCTCCGGCCCTTTCCACAAGCCTTTCACACTGCATTCACAAGCCGGTGGAAAACCACGGAGCCGCACCATTCCACACATTTTCCGACTTTTCCACATCTTCCCCAGCCCCTACTACGAATACTACAACAAGTTCAATATAGATTTGGAGGTTTTGTCCCTGTTTTATGGGAGAAAGAACCTCAAAACTTGAATCCAAAATAAGGAGAGACGCGCAATTGAACATCATCTGCGATAAGACCCTGCTGAGTGCAGCCATTGACGGCGTTTCCAAAGCCGTTACCCTGCGCTCCACCATCCCTGTGCTGGAGGGTATCCTGCTCAAAGCCGAAGGCTTCCAGCTCACCCTGACCGGCTACGACCTGGAAATGGGCATCGTGACCACCATTGATGCCAATGTCAAAGAGCCCGGCGAAGTAGTGCTGAACGCCAAGCTGCTCAGCAGCATGGTCAGCCGGATGCCTTCCGGCCAGATCAACATCCAATCTGCTGAAAATGGAAAAACCACCATCCAGAGCGGTGTGGCACAGTTCGAGATCCAGTCCATGAACCCCACCGATTTCCCCGAACTGCCCAACACCGGGGCCGAGGAGACCCTGAACATCAAGACCGGCGTGCTCCGTGATATGATCGAGCGCACCCTGTACGCCGTCAGTCAGGATGAGAAAAAACCTGCGCATACCGGTGAATTATTTGAGATCTCGCCGGATAAGCTGACCGTTGTTGCGCTGGACGGCTACCGTCTGGCCATTGTGGAACGGCCGGTGGAAGCCATAAAGGAGATCCGCATCATCGTGCCCAGCAAGACCATGAACGAGGTCTCCCACCTGCTGGCCAACGACGACGAGGAGACCGTGCACATCTCCGCAAACCGCCGCTATGTGGTGTTCACCACCGCCGGTTACACCATTATGAGCCGCCTGATCGAGGGCGAATTCCTCAACTACCACAACGTCATCCCCAATGGCAGCCGCACCAGCGTGGTTCTGGACACCAAGGAGTTCATCGAGACCATCGAGCGTGCCTCCCTGATCATTACAGAGCGTTTAAAAAATCCCCTCCGCATCAGTTTTACAGAGGGTAAAGTGGTGGTCCGCTGCCAGACCAATCTGGGCCGCGTGGTGGATGAATTCAACGCGCAGTGCGAGGGCGATGAGGTGGAGATCGGTTTCAACAACCGCTATCTGCTGGATGCCCTGCGCAACGCCCGCACCGAGCAGGTCAAACTGGAGATCAGCGGCCCGCTGAGCCCGGTCAAGGTTCTGCCTACCGAGGGCAGCGACTTTTTGTATCTGGTCCTGCCTGTCCGCTTCAAGAATGATTGAGAGGCATAAAAATGCAAAAAATTCTCATCCATACGGAATTTATCAAGCTGGATGCCCTGCTGAAATATGCGGGCCTGTGTGAGACCGGCGGCGAAGCCAAAGAGCTGGTGCAGGGCGGTGCTGTCAAGGTGAACGGTGAGGTCTGCACCATGCGGGGCAAAAAATGCCGCGCCGGGGATGTCGTCGAGCTGGACGGCCAGACCGTGGAAGTGGGACAGGGCCAGTAAACCATGCGCCTGCTTTCCTTAGAAGTAACGAATTACCGCAATATTGCATCGGCAAGCCTGACCCCGGGCCGGGAGCTGACCGTGATCTGCGGCAACAACGGCCAGGGCAAGACCAACCTGCTGGAGGCCATCTGGCTGCTGACCGGCGGCAAGAGCTTCCGGGGCGGCAAGGATGCAGAGCTGGTGCGGCGGGGTGAGCCTTTTGCCGTGCTGGAAGCCTCCACGCTCCGGGCACAGCAGGAGGAACAGGAGCCTGACGAGCCGAACCGTGTCCGGCTGACGGTGGGTACCCCGGATTCCCAGCGGCCCGGGCGGTACGCCTCGGTGAACGGGGCAGCCCCCAGGCGGGCGGCAGGGCTTGCCGGCAGTTTTCCGGCTGTCGTGTTCGACCCCGGCCACCTGAGTCTGGTCAAGGGAGCGCCCGAGGGGCGGCGCAAATTTCTGGATGCCGCCCTCTGTCAGCTCTACCCCGGTTACCTGACCGTGTATCGCCGCTATCTGCGGGCCCTGCAGCAGAAAAACGCGCTGCTGCGCCGCTCCCCTGCCGGGCAGGAACGTCCCTACGCCGAAAAAATGGCCCTGCTCGAGGTGCTGAACACCGAGCTTGCCGCGCAGGGGGAAGCCATCCAGCAGCGGCGGCGGGCCTACCTGGAACGTCTGGCCCCGCTGGCCTGCGCCAATTACGAGGAGCTTTCCCATGGGGCGGAGCGGATGGAGCTGCGGTATGCCGCTCAGTTTGAGCCGGGTGGTCTGGCAGCCCTGCTCAAAGCCCGCCAGAATGAGGAAGTCCGGGCCGGGCAGAGCCTGTGCGGCCCCCACCGGGAAGATCTGGAGCTGCTGCTGGACGGCCAGCCCGCCAGGGTTTTTGCCAGCCAGGGGCAGCAGCGCAGTGTGGTGCTCAGCCTGAAAATGGCCGAAGCCGCCGCCGCTGCTGCCATCACCGGGGAGCACCCCGTCCTCTTGCTGGACGACGTGCTCAGTGAGCTGGATGACGGCCGCAAGCAGTATCTGCTGACCCGGATGCGGGAAAAACAGACTTTCGTCACCAGCTGTGACGATACGGCCTTCCTGAAAACGGATGGCGAGGTCTACCGCATGAACGGCGGTGTCCTGAGTAAAATCTGAAATGGAGAAATGTTGCATCGCTGTATTGCATAGAATACGGAAAATGTGACAGAATATGCAGTCTGCATCTGCGGGAGAATATACGCAATGTATATCCATCTGGGCCGGGACTATGTCCTGAATGACCGTGATATCATCGGCATCTTCAATCTGGAGACCACCACCGTCTCCCCCCGGGGGCGGGAATTTCTCAACTATGCCCAGAAGAATGGGGCCGTGGTCAGCCTTTCGGATGACCTGCCCCAGTGTTATGTTCTGGCCGATGCCCCCGTGGACACCGTTTATCTTTCGGAGCTGTCCAGCGCGGCCATGAAGCGGCGCACCGAAATGTCGTTCTGAAAAAATCAACAACGATCCAATCGATTGAAAAAATATCAAGTAAAGGGAGAAAGGATATGGCAGAGGAAATCATCACCAGCACCAATGTGGAAACCGCGACCGACCATGAGTATAATGCCAGCGAGATCCAGGTCCTGAAGGGTCTGGAGGCCGTGCGCAAGCGTCCCGGCATGTATATCGGCTCCACCGGTGAGCGGGGCCTGCATCATCTGGTCTACGAGATCGTGGACAACGCCATTGATGAAGCACTGGCAGGCTACTGCAACCACATTGAGGTCAAGATCTTAAAGGATAACATCATTCAGGTCACCGACAACGGCCGCGGCATCCCCGTGGATATCCAGGCCGATACCGGTCTGCCCGCCGTCACCGTCGTCTATACCATCCTGCACGCAGGCGGTAAGTTCGGCGGCGAGAACTCCGGCTACAAGGTGGCCGGCGGTCTGCACGGTGTCGGCGCGTCCGTGGTCAACGCCTGCTCTGAGTGGCTGAGGGTCAATGTCCGCCGCGACGGCCATGAATACGAGCAGACTTTCCGCCGCGGCGACCCGGACGGCCCCCTGAAGTGTCTGGGCACGGTGGCCGAGGGGGTCACCGGCACCCGCGTCACCTTCAAGCCTGACCCTGAGATGTTCAAGGACACCACCGTCTATAACTTCGAGACGCTGGAAAAGCGTCTGCGCGAGGAGAGCTTCCTGAACGCCGGTGTCAAGATCACCCTGACCGATGAGCGGGAGCTTTACACCCCCGTTCTGGAGGATGGCCAGGAGGGCGACCCCTGCTACCGCACCGAGGTCATGTGCTATGAGGGCGGCATCAAGAGCTTTGTCACCTATCTGGGCGAAAAGCGCAATCTGGAGGTGCTCCACCCCAATGTCATCTACCTCAAGGGCCAGACCGAGCGGGGCATGGCCGAGATCGCGCTGCAGTATAATTCCAGCTACAACGAGCTGCTGCTGAGCTTTGCCAACAACGTCAACACCCCGGACGGCGGCACCCATGAAGAGGGTTTCCGCACCAGCCTGACCCGTGTGTTCAACGATTACGGCCGCAGCCACGGCCTGCTGAAGGATAAGGACGAGAACCTGTCCGGCTCCGATGTCCGCGAGGGCCTCATCTGCGTCATTTCCGTCAAGCTGCAGGAGGCAGAGTTCGAGGGCCAGACCAAGGCAAAGCTGGGCAATACCGAGATCCGCACCCTTGTTTCCAACATGGTGTACACCAAGCTGATGGAGTTCTTTGAGGAGAACCCGGGCGTGGCAAAGGCCATCTTTGAAAAGGCCACCCAGGCAGCCCGCGCCCGCGCCGCCGCCAAAAAGGCCCGGGAGCTGGTGCGCCGCAAGAGCGCGCTGGAGACCAGCCGGATGCCCGGCAAGCTGGCTGACTGCCGTGAAAAAGACCCCACCCGCACCGAGATCTTCATCGTCGAGGGTGACTCTGCAGGCGGCTCCGCCAAGATGGGCCGTGACTCCGCCATTCAGGCCATCCTCCCCCTGTGGGGCAAGATGCTGAACGTGGAAAAAGCCCGCGCGGACCGCATCTACGGCAACGATAAGCTGATGCCCGTTGTGCTGGCTCTGGGCTGCGGCATCGGCGAGGAATTCGATATCTCCAAGCTGCGGTATGATAAAGTGTTCATCATGGCCGATGCCGATGTCGATGGTTCTCACATCTGCACCCTGATGCTGACCTTCTTCTTCCGCTATATGCGCCCCCTCATCGAGCAGGGCCATGTCTATGTCGCTCAGCCGCCCCTGTTCAAGGTGCAGAAGGGCAACACCATCAAGTACGCCTACAACGATGCTGAAATGGCCATCCTCTCGCAGGAGATGCCCGGCGCAAAGGTCAACCGCTATAAGGGCCTTGGTGAGATGAACCCCGAACAGCTGTGGGAGACCACCATGAACCCCGATAACCGCGTCATCGTTCAGATCACCATTGAGGATGCCGAAAAGGCCGATGAAGCCTTTACCATCCTGATGGGCGACCAGGTGGAGCCCCGCCGCCGCTTTATCGAGACCAACGCCCAGTACGCGAAGCTGGATGTGTAATTGGAGGAAACAATGGAAGAAGATTATGTGATGATACCGGGCAGCGGTACCAAAAAGATCATCCGCGATGTCAAGAAGGAGATCGAGACCGCGTTCCTGGACTACTCCATGTCAGTCATCGTGTCCCGCGCCCTGCCCGATGTGCGCGACGGCCTGAAGCCCGTCCACCGCCGCATCCTGTATACCATGCACGAGCGCGGCAACGACCCCAGCCATGCATACCGCAAATCCGCCGACACCGTTGGTGCGGTGCTGGGCTCCTACCACCCCCACGGCGACGCATCCGTTTACGATGCCATGGTCCGTCTGGCACAGGATTTCTCCCTGCGCTACCCGCTGGTGGATGGTCAGGGTAACTTTGGTTCTGTGGACGGCGACCCCCCGGCTGCTTACCGTTACACCGAGGCCCGCATGAGCCGCATGGCCGTGGAGATGCTGACCGATATCGACAAGGATACCATCGACTGGGACCCCAACTTTGATGAGACCAAGAAGGAGCCCAGCGTTCTGCCCTGCCGTTTCCCGAACCTGCTGGTCAACGGCAGTCAGGGCATCGCTGTTGGTATGGCCACCAACATTCCGCCCCACAACCTGAGTGAGGTCATTGACGGCTGTGTGGCCTATATCGAGGACCCGGACATCGACCTGCCCGGCCTGATGGAGCACATCAAGGGCCCCGATTTCCCCACCGCCGGCATCATCATGGGCCGCAGCGGCATCCGTGCTGCCTACGCCACCGGCCGCGGCAAGATCACCCTGCGCGGCCGCGCCACCATTGAAGAAAAGAAGAATGGCCGCGCCCAGATCATCGTGACCGAGATCCCCTACATGGTCAACAAGGCACGCCTCATTGAGAACATTGCCGACCTGGTCAAGGAAAAGCGGATCGAGGGCATCAGCGATCTGAACGATGAGACCAACCGCAAGGGTATGCGCATCGTCATTGACGTGCGCAAGGATGCCAACCCCCAGGTCGTCCTGAATCAGCTGTACCAGTACACCCAGCTGCAGGATACTGTGGGTGTCATCATGCTGGCCATCGACCACAAGGTGCCCAAGGTGATGACCCTGAAGCAGATGATCCAGAAGTATGTGGAGTTCCAGGACGAGGTGGTGCGCCGCCGCACCCAGTATGACCTGAAAAAGGCCCGGGAACGCGCCCACATTCTGGAAGGCCTGAAGAAGGCCACCGACATCGTGGATGAGCTGATCGCCACCATCCGTGCCTGCAAGGGCGGCATGAGCGAGGCTAAGGCTGCCATCATGGAGCAGTTCGGCTTTGATGACCCGCAGGCAGATGCCATCGTCAAGCTGCAGCTGGGCCGTCTGGCTGGTCTGGAGATCCTGAAGATCGAGGAAGAGCTGGGCTCCCTGAACGCCAAGATCCGGGATTGGGAAGAGATCCTGGCCGATGATGCCCGCGTGCTGGAGATCGTCAAGAGTGAGCTGCTGGAAATGAAGCGCCGCTTTGGCGATGACCGCCGCACCGAGATCGAGACCGTGACCGGCGAGGTGGATATCGAGGATCTGATCGCTGAGGAGCAGTGCGTTTATACCCTGACCGAGGCCGGTTATATCAAGCGCCAGCTCAAGGCCACTTATCAGGCCCAGAAGCGCGGCGGCCGCGGTATCTCCGGCATGACCCGCAAGGAAGAGGACATCGTGCAGGAGATGTTCGTGGGCTCCACCCATGATTATGTCCTGTTCGTTACCGATAAGGGCCGCCTGTTCCGCATCAAGGGCTACACCATTGCCGAGGGCAGCCGCACCAGCAAGGGCACCAACATTGTGAACCTGCTGCAGCTGGCCGAGGGCGAAAAGGTCACCAATATGCTCTGCCAGAGCAAGGATACGACCAACGAAGGCGGTTTCGTGACCATGGTCACAAAGCAGGGCCTCATCAAGCGCACCCCGCTGGAGCAGTATGCGAACATCCGCAAGAGTGGTCTGATCGGCATTGCCCTGAACGAGGGGGATGCGCTGGCTTGGACAAGACTGACCTCCGGCCACGATATGCTCATCGTTGCCACCCGCAACGGTCAGGCCATCCGCTTCAATGAGGAGGATGCCCGTCCCATGGGCCGCAGCGGCCACGGCGTGCGCGCCATCAAGCTGGCCGAGGGCGACGAGGTCGTGGGTGTCTGCATCTGCCGTGAGAACGCCACCATCCTGACCGTGACTGAGAACGGCAAGGGCCGCCGGTCCGACATCGACACCTACCGCATCACCGCCCGCGGCGGCAAGGGCATCCGCAACTACGATGCCTCCAAGGACAAGGTCGCCGCGGTCAAGATCGTGGACGATGTGGATGACGTGCTGCTGAGCAGCCAGGAGGGCATCATCATCCGCCTGCACGCCAATGAGATCCCGGTGCAGAGCCGCTACGGCTCCGGTGTCCGTGTCATGCGTCTGGGCGAGAATGATAAGGTCATGGTCCTGGCCCGTACCGACCACGATGATGAAGCCCAGACCGAGACGGTAGAGGCTGAGGAGGGCGATGAGCCCACCGCAGAGCAGCTGGCCGCCATGGAAGCAGCCGATGAGGCATCTGCCTCCGAGGCACCGTCTGAGGATTGAGCCTCTCCTGCCAAAGAAAATGGAAAAGTTAGCCTGGACTTCTATCAGAAAATATGATAGACTAGCGAAACGATCACAAAATCCCATGGGGGAGTAGCAGGCGCTGTTTGCAGACGGCGCAGCAAGTCAACACAATGACAGCACTGCTGTCTGGCTTGCTTTCATTTGCGAGACTCATGTGTTATGGTGCGGAGTACCACGCCCAACACATGGAGTTCATTTGTAAAAAATGACCCGAGACCGGACGTGCACGCGCGCCGATCTCGGGTTTTGTTTTTGCCGCACCGTAATTTTGGTCAGATTCAGGAGGCATTCAGTTATGGAATGGAGTTTTTTATTTTTTCTCAACAGTGCACTGCTGGGCGTGGGCCTTGCCATGGACGCGTTTTCGGTCTCGATGGCAAACGGTCTGCATGATCCCGGCATGTCCCGAAAGAGGATGTGCATTATTGCAAGCACCTTTGGCGTGTTTCAGGCCGTGATGCCCATGACAGGCTGGGTCTGCGTCCATACCATCGTGGAGATGTTCTCCTCCTTTGAAACGTTCATCCCCTGGATCGCCCTTGCCCTGCTGGGCTATATCGGCGGCAAGATGCTGATTGATGGCATCCGGGGCGAGGAAACCGAGGAAGCCGCCGCGCTGAGTGCCGGTGCCCTCTTCATGCAGGGCGTGGCCACCAGCATCGATGCCCTCTCGGTGGGCTTTACCATTGCGGAGTATGGCTGGCTGATGGCGCTGGCAGCTTCCGGCATCATTGCCGTCGTCACCTTCTTCCTCTGCATGGCGGGCCTGCACATCGGCAAAGAGTTCGGCACCAGGCTCTCCGGCAAGGCCTCTGTTCTGGGCGGTGTCATCCTCATCGGCATTGGGCTGGAGATCTTCATCTCCGGCGTATTCTTCTGAAAAAACGGGCAAAGAAAACCGGCACAGCGTCAGGCAGGCGCTGTGCCGGTTTTGTTCCCCGTGGAACATTTTTAAGGGTGCATTATTTTTCCGGCTCAAAGTAGTCGGCATATTCCCCGGTGAGCTTAGAGCCCAGCCGCCGGATGCCGCCGTAGAGGTGGCGCTCCACCAGCGGCTCAAAGGCGGCAAGATCACACCGCTCAATGGCGGCGATGATGTTCTGGTGGTCGGCGATCACCTCGTCCAGCCCGCCGCTGGTCATGGTGTCCAGCATCCGGAAACGGCTGTAATCGGCGTGGGCGTTCTGTAAGGTGCGCCACAGATACATTTTTCCCATGGCGGCAAACCATGTCTCGTGGAGCAGGCGGTCTGCCTCGTAGAGCTTGTTGTAGTCGATCTCTTCGGCACGGGCCAGCGCGGCGTAGGCATCGGCCTGCCGCCGGATGAGTGCCCGCTGCTCCGGTGTGCACTTGGGCGAGAAGTCCCGCAGGACGCGGGCTTCCACAGCGGTGCGCTCGTAAATGAGCTCATCCACGATCTCCCGGTTCAGCCGGGTCACAGTGGTACCTTTGTAGGGCACGATCTTCACCAGCCCGTTCTCCTGCAGCCGCTGCAGAACCACTCGGATCATGGAGCGCGGTGCCCCGAAGCGTGCGCAGAGCGGGTTTTCGCTCAACGAACTGCCCGGCCGCAGGGTCAGGTCGATGATCTCCCGCTCCAGTACAGCGTAAATTTCAGCGTCGGTCTTGTATTGCTGTTCCATATCACTCACCTAGTTGAAATGATTATTCCTTTAGCGGGCTCGCCCTCTCAGTCATCGCTACGCGATGCCAGCTCCCCCAAAGTGGGAGCCCTTGGCAGTCCACGCAAACTTCATCTTTTTGCCAAGGCCTCTCCCTTTGGGAGAGGTGTCACCGCAGGTGACGGAGAGGGCGAGGATGTTGACCATGCGCAACAGCCTTATTCCAAAAACTCCTTCCACGGTGCGGCGGCGGGCAGGGGCAGAGAAAAGGCCATGGGCTTGCCGGTCTCCGGGTGGACGAACTGCAGCCCTGCGCTCTGCAGGGAAATGTCCCCTTTGAACCGGCTGCCATATTTGCCGTCTCCGTAAAGCGGGTGCTTCCGGGAGGCAAACTGCACCCGAATCTGATGTGTCCGTCCGGTGTGGAGCGTGATCTCCGCAAGGCTCAGGGAACCGTCCGGTGCCGTCTCTACGATGCGGTATTCCAGCACGGCTTCCCGCACCCCCTTGCGGGGGCGCTTTACCGGAAAGACCCGGCCTTTCCGGCTGTCCTTGAACAGATAGTCCCGCAGGATGCCCTCGGGCGGCAGCTGTTCGTCCGGCCCGCCTGCGATCACGGCCCGGTATGTTTTAAGAAAGCAGGGCTGTGCCGGTGCACCGGGGCCAGCCTCTGCCCTGCCGTCCAGAATGGCATAGGCCTGCTGGCTCTCCGTCACCTGCTTTGTCAAGGCAGCTGCGGCTCCGGGGGTTCTGGCATAGACCATCAGCCCCGAAACACCGGTGTCCAGCCGGTGGATGACCCCAACGTATGCATCCGGCCTGCCCCACCGCTGGCGCAGGGCAGCGGGCACGCCATCCTCGCTGGTCAGCCCGGCGGGCTTGTCCAGCACCACAAGGGCAGTATCTTCGTAGAGAATGTTCACAGCTTGCCCTCGTCCAACAGGGCCTTGAGCTTGAGCACGCCTGCAATGGTCTTGCCGTCCTTGATCTCGCCGCGCATCACCATCTCATAGGCCTGGGTCAGCGGTACCCGGTCAGGGGTCAGGAACTCGTCCGCATCCAGATGCATCCGGGTCTCGTGCAGACCGGTGGCCACCCAGGTGTAGATGACCTCGGTATCATAGCCCACGGTGGGGTAGAACTCGCCCAGGGAAGTATACTTGTCGGCGGTCAGGCCGCACTCCTCCTCCAGCTCTCGCTTGGCGGCTTCAAAGGGGTCCTCCCCTTTTTCCAGCTTGCCGGCGGGCAGCTCCCACAGCTCCTGCTGCATGGCGTAGCGGAACTGGCGCACCATGCAGATGGTGCCGTCCTCAAAGTAGGGCACGATGCAGGCTCCGCCGTGGTGGTGGACCACCTCGCGGGTGGCGGTCTTTCCATTTTCCAAAAGGGCGGTATCTTTGGTCAGGGTGACCACCCGGCCCTCGAACAGCACCTCACTTGTGAGCATCTTTTCAAAATGTGCAGCGTCCATCGTATTTGCGTCCTTTCCAGATGATAATGATGCTGGTTCAAGTTTACGGCAACAAAGCGCCGGTTGTCAATTCAAAATTGAGGATAAATTAAGAAAAATACAGCAAAAAAGCCGGATTCTTAATAATCTGTCAGGTTAGATGCAACAAAAAACACAAGCGTAAAAAAGCACCAAAAAATTTCTTGAAATTTTGTTGCGTTTTGCCAGTGGGTATGCATTTACTTTGAGGGCGGAATTTGCTAATATAATATATGAGCAATAGTGCCTTTTGGGGTTCTCCGGCCCCAGCGGGGCGCGATTGCCCCGCGCAAAAGGTACCAAATTCTGAACAATGGAGGAAGAAAAATGCCTAGAGCAAAGCAAACCATGGATGGCAATACCGCTGCCGCTCATGTAGCATACGCCTACACGGACGTGGCTGCTATCTACCCCATTACCCCGTCTTCTCCGATGGCTGACTCTGTGGACCAGTGGTCCGCAGCTGGTCAGAAGAACATCTTCGGCAACCAGGTCAAGGTCGTCGAGATGGAGTCTGAGGCCGGCGCTGCCGGCGCTGTGCACGGCTCTCTGGGTGCAGGTGCTGTTACCACCACCTTCACCGCTTCTCAGGGCCTGCTGCTGATGATCCCCAACATGTACAAGATCGCTGCTGAGCAGCTGCCCTGCGTGTTCGATGTTTCTGCACGTACCGTTGCTACCCAGTCCCTGAACATCTTCGGTGATCACAGCGACGTTATGGCATGCCGCCAGACCGGCTTCGCAATGCTGGTCGAGAGCAGCGTGCAGGAAGTTATGGATCTGTCCCCTGTTGCCCATCTGGCAGCAATCGAGGGCAAGGTTCCCTTCCTGAACTTCTTCGATGGCTTCCGTACTTCTCACGAGTACCAGAAGATCGAGAAGTGGGACTACGCTGATCTGAAGGAAATGTGCAACATGAAGGCTGTTGAGGAGTTCCGTGCCAAGGCTCTGAACCCCGAGCACCCCAAGATGCGCGGTTCCCACGAGAACGGCGACGTGTTCTTCCAGCACCGTGAGGCCTGCAACTCCGTTTACGATGCACTGCCCGCAGTGGTCGAGAAGTACATGGCCAAGATCAACGAGAAGCTGGGCACCAACTACGATCTGTTCAACTACTACGGCGCACCCGATGCTGACCGTGTGATGATCGCTATGGGCTCTGTCTGCGACGTTGCTGACGAAGTCGTCGACTACCTGAACGCCAAGGGCGAGAAGGTCGGTATCGTCAAGGTCCGCCTGTACCGTCCCTGGGTGTCCTCCGCTCTGCTGAAGGTCCTGCCCAAGACTGCCAAGAAGGTTGCAGTTCTGGATCGTACCAAGGAGCCCGGCTCCCTGGGCGAGCCCCTGTACCTGGATGTTGCTGCTACCCTGCGTGAGGCCGGCATGAACGATGTCGTCCTGACCGGCGGCCGTTACGGCCTGGGCAGCAAGGACACTCCCCCGTCCTCCATCTTCGCTCTGTTCAAGGAGCTGGAGAAGGATCAGCCCAAGGAGCGCTTCACTCTGGGCATCACCGATGATGTCACCGGTCTGTCCCTGCCCGAGGTCAAGCCCGCTCCCATCACCGCAGCTGCTGGCACCAAGGAGTGCAAGTTCTGGGGTCTGGGCGGCGACGGTACTGTCGGCGCAAACAAGAACTCCGTCAAGATCATCGGCGACCACACTGATAAGTATGTTCAGGCATACTTCCAGTATGACTCCAAGAAGACCGGCGGCGTGACCATCAGCCACCTGCGTTTCGGCGACAAGCCCATCCGCAGCCCCTACTACATCAACCAGGCTGACTTCGTGGCCTGCCACAACCCCGCTTACATCCACATGGGCATGAAGATGGTCCAGGATGTCAAGCCCGGCGGCGTGTTCATGATCAACTGCCAGTGGACCGATGAGGAGCTGGGCCAGCACCTGAACGCTGAGGCCAAGAAGTACATTGCTGACAACAACATTCAGCTGTACACCATCAACGCCATCGATAAGGCTATCGAGATCGGTATGGGCAAGCGCACCAATACCATCCTGCAGTCCGCTTTCTTCAAGCTGGCTGACGTTATGCCCATCGAGGACGCTGTCAACTTCATGAAGCAGGCAGCTCAGAAGAGCTACGGCAAGAAGGGCCAGGACGTTGTTGAGATGAACTGGAAGGCCATCGATGCCGGTGTTGACGCGATCCACAAGGTCGACGTTCCCGCTTCCTGGTCCAACCCCGAGGCTGATCCCGCTCCCAAGGCTCTCACCGGCCGTCCGGAGCTGGTCAAGCAGATCCGTGATGTCATGGAGCCCATCGCTCGTATGGACGGCGACAGCCTGCCCGTTTCCGCTTTCGTTGCAAATGCAAACGGCGAGTGGGAGCAGGGCGCATCTGCATACGAGAAGCGCGGCACCGCTGTGAACGTTCCCGAGTGGGATGCTTCCAAGTGCGTCGGCTGCAACCAGTGTGCATTCGTCTGCTCTCATGCTACCATCCGTCCCTTCCAGCTGACCGCTGACGAGCTGGCAGCTGCTCCTGCTCAGACCAAGAGCCGTGACAACCGCCCCGCAAACGAGTACAAGTTTGTGATGGCTGTTTCTCCTCTGGACTGCATGGGCTGCGGCGAGTGCGTCACCGTCTGCCCCACCAAGGCAATTGCTATGGTTCCTCAGGAGAGCCAGGCCGATCAGCAGGCAGTCTTCGACTACTGCGTCGCCAACATCTCCAAGAAGCCCAGCAAGTTTGCTGATGACACCGTCATTGGTTCTCAGTTCAACCAGCCCCTGCTGGAGTTCTCCGGCTCCTGCGCAGGCTGTGCCGAGACCTCTTACGCTCGCCTGATCACTCAGCTGTTCGGCGAGAAGATGTACATCTCCAACGCTACCGGCTGCTCCTCTATCTGGGGCGGTACCGCTTCCATCTCTCCGTACACCGTCAACAAGGACAGCGGCCATGGTCCTGCATGGTGCAACTCCCTGTTCGAGGATAACGCTGAGCATGGTCTGGGCCTGTACCTCGGCCAGAAGACCGTTCGTGAGAACCTGATCAAGCGCATTGCTGAGGTTGCTGGTTCTGACAAGGCTTCCGCTGAGCTGAAGGCTGCCTTCGACAAGTTCATGGAGACCAAGAACAACACCAAGGCAAACGACGAACCCGCCAAGGCTCTGATCGCTGAGCTGGAGAAGGCTGCTGCCGCTGGCTGCACCGAGTCCGCTGAGATTCTGAAGAGCAAGGAGTTCATCGCCAAGAAGTCCGTCTGGATCTTCGGTGGTGACGGCTGGGCATACGACATCGGCTTCGGCGGCCTGGATCACGTCCTGGCTTCCGGCGAGGATGTCAACGTCATGGTCTTCGATACTGAGATGTACTCCAACACCGGTGGACAGGCATCCAAGGCTTCCAACATTGGTGAGGTCTGCCAGTTCGCTGCTGCTGGTAAGGAAATCAGCAAGAAGAGCCTGTCCGAGATCGCAATGACCTACGGTTACATCTATGTTGCTCAGATCGCTCTGGGCGCTAACATGAACCAGGCTGTCAAGGCGATCGCTGAGGCTGAGGCTTATCCCGGCCCCTCTCTGATCATCGGCTACGCTCCCTGCGAGCTGCACGGTGTGAAGGGCGGCATGACCAACTGCCAGAACGAGATGAAGAAGGCAGTTGAGGCTGGTTACTGGAACCTGTTCACCTTCAACCCCGCCAACAAGGCTCAGGGCAAGAACCCCTTCACCCTGACCTCCAAGGCTGTGGATGCCGAGAAGTATCAGGCACTGCTGGCAAACGAGACCCGTTACAGCCGCCTGACCCGTGCATTCCCCGAGCGTGCAAAGGCTCTGTTCGCACGCAACGAGCAGGTTGCAAACGATCGTTACGAGCACCTGACCCGTCTGGTCGAGCTGTACAAGTAATCCTGTTTTCTGAACAATGGCTGGCAATGGCCGCAGCGGCACCCTAGTCCGCAAGGCGGCTGCTCCGCACTGGCGATTACTGCGCAACGCAGCAGTGCGAAACTGCGGCCCCGCCGCCCTGAACAAAGCATGATGAACGTGCAAACGAGCATTTGCGCAAACTTCTGATTTCATTCCCTCGCCCGCCGCGGCCCGCGAACCGCGCCGGGCAGGGTGTTTGAAATACCAAAGCGCCCGCGAGGGTCCTTGAAAGCACACCCCGCGTGTGTCAGGAGCATAAGGTCTGGCAACAGATACCTTGTTCCGCCTGCTGCATAAGACCTGCCCTGCAGGGATCTTGCCGCAGTCAAAAACGAATCCGTTTTTAGCGCCCCGCTCACTTTATAGTGAACGGGGCGTATTTTTGTGTAAGAAAACAGAAACCGCTGTACGGAATGTTCCATACAGCGGTTCTCTCATCCATATACTATTTTGCGGAAACAGGAACGAATTCAATTTTGACCTGCATTCCCATACCGGCGGCAAGGCGCTGCAGCGTCCGCAGAGAAGGATTTGCGTTGCCGTTTTCCAGTTTGCTGATGTCTGCCTGAGCAATGCCGGTACGCTCCGAGAGCTCCTTCTGGGTCAGGCCGCTTACCTTCCGGGCATCGATCATTGCCTGTACCAGTGAAAGCTCTGGCTGAAGTGCCTCCCACTCCGCTTTGAATTCAGGGTCTTCCAGTTGTTTGTTGAGAAAATTCCGAAAATCACTCACGATATCTTCTCCTTTCGTTCAAGATAGTCTGCACGATATTTTTTGGCCAGGGCAATTTCCTCTGGTGGCGTTTTTTGCGTTTTCTTGATAAAGCCGTTGGTCAGAACAATGCGCTTTCCAATGTAAAAGAAATACAGAACACGTGTGATATTGCTGCTCTGCTTAGCACGGATCTCAAAAATCCCGTCCCCAATAAACTTGGAGTAGGGCTCCCGCAGCTGTGGCCCGTTGGCTTCCAGCAGTGCGACAGCACCCAATACCTTTGCACGCATTTTGGTGTCAAGGGATTCCAGAAAATCATCTACCGGACAGTCGCCATTCTCCTTATGATAGAAGTCTACATCGTAACATTCCAAGCGGCAGCCCTCCTCTATGGGATATATCCTATTTCTATAATATATGATATATCCCATTTTGTCAAGGGTGCGATAAAAATATCTTCTCGCTATTTTACAATTTCTTCATAGGATTTTCATGCAAACCCGTGCTTTTGGTGCTATACTACTGACATAAGGAACCGGGGCCGCAACCGATTCCTTGTACATGATTCCTCCTCACACCAAGGCAATATCCAAACAGAAAGCCCCTTTCAGTGGTCCGCAAGCACTGGAAGGGGCTTTCTGCGTGTTTTGGTGGAAATTCCCGCCTGATTCGGTGCATTTAGGGTTGACCGGCCTTTTGGCCGGCGCTATAATAAAAAGTGGAAAAGATCTTTAGGAGGTGAACGCAGGACAATGGACCCGGATCATAGTCGAAGATGCGGTTTTGGTGCGATAGGACGGGACATAGAGCAGGCTGCGTTCGCCTTTTTTGCCCGGTAAGAGGTGCTGTTCGGGCACTTCTCAGCGGGGAGAAAGGGCGCGGCTTTGTGCGCGTGGAAGCCCTGGCGAAGGGTGGATGCGGGCCGTTGGCGGCGCTTTTTGTTTTGCCCTGTACCAACCGCCGGAATACGGTAGGAGGTACGCAAAATGGAAATGGAAGAAAAGAAAAATGAACTGACCGAGGCCGCCCTGCCTGTGCAGGAGCTGCCCGCTGATATCCCGGACGAGGTGCGCCAGAAGCTGGCCAAGGATCTGAACGAGGAAGCCACGGAGGACCTGAAGCAGGACATCCGGGAGGCCGAGAAAGAGGAAGCACGGGACGAAGAGGTCAAGGCTGACCCCGAGATGCTGACCAAGAGCCGCCTGCTCAAGATGCTGGTAAAAAAGCAGTACGTCAAGCTGCGTGAGGTCACCGAGGAGGAGCAGCCCGCCGACCTGGCAGAGCTGCTGGAGGAGCTGGACGAGAACAACCGTCTGGTGGTGTTCCGCCTACTGAAAAAGGAAGTGGCCACCGAGGCCTTCGCCTATATGTCCGATGAAGCCCGGGATGACCTGGTCAACGCCTTCTCCGACGTGGAGCTGGTCAGCGCCATTGAGGAGATGAGCCTGGACGATGCTGCCGACCTGCTGGAGGATATGCCCGCAGGCGTGGTCAAGCGGGTGCTGGAGAAATCCTCCAAGCAGACCCGCGAGAGCCTGAACAAGCTGCTGAACTACCCCGAGAGCTCGGCCGGCAGCCTGATGACCCCTGAATATGTCCGGCTGAAAAAAGAGATGAATGTCCGGCAGGCGCTGGATGCCATCCGGCGGCAGGGCGAGAACGCCGAGACCGTTTATATCAACTATGTTGTGGAGCGCAACCGCCTGAAGGGTGTTGTTTCTGCCCGTGACCTGCTGCTGGCAGACCCCGATACCCCGCTGGCCGATATTATGGACGACAACGTGGTCACCGTGAAGGTCACGGATGACCAGGAGTTTGTGGCCCGTGAGATGCAGCGCTACGACTTTACCGCAATGCCCGTTGTGGACAACGAGGGCATGTTTGTGGGCATTATCACCATCGACGATGCAATCGATGTTCTGACCGATGAGAGCACCGAGGATATGCAGAAGATGGCCGCCATTCTGCCTGCGGATGAGGCCACGACTTATTTTGGCACCAGTGTCTGGACCCACGCCAAGCAGCGCATCCCCTGGCTGCTGATCCTGATGCTGTCGGCCACCTTCACCGGTATGGTCACCACCCATTACGAGGAAGCCTTTGTCAGCCTACCCCTGCTGGTCTCCTTCATGCCCATGCTGATGGATACCGCCGGCAACTGCGGCAACCAGATCAGCACCCTGATGGTGCGCGGTCTGGCGCTGGGCGAGGTGGAACCCGCCGATTTCCTCAAGGTGCTGGCCAAGGAACTCCGCGTTTCCGCGATCGTGGGTGCGGTGCTGGGCTTGGTGAACGGTCTGCGCATCTACCTGATGTACACCTTCATCTTTGCCGGTCAGTATGACAATGTGATGGGCTATGCCATCGTCGTCAGCGTGTCGCTGTTCTTCAGCGTCATCCTGGCAAAGCTGGTGGGCGGTATGCTGCCCCTTGCCGCCAAGAAGCTGGGTGCGGACCCGGCCATCATGGCGACCCCCTTCATCACCACCATCGTGGATGCCTGCAGCTTGATCCTGTACTTCCAGATCGCGCAGGTCGTGTTCCGGAATATGATGTAACGTTTGATTTTATAGGAGCAACCTTCTCAGTCAAAGCCTGACGGCTTTGACTGAGAGGGTTGTTTCTTTTTGTTGAAAACTCAGGTTTTCCCGCTGTTTTCCACAGGTCGATTTTTGTAGAAAATGGGTGTGGAAAACTACCGTCTCCTTCATTCCAACGGGGAGAAATTCAAGGAGCGGATTTTCTGCCTGCTGTAAAAAGTAAATTTTCGGGTTTGACTTTCTTTCAGAAAAAAGGTGCAAAGGCCCATAATTCCCCTGATTTTCGCAAAGATTCGCGCGGTACAATACACCATGTATAAACCACATCACAGGAAAATGTGGAAAACTCAGTGGAAAAAGTGGAAAATATCGTGGGAAAACCGGGCCTTTTTTCACAATTCCGGTGGAAAACCCAGTGGAAAGAGTGGATAAGTCCATCTGAACACACCAAAAGTGGATACAACCTGCTGTTTTAGCACTCGGATGAACAGACAGCCAGATCCCTTTGTTCACACCCTTCGCCTTGAATGGCCCTGCCAATCATGGTACAATGAAAAAAGAGAGCGTTCCCGGCCAACGGGGCGCAAATTTTACGAATAACGGAGGCTTCTGCCTATGAACTGGATCACCAAGCTGGAACGGAAATACGGCCGGTTCTGCATTCCCAACCTCATCAACATCCTCATCGGCGGCCAGATCCTGGTCTACGCCATTGAACTGTTCGTCAACCAGTATATTTCCTTTTATCTCTCCCTGAGCCGCAGTGCCCTGTTCGCCGGGCAGATCTGGCGGCTGTTCACCTTTGTGCTGGTGCCTTTTTCAGGCGGCGGGCCGCTCAGCGTGGTGCTGGGCATCTATTTTACCTGGTTCGTCGGCAGTGCGCTGGAACGGGAGTGGGGCGATTTCCGCTTCAACCTTTATGTCCTGCTGGGGATGGCAGGCGCGTGGCTGGCCTGCCTGCTGACAGGCTCTGCCGATACCTACTGTCTGTCCCTTTCCCTTCTGCTGGCCTTTGCCATGCTTTACCCGGAGCTGCAGGTGCTGCTCTTCTTCGTCATCCCCCTCAAGGTGAAATATTTCGGCATCTTTGCCGCTGCCCTGTGGGTGTTCAGCTTCCTGAGCATGGGGATGCTGGGCAAGCTGAACTATCTGCTCTGTATGCTGGGCTTCCTTCTGTTCTTCGGGCCGCAGGCCTGGCATAACATCCGCGCCTGGGTGCGCCGGGAGCAGTGGAAGAGGAAAAATCGGAGATGATGATTGATCGTCTGGAAGGCAATTCGGAATTAAAGACCAGCGTCCGGCTGATGCTGGGGGGCCGCCGCATGACCCACAGTGTTCTGCTGGTGGGCGAAGAGGGGCTGGGAACCGGGTTTGCGGCCCGCTGCGTGGCGGCGGATTACCTTTACCCCAACGGCGGCGCGCCCGCCGAAGCCCTGCTCCGGGGCGAGTGCTGCCGTGCCGTGGCAAAGGCCGGTAAGCGCGACAGCGGCCAGATCGAGACGGGCATCGTCCGGGAAGCCATCTCCGTGACCGGTATGGGCAGCGGCGGGCGGTATCTGGTCGGTCAGGTCACGGCCATGCGCAGCGAGATCTTCAACACCAGCCTTTCGGCAGAGGGACGCGCAGTGCTGCTCTACCATGTGGAGCGGATGAACGAGGAATCGGCCAACGCCCTGCTGAAGGTCATGGAGGAGCCGCCCGAGGGCGTGCTTTTTCTGTTGACGGCGGATTCGCTGGCAGGTGTTCTGCCCACCATCCGGAGCCGCTGCATCAGCTTTGCAGTGGCTCCCGTCTCCCCCGCCGATTGCGCCCGCTACTGCACTGCACAGGGGGTGGACAGCAAGGATGCCACCCTGTACAGTGAGCTGTTCGATGGCCACATCGGCACAGTGCTGGATGCGGCCCGGGATGAGGCCCGCCGGGCGCAGGTGGACAAGGCGCTTGCCCTTGCCAAAGCAGCGGCCGCGCAGGACAGCTATGCCGCCGCTGTTCTGCTGTCAGCTTACGAAAAGGATAAGGTGGGGGCCGCCGCTCTGCTGGCTGATTTCCGGGCCGTAGCGGCCGCAGGACTGCGCGGCAGCCCCCGTGCCCTGGTGCAGGGCGATGCCGCCCGCAAGGCCCTTGCAGCCGCCGATGCGGCGATCCAGCGGCTGGGTGCGCAGGTGAACCCTAAGATCACCTTGAGTGTGCTGGCCGCAAGATTCCGGGGGCTGTAACCCGTACCTGCCGAGCGTTAGCGACGGCTGAGAGGTTTAGCCGGGTTTTGCCCAAAACAAAAAGCTCCCCCTTCGGGGGAGCTGTCGAGCGTTAGCGAGACTGAGAGGGTGAGATCATCTTCTCCGTGCTTTTCTGCGCCGGCCCAGATTCAGCGAGCCGCCCCCGGCAACGAGGGTGAAGAAGCTGAGGACAGCCAGAAGAACGATGAGAGCCGCCATCAGGAGAAGCGTGGACTGAAGGTCGGTGCGAAAGTCGGAGACATATTCCTGATGGGTCACAAGGTCTACCGTGCCCACCTCATAGCCGTCCAGATAAACGGTGGCTGTGCCCAGGACAGCCCCATCCTTGACGGTGGCGGAGATATTCTCCTGAAGGTCGTAGGTGAAGGTCACCTTGTCGTCCGCATGGCCGTAGCCGCTGACCGGCGCGGCAGCGTAAAGCTCCACTTCCTCATAAGAGCGGCATTTCTTCAGGGGGGCGGTGGTCAGCGGGGTCTCGGTGTCCACCAGCTCCCGGTCAGAAAAGCTTGCAAAGGCCCAGTCCAGGATCTCGGAGGCCTCCCTGTAAATGTTGTCAAGGTCGGAGCCCAGCACCACCAGCCCGTAGGTGTGGCCATCCTTCTGAGCAAAGGTCACATAGCACCGGCCCGCCAGGGTGGTAAAACCGGTCTTCATGCCCCGGATGTAATCCCGGTAGTAGGGGTACTCCGGGTTGAGCATCAGGTTGGTGGAGGTGATGGTGCGCTCGTTCTGGTGCAGGTTGGTGGCAGGCAGAGTATAGCTCAGGGTGTTTGCCACCTGCATATAGGTCTCGTTCTCGGCGCAGGCCTTGGCGATCAGGGCAAGGTCGTGGGCCGAAGAGACGTTGCCATAATCATACAGGCCGTGCACACAGGTAAAGCTGGTGCTGGTGCAGCCCAGCTCTTTGGCACGCTGGTTCATCCGGGCCACAAAGGCGGTCAGGTCGCCGCCCGAAACATCGCTGGCGATCACGCTGGCCGCGTCGTTGGCACTGGCCACCAGCAGGCCGTACAGCAGGTCGATGCGGCGCACCGTTTCACCGATGCGCAGGTTGATGGTGCTGCCGTTGGCGTTCTGGATGTCCTTGAACTCCTGGGTCAGGTTGGCGGGGATGGTGATCTCCGCGTTCATGTCCTTGCCGCTTTCCAGAAACAGCAGGGCTGTCATCATCTTGGTCAGGCTGGCAATGTAGCGCTGCTGGTCCGCGTTCTGCTCCAGAATGGGTTTGTCGATGTCCGCGTTGAACAGGTAGACCGACTCGCCCTCGTTCACGGTCTGGATGGGCATTTCGTATGCGGCCAGACCGGGCAGGACAAGGGTCAGGGCCAGCGCTGCGGTCAGCAGCAGGGCCGCCGCCCGGCGGAAGAGAGTAGAGTTCTGCATAAGCGTATCCTCCAACGGAAGCTCCCGGCTTCCCTGAATCGAAAAACTAAAACACTATATAAAAGAATACCATAAATGACGGAAAAGAGAAAGGTGGTTTTTCACAATGTTGTTGCCTTTTGGTGGAAAAGTTCCCCGGGACGAGGGTGCGGTGTTCGTGGCACCCAACGCCACGGTGCTGGGCGATGTGGTGCTGGGACCGGGCTCCTCGGTCTGGTATGGTGCGGTTCTGCGCGGGGACGACGGCACCCTGACCCTGGGCGAGAACACCAATGTGCAGGATAATGCGGTGCTCCACTGTGACCCGGGCGGGGCGGTCACGCTGGGCAAAAACGTGACCGTGGGCCACTGTGCCCTTGTCCACGGGTGCACCGTGGGAGACGGTTCCCTGATCGGGATGCACGCCACCCTGCTCAACCACTGTGTTGTGGGCAAAAACTGCATCATCGGGGCCGGTGCGCTGGTGCCGGAAGGCAAGATCATCCCGGACGATTCCCTTGTGGTGGGGGTGCCGGGGAGGATCATCAAGCAGGTCAGCCCCGAACAGGCAGCCGCCAACCTTGCCAATGCCGCCCACTATGTGGGGGAGGGCCGCCGTCACGCCGCAGCCCTGCGGAAAGAGGAAAAAGGTGAAAACGAGTGAGCGAAATAATTTCGTGCGAAGCTTAACAGAATTTTCACAAGATTTCACAAGAAAGTAATGACTTTTGCGCCGAAATCGGGTATACTATGAGCACAAGGGAGTGGGGCCGCAACCGTCTCCCTTGCACATGATTCCTCCTCACACCAAAGCAATACCCCAAAACAAGAGTCCCCTCCGGTGTACCGCAAGCGCCGGAGGGGACTTTTGTTTGTCTGAAACAGCGCCCCCGGCAGAGCAATCCTCTGCCGGGGGCGCTGTTTTATATCAAGTTTCAGAGGGAACCGTAGATGCCGCGCACGGAGACCTCGCCGGTGAACACATGTTCCTCGCCGCTGTCGGTGAGGACAACAAGACGGCCTTCTTCGTCTACATCCACGGCCTCGCCTGCTCCCTGCCCGCCGTCCGGCAGGTCAAAGGTCACCCGCCGTCCGATGTTGACACAGGCGGCCTTGTACTCCTCCCGGAAAGGTGCAAAGCCATCCCGCGCAAAGGTGTACAGGGGCCGATCAAAGCCGAAATCCGTCAAAGCCTCGGCCAGCCAGCCGGGATCCTGCTCCAGATCGATCGCGGCACCCTGCAGGGCCAGCGAGGTGCCATGGGGCAGGTTGGCGGCATCAAAATAACTCTGCGGCTGGGCCAGGTTGATGCCAATGCCGCACAGGATGCCCCGGCCCTGCTGCTGGTAGCCGTAGCAGACGCTTTCGCACAGGATGCCCACGATCTTTTTGCCGTTCAGCAGCAGGTCGTTGGGCCACTTGATCTGGCAGTCCACGCCGTAGCGCAGGGCCAGCTGTCTGCGCACGGCAAGGCTGGCCAGCAGGGGCAGGGTGGCGGGCTGCGCCAGCGGCTCCCGGATGGCGACCGTGTAGTACAGCGCCTTGCCCTCGGCGTTGACCCAGGTGCGGCCCAGGCGGCCCCGCCCGGCGGTCTGGTTGGTGGTGTATACCGCGCCCACCGGGCCGAACTCTTCAAAATGCTCTTTCATATACGCGTTGGTGCTGCCGCATTCGGGCAGATAACGCACCTCATTGATGCTCATTGCTGCGGTACCTCTTTGTGTGCAAAGCTGGTGATCCTGCCCTTGTCCAACAGCATCACGCCGTAGGTGTTGGGGCCGGTGTAGCAGCGGCCGCAGGAGCCCGGGTTGAACAGGAACACGCCGTTTTTCTGGAGGGCGATGGGTTTGTGGGTGTGGCCGAACAATGCCACCTCAGCGCCGCGGGCGGCGGCGGCATCTGCCAACGTGTCCAGATCGTATTTTACACCGTACATGTGACCATGGGTATAGAAAACGACCACCTGATCGAAGGCGGCCAGCCCATCCAGCGGCTCCAACGCACCAAAATCGCAGTTACCGGCTACGGCGTAGACCTTCATCTTGGGGTGCAGGGTCAGTGCATCTTCCAGGTCGCGCAGGCCATCTCCCAAAAAGACAACGGCATTTGCATCGCTTTCTGCGTGCAGGATGCGCTCCACTGCACTGGCGCTGTTGTGGCTGTCGCTCAGGATCAAAAGTTTCGTCACGGGACTACGTCCTCCTTATTTATACGTATTAAACCTCTCAGTCGCCTTCGGCGACAGCTCCCCTGTCAGGAGAGGGGGGCAATGGGAAGCATGGACAGAGAGGTCAGTCTGCCTGCAAAGCAAGCAGCTGCTTGTACACTTCACTCTTGGAATACGGCGTGCCCTGCGCGGCGGCCTTGGCGGCGGCAGAGGCCGCGCAGCCGTTCCGGGTCAGTTCCAGCGCCCGCTGGGCGGCCTGCTCCAGTGTCAGCTCTTCCTCGGCCTCGGCGGCGGGCGCACCGGCCATCACCAGAACATACTCGCCGCGGGGGTCATTCTCGGAATAATGGGTCTGGGCCTCGCCCAGCGTCGTTTTCCAGATCTCCTCGTGGAGCTTGGTCAGCTCCCGGCAGAGGGTGATGCTCCGCTCAGGGCCGAAGGCGGCGGTCAGGTCGTCCAGCGTGGTGCGCAGCTTGTGGGGCGCTTCGTAGAAGATGACCGTCCGCTTTTCGCCCTGCAGCTCGGCCAGCCGCTCCCGCTTCTGCTTTTTGTTTACAGGCAGAAAACCCTCGAACACCCAGCGGGAGGTGTCCTGACCGGAGACGGCCAGCGCCGTCACACAGGCGGAAGCTGCCGGAACAGGCACCACCTTGATGCCCCGGGCCAGTGCGTCCCGCACGATCACTTCGCCCGGGTCAGAGACGCAGGGCATACCGGCATCGCTGCACAGGGCGCAGTTCTCGCCTGCCTCAATGCGGCGCAGGATCCCCTCGCCCTTCTGCAGGGCATGCTCGTAGTAGCTCACCATCGGTTTTTTCAGCCCCAGAAAGTTGAGCAGCTTCATGGTCACGCGGGTATCCTCTGCGGCAATAAAATCTGCCGCGCCAAAGGTGGCTGCCACACGGGGCGGCATGTCATCCAGGTTGCCGATGGGTGTGGCAACGATATAAAGAGTACCTGCCATAGTATCCTCCCATTTGATTTGTACAAAACCTCTCCGTCATCCCTACGGGATGCCACCTCTCCTACCAGGAGCCGCAACCCGCACTTGGCGCGCAGCACCTGAGAGGTTCAGCGTCCATACAGTGCCGCGCCTGCCGAGATGAGCACATCCGGCTCGACCCGCAGCCCTGTTTTTCGGTTCTTCTGTGCTTCCACCAGAAACAGCCAGGGGGCGGCATCCGGCCGGTTCTTCACAAAGGCCAGCCGCTTGGGTTCCAGCCGGTTGGCCCGCAGGACCGCCAGCACCTCGGCCAGCCGCTCAGGCCGGTGGCAGAGCGAGAGCCGCCCGCCATCCTTCAACAGCCGGAACGCGCACTTGCAGACATCGTCCAGCGTGCAGTCCGTCTCGTGGCGGGCAGTGGCCCGGGCCCTGTCGGCGGCCTGCTCCCCTGCTGTGAAATAGGGCGGGTTGCAGGCGCACAGGTCGTAGCTGCCCTCGCCCTCCCGGAAGGAGCGCAGGTCGGCGCAGACGGGCGTGATGTGCTCAATGCCCTGTTCGGCGCAGGCGGCGGCCAGTAGCGCGCTGGCTTCGGGCTGCAGCTCCAGCCCCAGGCAGGGGCCGCGGTGGCCCCGGTCATGCCATTCCAGGCTCACGATGCCGCAGCCGGAGCACAGGTCGGCGGCGCGCCAGGCCCGCTTTGGCTCCGAAAACCGGGCCAGCAGCAGCGCGTCCGAGCCAAAGCGGTGCACGGCTGAACAATAGACTCTTGTTCTATTATACAAAATCTCGGTGGAATGTTCCATATACAGCACCTAAAATCCACTGCCAAAATATCGGGCGGAAAAATCGGGGAAAATTGTGCATGAAAGAAAAGCAGCAGACCCGCTTTTGACAGGTCTGCTGCTTTTGATGCGTTTTTCAGTGTTCGCCGTGAAATTATTCAGCGGTGATAGCACCGGTGGGGCAAGCACCCTCGCAAGCGCCGCAATCGATGCAAGCGTCTGCATTCACAACTGCAACACCATTCTCAATGGTGACAGCACCAACGGGGCAAGCGCCCTCGCAAGCGCCGCAGCCAACACATGCGTCAGAAACCTTGTGTGCCATAATAAAACTCTCCTTTTATCACCCGTGCACTAGCTTTAAGAAGAAGTCTGCCCTCGCACGGTGCCAGCAGGCTTCCCCGGAATTCATCCTTGTCTGCATTCTAACAAAGTGGAAAAGAAAAGGCAAGACTAACCGTGTGCCATAAAAGCCCAAAGTTTTATTTTTGTGGGGTTGCACAAAAGCAAGGCCTAACTTTGCGGGAAAATTAAGAGAGTTTTTTGGCGAAAATCACGAAGAAAGGTTAGTTTTATGATACTAACCACCGTGATATCCCACTATTTTTCTGGGAATTATTTCTCTTTTTTGGGGCATTTGCCGCAGCCCACATTGCCCTTTTCATCGGCAGATGCCACCACCGGGGCGGGGTTGCGCACACCGGAATAATCGTCGTCCGGGTCGGGGCGGCGGGGTGCCCGTTTGCCGCCGCTGATATACTCACACACGCCCACCTTATAGTAGCGCGGGGTCAGGGCTTCGGTGCCGCAGCGCACCCGCAGGTAGCCGGAGATGGGGTTCACTTCCAGCACGGTGCCCAGACCATCCGGGGTGCACACGGTGCTGCCCACCATGGGCATGATGCTGTTCAGGTACTCGTAGGCGTTTTCCTCGTAGGAAAGGCAGCACATCAACCGGCCGCAGGCACCGCTGATCTTGGTGGGATTCAGGGAAAGGCCCTGCTCCTTGGCCATCTTGATGGAAACGGGCTGGAAATCCTTGAGAAAGCGGCTGCAGCAGAAGGGCTGGCCGCAGATGCCCAGGCCGCCGATCATTTTGCTCTCGTCGCGCACGCCGATCTGGCGCAGCTCGATGCGGGTGTGGAAGATGCCGGCCAGATCCTTGACCAGTTCGCGGAAGTCCACCCGGCCATCGGCGGTGAAGTAGAACATGATCTTGGAGCGGTCAAGGGTGTACTCGGCCTCCACCAGCTTCATTTCCAGGCCGTGGCGGGCAATGCACTCCTGGCAGGTGTGGTAGGCGCGCTTCTCATCCTCGCGGTTCTGGCGCATCCGGCGCACGTCCACGCTGTCGGCCATCCGGGTGATGGGCTTGAGCGCCTTGGAAACGGCGCTGTCGGCGATCTCTTTCACGCCCTGCACCACCTCGCCGCACTCAATGCCGCGGGCGGTCTCCACGATCACATATTCGCCGGTTTTGATGTCGGCCCCGGCAGGGTCGAAATAATAGCTTTTGC
Source organism: Faecalibacterium sp. BCRC 81149 (assembly GCF_022750605.1). Taxonomy (NCBI): domain Bacteria; kingdom Bacillati; phylum Bacillota; class Clostridia; order Eubacteriales; family Oscillospiraceae; genus Faecalibacterium; species Faecalibacterium sp. BCRC 81149. Next base: position 153,384 of record NZ_QXJA01000003.1, on the reverse strand, counting down.
CGTTTTCCTTGAAACGGACAGAGATGACTTTTTTCATACTGTTCCTCACAGGGGAAACTCCCCTATCTTGTAAAAAGGCCCACAGAAGGGCCTGAAAATCCATTCTATTCTCTAGTATAACATAACTGGAGAAAATATGCCATAGATGCAGAAAAAGTAGCGAAGCGTCTGCCCACGAAAACGTGACGGCCTGCCAAGGGCTCCCCTACTAGGGGAGCTGGCGCGCAGCGCCTGAGAGGTTTGAAGCGTAAAAATTTTCATTCTCTGCAACATTCCGCTCCGCTCATTCGTATCCCACTTGAACTCCGTCTGAAATTTGATCTCCAAAACGTCAAAAAACTGAGGTATCACCCGGATTTCACAAAAGATTTTCAAGATTTGCTAAAGAATCTCCGGGCAAGCCTTGCAAGCCCCGGAACCGGGTGTATAATAGGGATATCGACTTTGAGCCGCTCTGAGAAAAAGAGCAGCCGCGCAATGCGTGGGAAAACACAGAAACGGTAGGAAGAAATGGAAAAATTCAGCGTCAAAAAACCGTTCACCGTTCTGGTTGCAGTCATCATGGTCATTATGCTGGGCCTTGTGTCCGTGCAGAATATGCAGACCAACCTGCTGCCAAACGTGAACACACCGTACCTGATGGTGGTCACGGTCTATCCCGGTGCCAGCCCGGAGCGTGTGGAGAACGAGGTCTCCGACGTGATGGAGAGTGCGCTGGGCACCATCTCGGGCGTGAAAAACGTCACCGCCACCTCGGCAGAAAACTACAGTCTGCTGCTGATGGAGTTTGAGGATGATACGGACATGAACAGTGCCGTGGTCAAGGTGTCCAACAAGGTGGATCAGACCACCTCCAGCCTGCCAAGCACCTGTATGACCCCCTCCATCATTGAATATACCCTGAACATGAACGCCTTTATGACCGTGGCCGTCAGCCGTGAGGGCAGCGATTCCTATGAGCTGGCCGATTTCGTCAACGACACCATGGTCCCTTATATCGAGCGTCAGGGCGGCGTTTCCAATATTTCCGCCAATGGTCTGGTTACCCGGATGGTGCAGGTGCAGCTCGATCAAGAAAAGATCGATGCCATCAACGAAAAGCTGCTGGAGGTCATTGACGTGCAGCTGGCCGATGCAAAGGCCCAGCTGGATGATGCCGAGGCCCAGATCGAGGCAGGCAGAAAGGAGTACGAGACCCAGCTGGCCAATTACGACAAGCTGGTCAGCGATACCATCAACAGCCAGTACTCCGGCGAGCTGCAGGATTCCTTCATGCTGGTCAAGAAGCAGGCACAGGCCCTTCTGGAGAGCGTCAACCAGCTCATTGCCGTGGTCAACGAGCCTGAGATCCAGCAGGCCCTGATCGATGTGCGGGGCGGCCTGCAGCGGGTCGTGGACAAGTTCAACGAGACCGGAATGCAGGATATCGATTCTCTGATCGAGATCGTGGCGGAGCTGCGCGATATCACCGATAAGCTGACCACCGCTTTGCAGGATCTGCAGCAGCGCCTGAACGCGCAGGGCGACACCGCCGGCACAACGGCCGGGGAGCTGGTCGATGATCTGCAGGTGCAGCAGAGCCTGAGCAACATTTATAACACGCTGGAGAGCACCATCAAGGCCATGGACGACGTGCCCGGCCTGATGGACCAGTTCACCCAGATCGTGGGCAGCTATTCCCAGCAGCAGCTGCAGGCCTATATCAAGTTCACCGAGGCCCGCGAGATGCTGAACAATTACGAGCAGCAGCTGGCAGATGCCAAGCAGCAGTATGAGGATGCCAAGCAGATGGCCATGGAGAACTCCGACGTGGCCAAGATGCTGGATATCAACACGCTGGCACAGCTGATCTATGCCCAGAACTTCTCCATGCCCGCCGGTTATGTCAAGGATTCCAGCAACAAGTCCTGGCTGCTGAAGGTCGGCGAGGAGTACGACAGCATCGAGGATATCTCCGGTGCCCTGCTGCTCCATGTGGACGGCTTTGGCGATGTCCGCCTGTCTGACGTGGCCGATGTGCAGATCATCGACAACGCGGAAGACAGCTTTACCCGCCTGAACGGCGAGCGCTCCGTGGTGCTGAAAATCTTCAAGAGCAATTCTTCCAGCGCCGGTGAAGTTTCCGGCAACTGCAAGGCCGCCTTCAAGGAGCTGGAACAGAAATACGATGGCCTGCATGTGGTCGTGCTGTCCAACCAGGGCAACTACATCAGCATCATCGTCAGCAGCATCCTGAGCAGTATGCTCATCGGTGCGGCCCTTGCCATCATCGTGCTGGCCATCTTCCTCAAGGATATCAAGCCCACGCTGGTGGTCGGCATCAGTATCCCGCTGTCGGTGCTGTTTGCCGTGGTGCTCATGTACTTCACCGGTCTGGATATGAATATTATGACGCTGGCGGGCCTGTCCCTCGGCATTGGTATGCTGGTGGACAACTCCATCGTCGTCATCGAGAACATCTACCGTCTGCGCAGCCGCGGCGTGCCCGCTGCCCGCGCGGCGGTCCAGGGCACCAAGCAGGTGGGCATGGCCATCATGGCTTCCACCCTCACCTCTGTCTGCGTGTTCCTGCCCGTCATCTTCACCTCCGGTGTCATCAAGAGCCTGCTGCAGCCCATGTCCATGTGCATCGGCTACTGTCTGGCTGCTTCCCTCATCGTGGCCCTGACGGTTGCCCCGGCGGCCTCCTCTACCCTGCTGAAAAACTCCAAGCCCAAAGAGCTCAAGTGGTTCGACAAGGTGCAGGAAAAGTATGTCAAGAGCCTGGAATGGTGCTTCCAGCACCGCTGGGCACCGCTGGGCGCGGCAGTGGTGCTGCTGGTGTTCTGCGGCTGGCGCGTGATGTCCATGGGCGTTGAGATGCTGCCCACCATCACCAGCAACGAGGCTATCGTCACCCTCTCCACCGAGAAGGATATGACCAAGGAAGAATCCTATGCCGTGGCTGAGAATGTCATTGATGCCCTGCTGGCTGTGGACAACGTGGAAGAGGTGGGTGTTACCACCGACAGCCGCGTGGCCGGAATGGATGTCGGCCAGCTGGGCCTGCCCCAGACCATCACTGACCTGCTGAACGCCGCCAACAGCTACGGCACCTACCAGATCAACGTGATGCTGGACGAGAGCCTCTCCTCCCGGCAGATCGAACAGGCCCGTGAGGCGCTGGAGGAAGCGGTGAACGGCGTGGAGCACTGCACCGCCACCGTTGAGATCAGCGGAATGCAGGAGCTGACCAGCCAGCTGGATATGGGGCTGACCGTCCAGGTCTCCGGCAACGACATCGACACCATGACCGCCCTCTCCGAGAAGGTGGTGGATATGGTCAACGAGATGGACGGCTTTACCAATGCAACCAACGGTCTGGGCAGCGGCGATGCCACCATCAACCTGCAGATCGACCGGGATAAGGTCCGTTCCTACGGCCTGACCGTGGCGCAGGTCTACCAGCAGATCGCCGCCAAACTGACCACCACCACCACGGCCCAGACCCCCGTTGCCATTGATGGCTCCACCATGAACGTCCAGATCAGCAACAATCTGGACCCCATGACCAAGGAAAACATGATGGATATGACGTTTACGACCTCCGTCATGGCCGCCGACGGCACCACCGAGACCGGCACCTGCACGCTGGGCGATATGGCCACCTGGGTCACCGGCTCCACCCCGGACTCCATCACCAGTAAGAACCAGACCCGCTATATCAGTGTGACGGCGGACGCAGTGGAGGGCACCAATACCACCACCGAGACCCGCGCGCTGGAAAAGAAGCTGAACGAGTTTGCCGCATCCGATGAAATGCCCGAGGGCTGCAGCTTCTATATGGGCGGCGGCTCTGAGATCAACGGCATGGTGGTGGATCAGATGGGCCAGTGGATGTTCCTGGCGCTGCCCTTCGTCTACCTTGTTATGGTGGCCCAGTTCCAGAGCCTGCTCTCCCCCTTCATCGTTCTGTTCACCATTCCGCTGGCCTTTACCGGCGGCCTGCTGGGCCTGTTGCTCACCGGCCAGCAGCTGACTATGATCTCCCTGATGGGCTTCATCGTCCTGATGGGCACGGTCGTCAACAACGGCATCGTGTTCGTGGATTACGCCAACCAGCTGCGCATCGACGGCATGGAGCGCCGCGCGGCCCTGATCGCCACCGGCAAAACACGAATGCGCCCCATCCTGATGACCACCCTGACCACCGTTCTGGCCATGCTCCAGCTGGTGTTCAGCGGCGATATGGCCAGCCAGCTGATGAGCGGCATGGCCATCGTCATCATCTTCGGCCTGACTTACGCCACCCTGATGACCCTGTACGTTGTGCCCCTGATGTATGACATCCTCTTCAAGAAGCCGCCGCTGAACGTGGATATCGGCGATGAGAACCTTGACGACATCCCCGATGATGCCGCCGAGTATATCGCCCAGAACACCGCTCAGCCGGAGTAAGAAAACTTCCCCATAGCACCCTTCACAGCCATGTGAGGGGTGCTTTTTTTGATACTTGCAGTACAGATAAAATGATGATAAAATATAAACGTAGAAAAGTACTCTTTTTCTGAAACGAAAGGATGACGGAAATGCGGTTCGTACAGTTGGATGAGAAGAATGAAGAACGCATGAATGCTATCCGTAAATTCACCCTGATGGATGACACCTTTATGACACAGGTGTTTTCAGGAGATAAAGAGAGCACACAGGAGCTGCTTCGCATCATCCTGAAACGAAAAGATCTGACCGTCGCAAGGTCTGCAACACAGCTTACGATCGGCAATCTGTTTGGCCGTTCTGTACGGCTGGACATTTATGCAACGGATGAAGCAGGCAAGCAGTATGATATCGAAGTACAGCAGGAAGATAAGGGAGCCGCTCCGGAACGGGCGCGGCTGAACAGTGCGATGTTTGATTCCCGCCTGACAACTTCTGGTGAAAAATATTCTGACCTGCCTGAGACATATATCATATTTATTACGGCAAATGATGTTTTGGGAGATGGTCTGCCGGTTTACAATATTGAACGGACGATTCGGGAAACCGGGAAGCTGTTCCACGACCGTGCACATATTGTATATGTGAACGGCGCATATCGAGGAACGGATGAGGTCGGCGCGCTGATGCAGGATTTCCGCTGTGATGACTATCGGGATATCCGGAACCCCAAAATAAGGGCAAGAGTAAAATACTTTAAAGAAGAAACGGAAGGAGTGGCAGCTATGTGCAAGACAATGCAGGTGATCGTTGATCGGGAACGAGAAGATGCCGAGGTGGCAAAGGGAAAGCGCATTGCGCTCAATCTCTGGAAGAACGGAGAGCATGATCTGGATAAGATCGCCCAGACTACCGAACTTTCGTTAGAACAGGTGCGGGAGGCAATTACCGAACCGTGTTCTGCATAAGAAACCTTCCCCAAAGCACCCTTCACAGCCATGTGAGGGGTGCTTTTTGTCAATCTGCTAAAAAATTCGCCGCAGCTTTGGAACAGTCTCCAAAAATTGGGGAATTCAATAAAAAATATTGACAGGGGGGGGGGGGTAGATGTAAAATGAGGTCACACTACGGAAGGTGTAGGGGTATGCTTTCTGTGTGGTAAAATATCATTTTACATTGGAGGTTCTACAAATGAAAATGCTCAAGAAAATCGCAGCAGCTATCATGGCTGTGGCAATGGCAACTCTGATGCTGACCGCTTGCGGCGAGGACAGCGCACCTTCTTACCGTCTGCAGAAGGTCGTGGAAGCAAATCAGAAGTCCGGAAAGGTTTATTCCGAAGTTGTCGTATATGGCGTGGAAGCAACTCCTGCAACTGTGAAGTTTGCTGTTGACGGGGAGAAGATGTTCGTTAACATGGGTACAGCATATGATATGGTTGTTAAGGATGAAGCATGCTATATTTTAAACCAGGGATATTATAAGAAGATGGCTAAGCCTACGGATCTTGTGAGTGCAGGTAATGCCACAGTTCCTTCTGCGGACATTGTAAAGAGCATCAAGGTTATTCCTGAATATAAGATTGAAGCCACTGGTGAGACTATGTATGCTGAGTCTGTTATGGTTGATGGACAGCAGGTTGTTTATTGCTTCAACGGCGATAAGCTGGCATACATTGTGGAAACTGTTTCTGGTAAGACTGTAACCCTGAAAGTTAATAAATGGATCAATGAGATTCCTGAAGAAATTCAGAATAAGATTGACCTGAAGGGTTATAAAGAGTATACCCAGCAGTAATATCTGATCTGACATACAAGCCCCGGAGCGCCTACCCCTGGCCCTCCGGGGCTTTTTTCTGCCTATGGGGCAGAACTTACAAAAAATCTCTCGAAATATTGGATAGATTCCCTTAAAAAATGCCAACACAGAAGGGGAAAATTGTGATATAATCAAAACAATAAAGGATAAAACAGAGAGTGTGCTGTCCCCAAAAAATACAAAAGGAGGCGAGCCCTATGGCACAGTTTCTCTCCAAGCCCTTTGGCATGACCCCAAACGGCGAAAGGATCAATGAATACATCATCTCGAACCCCGGCGGGCTGGCGGTCAGTGTGCTGAACTACGGCTGTATCATCAAGAATATCTGGGTGCCCACCAAGCGCGGGCCGGTGGATGTGGTGCTGGGCCACGATACCTACGCCGATTACGTCAAGGACTTTGAATCGTCCGGCAGTACCTGCTGCGGCGCGTTCGTGGGCCGGTACGCCAACCGCATTGAGAATGCCGTGTTCAACGTGGGCGGCAAGACCTACCAGCTGGAAGCCAACAACGGGAAAAACCACCTGCACGGTACCTTTCCGCGCAAGCTGTATGAGGTAAAGACCTTTGGCGATACCCTGCTTCTGGAGGCGGAAAGCCCCGATGGAGAGGATGGTTTCCCGGGAAATCTGAAGATCTCGGTGCGGTATATCCTCACCGAGGACAACGCCCTGCGGATGGACTACCGTGTCTCCTCTGATGCCGACACCATCATCAACCTGACCAACCACACCTACTTCAATCTGGATGGCGGCGGCGATGTGCTGGGCCAGAAGCTGCGCATCTATGCGTCCCGCTATCTGGAGGGCAACAACGAGACCTGCCCCACCGGCAATATCCTGCCCGTGGCGGGCACGCCGATGGATTTCCGGGCGGGCAAGCCCATTGGCCGGGACATCGACACCGGCTTTTCCCAGACCACCATGGTGGGCGGCGGCTATGACCACTGCTTTGTCATCGACAGGGGCCGCGGTGCCAGCCAGAGCCTGTGCGCCTGGGCTTCCAGCGATAAGACCGGCATCAGCATGAAGGTCTATACCACCCAGCCCGGCGTGCAGCTCTACACCGGCAATTTCCTGCAGGACTGCCCTGCCCCCGGCAAGGGCGGCGTGCCGATGCAGAAATACGGCGGCTTTGCGCTGGAGACCCAGCACTTCCCCTGCAGTCCCTCCCACCCGGAGTTCCCCTCCACCGCCCTGCGGGCCGGGAAAGTGTTCCGCGCCAATACCACCCTGCGGTTCTTCACCGGCAAACAGTGCGGGAAACTGTAAGATACGGCCCTCTCAGGCAGATCCTGACGGCTCTGCCTGAGAGGGCCTTTTTCTCTGATTTGCACAAAGTGTTCCATCACTCCATGTGCAAAAAACAAAAAACGCTTGTAAATCAATGCACGAAAAAATAAATGGAAACAAAAATCCATCCTTATAAAATTCCCGTTACTTGATTCTGAGGCCAAAACGTTGTATCCTTGTGGCAGAAGGCGGGCCTGCCCCGCGCAAGCAACTTTGGTGACGAGAAGAGAGGTACTTTTATGGCAATTTTGGTTTCCGGCGGTGCCGGTTATATCGGCAGCCACACCTGTATCGAACTGCTGAACGCTGGCTTTGACATCGTGGTGGCAGATAACTATTACAACGCTTCCCCTGTGGTGCTGGATCGGGTCAAGCAGATCACCGGCAAGGACTTCCGGTTCTATCAGGCTGATATGACAAAGCACGAGGACGTGGAGAAGATCTTCACCGAGTGCCCTGATATCGATGCTGTCATCCAGTTTGCCGCCTATAAGGCTGTGGGCGAGAGCGTTTCCAAGCCCATCGAGTACTACTATAACAACCTCAACTGCACGCTGGTCATTCTGGACGTGATGCGCCGCCACAACTGCCGCAACTTCGTGTTCAGCTCCTCCGCCACCGTCTACGGCGACCCCGCCAGCGTGCCCATCACCGAGGACTTCCCCGTGGGTGCCACCACCAACCCCTACGGCACCACCAAGGCCTTTACCGAGCGCATCCTGACCGATGTCTGCAAGGCTGACCCCACTCTGAATGTGGCCCTGCTCCGTTACTTCAACCCCATCGGTGCCCACAAGTCCGGCCTGATCGGCGAGGACCCCAACGGCATCCCCAACAACCTGATGCCCTACATCGCCAAGGTGGCCGTGGGCAAGCTGGAAAAGGTGCACGTCTTTGGCAACGACTACCCCACCCCCGATGGCACCGGCGTGCGCGATTACATCCATGTGGTTGACCTGGCCCGGGGTCATGTCTGCGCCATCAAGAAGCTGCAGACCAACTGCGGCCTGTTCATCTGCAACCTGGGCACCGGCCACGGCTACAGCGTGCTGGATGTCATCCACGCCTTTGAGAAGGCCTGCGGCAAGAAGCTCCCCTATGTGATCGATCCCCGCCGCCCCGGCGATATCGCCGAGTGCTATGCCGACCCCACCAAGGCCAAGAATGAGCTGGGCTGGGTGGCTGAGTACGGCATCGAGGAGATGTGTGCCGACAGCTGGAACTGGCAGAAGAACAACCCCGATGGCTACCACACCGTGAAGTAAACAGAACTGTTCTCAAAACGCACCTTTGAACGTAAAAATTCAGGGGTGCGTTTTCTTTTGCCCGGAAATCTGCCGGAACAGGAGAAAGATTTCTACAAAAAACAGCGGGGACAGGCGAGAATTTTTGCCGCTTCCTGCCTTGACAATGCCTTTGAGTTAGCTTATATTAAGACTGTTCACATACACTAACATTTTGTCGAAGGAAAGGCATCTGCCATGACATTAAAGGAACTGAAGATCGGCGAAAGTGCCGTGATCGATACAGTGGGCGGAACGGGAGAACTCCGCCAGCATTTTCTGGATATGGGGCTGATCCCCGGCGAGAAGGTCACGCTGGTGAAATTTGCCCCCATGGGAGACCCCATGGAGCTGCAGATCCACGGCTATGAGCTGACCCTGCGGCTGGACGATGCGGCACGGATCGAGATCACCCCGGCGGAAGCACCTGCAGCGGCCCCGGCACGGAAGGCCGGCCGGATGGTGGAGCACCCGGGCCTGGGCGAGGGCGGCCGCTACCACACCAAAAAGGGCGAACACTCGCTGCCGGAGGGAACGGTGCTGACATTTGCGCTGGCCGGAAATCAAAACTGCGGCAAAACGACCCTGTTCAACCAGCTCACCGGCTCCAACCAGCATGTGGGCAACTTTCCGGGCGTGACGGTGGACCGCAAGAGCGGTGCCATCCGGGAATATCCCGATACCGAAGTCACCGACCTGCCCGGCATCTACTCCATGTCGCCCTATTCCAGCGAGGAGATCGTGACCCGCCAGTTCATCATTGGCGAAAAGCCTACGGGCATCATCAACATCGTGGATGCCACCAACATCGAGCGCAACCTGTACTTAACGATGCAGCTGATGGAGCTGGACACCCCCATGGTGCTGGCACTGAATATGATGGATGAGGTGCGCGGCAACGGCGGCACCATCAACATCAACGAGATGGAAGCGATGCTGGGCATCCCGGTGGTCCCCATTTCCGCCGCCAAGAACGAGGGCGTGGATGAGCTGGTGGATCACGCCATCCATGTGGCAAAGTATCAGGAGCGTCCGGGCCGGATGGACTTCTGCGGCGAGGATGACCACGGCGGTGCGGTTCACCGCTGCATCCACGGCATCATCCATCTCATCGAGGACCACGCCCGGGCGGCGGGGATCCCGGTGCGCTTTGCCGCCACAAAGCTGGTGGAGGGCGACCCCCGCATTGAGGAGGCCCTGAAGCTGGATCAGAACGAAAAAGAGATGATCGAGCATATCATCCTGCAGATGGAGCAGGAACGCGGACTGGACCGCGCCGCCGCCATTGCAGACATGCGGTTCCACTTTATCCATCAGCTGGTGAATCAGACCGTGGTAAAGCCCCACCAGAGCAAGGAGCAGCTGCGCAGCGCAAGGATCGACCGCTTCCTCACCGGAAAGTACACGGCGATCCCGGCGTTCGTGGGCATCATGGCGCTGGTGTTCTATCTGACCTTCGGTGTGATCGGTGCGGGGCTGCAAGGCCTGCTGGAACTGGGCATTGAGAATCTGACGATCCTTGCGGACAATGCCCTGACGGCGTGGAACGTCAACGATGCAGTGCATTCGCTGGTGATCGACGGCATCTTTACCGGTGTGGGCAGTGTGCTGAGCTTCCTGCCCATCATCGTGACCCTGTTCTTCTTCCTTTCCCTGCTGGAGGATACCGGCTATATGGCCCGCGTGGCCTTTGTGATGGACAAGCTGCTGCGGCGCATCGGTCTTTCGGGCCGCAGCATCGTGCCCATGCTCATCGGCTTTGGCTGCACGGTCCCCGGTGTGATGGCAAGCCGCACGCTGCCCTCGGAGCGGGACCGGAAAATGACCATTCTGCTCACGCCCTTTATGAGCTGTTCGGCCAAGCTCCCGATCTACAGCCTGTTTGCGGTGACCTTCTTCCCGGAGTACGCCGCACTGGTCATGGTGGGCCTGTATTTCCTGGGCATCCTTGTGGGCATTGGTATGGCCTTTCTGCTCAAGGGGACGCTGTTCAAGGGCGAGGCCGTGCCCTTTGTCATGGAGCTGCCCAACTACCGCCTGCCCGGCCTGAAAAATGTGGCCCAGCTTCTCTGGGAAAAGGCCCGGGATTTCCTCGAGCGTGCCTTTACGGTCATCTTCCTGGCAACCATCATCATCTGGTTCCTGCAGAACTTTGACTTCCAGCTCAGCCTGACCGCAGACCCGCAGGAGAGCATTCTGGCCTGGATCGCCAGCGGCATCGCACCGCTGTTTGCGCCGCTGGGCTTTGGCGACTGGCGGGTGTCCACGGCGCTGATCACCGGCTTTATGGCAAAGGAGAGCGTCGTATCTACCCTTACCATCCTGTATGGCTCCTCTGCCGCACTGGGCGCGGCGCTCAGCCCGGCGGCTGCGGCTCCCCTGCTGGTGTTCTGCCTGCTCTACACCCCCTGCATCGCCGCTGTGGCATCGGTCAAGCGGGAGATGGGCGGCCGCTGGGCCACCGTTATGGTCGTGAATCAGTGCGTTGTGGCATGGCTTGCCGCGCTCGTTGTGCGGTTCCTCGCCGTGGCGGTGCTGTGACCCTGTCCTGAAGCATATCAAAAGCCCGTACCGTGAAAATCTTCATGGTGCGGGCTTTTTGCGTTGGACAAAATATATGGAGCAGGAGATTTTACGCTGCCTGCCCTTGACAACAGAGATTCCTTATGCTAAAATATTTCAAAAATGAACGATTCAAAAAGAGAGAAAGAAGGGCGCGCAATGCGTGAGCTGAACCCCAGTGTGGAATTTGCCAACAAGACGGGCCTTGCGTACAGCGCCGTCTGCAAGCCGCTGTGCCAGAAGCTGCACCTGCCGCAGACAGCGTTTGATATCCTGATGTTCCTTGCCAACAACCCCAACTACACGACCGCCCGCGATATCGTGGAGGTGCGCCACATCAAGGCGAACCTTGTCTCGGTGAATGTGGACAAGCTGGTGCAGGAGGGTTTTCTGGAGCGCCGTCCGGTGCTGGGCGACCGCCGCAAAACGGAGCTTGCCTGCACCGAAAAGGCGCAGTCCATCATCGAACAGGGCCGCAGGATGCAGGATGATTTCATCCGCCGCCTGATGGCAGGGCTGGAGGAAGAAAAACTCGAGATATTTTTTGAAGTCATCGATACGATGAGCGAAAATCTGGATGCGATCCTAGAAGGAGAAGAATAAGATGAACCTGCTGTTTACCATCATCGTTACCTTTTTTGCCGGAATGGGCGCGGGCCTGGGCACCGGCTTTGCGGGCATGAGCGCCGCCGCTGTCATCAGCCCGATGCTCATCACCTTCCTGGGGATGGACCCCTACATGGCGGTCGGCATTGCCCTTTCCTCGGATGTGCTGGCCAGTGCGGTGTCTGCCTACACCTACCACAAAAACAAAAACCTGGATATCAAAAACGGCCTGATCATGATGGCCAGTGTGCTGCTGTTCACCGTGGTGGGCAGCTGGGTGGCAAGCCTGGTGCCTTCCACCACCATGGGCAGTTTCTCGGTGTTTATGACGTTCCTGCTGGGCATTAAATTCATCGTCAAGCCCGTTATGACCACCAAAGAAGCCATGCAGGGGGTCTCTGCTAAGAAGCGTGCCCTCCAGTCCATCGTCTGCGGTGTGGTCATCGGGATGATCTGCGGCTTCATTGGTGCCGGCGGCGGCATGATGATGCTGCTCATCCTGACCAGCGTGCTGGGTTACGAGCTCAAGACTGCCGTGGGCACCAGCGTGTTTATTATGACTTTCACCGCCCTGACCGGTGCGGCCTCCCACTTTGCCATCGGCGGCGCACCGGACTGGACCGTGTTCATCCTCTGCGTCCTGTTCACCCTGCTGTGGGCCCGCATCGCTGCTGTCTTTGCCAATAAGGCCGATGCCAAGACCCTGAACCGTGCAACCGGCATCGTTCTGGTCGTGCTGGGCATCGTGGTCATGGGCTTTAATCTCCTGACAAAATAAACTGCAAAAGAAAAGGGCCTGTCTCCCGAAATTCCTTGGAGACAGGCTCTTTTTGTTGTACTTTTGAAAATTACTTTTCTTCGATGGTGGAGTGCTCAATCACCCAGTCGGCGGCACGGCGGATGGCCTCGCTGCGCTGCATGGCGGGGATGTTGGCATTGGCCTTGACCTCTTCCAGCGTTTTCTTGGTGCGGTCAGCGCGCTCCTGCAGGTTCTTGGTGATCTCCTCATCGGTGGGCACCAGACCCTCGTTCTGGGCGACCTGCAGCAGAGCCATCCGGGCGCGGGTGTTCTTCTCGGCGACGGCGTGAACGTTGGACGTGAAGTTCTCGCGGGTCTGGTGGATCTGGCTCAGGTAGCGGTCCAGGCTCATGCGCTGCATCTGGAGCTGCTGCTGGATGTTCTGCATCTCCTGCTGGTAGGTGCTCTCCACCAGAACGCTGGGGAGCTCGCCCTCAGCGGCAGAGGCCAGCTGGGTCAACACCTGATCCTTGGCGCGGTTCAGGGCGCTGGCGTGCTTGCCGTCGTGCAGCTGCTTGCGCACCTGCTCCCGGAACGCGTCCATAGTGTCCACCTTGCCCACCTTCTTGGCAAAATCGCTGTTCAGGGCGGGCAGCTGGCGGACGCAGACATCGATCAGCTTGATCTTAAAGACAACGGGCTTTCCGGCCAGATCCTTGACATGATAGCGTACCGGGAAGGTGACGTTGATCTCGAATTCCTCGCCGCCCTTGTGGCCCAGAATGCCATCCTCAAAGCCGGGGATCATCCGGCCGCTGCCCAGCTGCAGGGTCTGGTTCTGTGCGGAACCGCCCTGGAAGGGCTTGCCGTCCAGCAGGCCCTCGTAATCGATATGAACGATGTTGCCCTTGACAGCCGGGCCCTTGTGGGGCACCAGCTCGGCGGCAGCATTGCGGCGGCGCTCCAGCACGGCATCGATCTCTTTGTCGGTGACGGCGGGGGTCACGCACTCCACATGGAAGCCGGTGGTCTGGGTCAGGTTCAGCTCCGGCTGCAGCGGGGTGGTGGCGGTTGCCACAAAGCCCTCGTCCTTTTTAACGCTGACCAGGTCATAGCTGGGCTCATCCACCGCCTTGAAGCCGTGCTCGGCCATGGCGGCCTCGTACAGGGCAGGAACATCGCGATCCATCAGGTCGTTGATGGCATCATACCAGAATGTGTGCTCGCCGCGGTCGGCCTCGATCTGAGCACGGTCGGCCTCGCCCTTGGCAAAGCCCTTGATGGTGTAGCTGGCGCGGGTGCGCTCATACACCGCATTGGATGCGGTCTCCAGCTCCTCAGCCGTTGCGCTGAAGGTCATCTTGCAGACACTCTTTTCGGGAGTTTCCACGCTTACCAGTTTCATAGGAATCCAACCTCCGTGTTGCCCCCAAAGGAGCGATTTCAAACATTAGTAAAGTTATTATAGCACAAGTGGGGCAAAAGCGGTATAATAAAAGAGAGAAAAAAGTGCGAAGCGGGCGATTTTTGCCCGGCGGAGCACGAAAGGATGTGCATCGGATGCGCTTGTTTGACGTTCTCGGGCCGGTTATGATCGGCCCCTCTTCCAGCCATACAGCGGGTGCCGCCCGGATCGGCTACACGGCCCAGAAGCTTCTGGGCGAGATCCCGGCGCAGGCGGATATCGGCCTGTACGGCAGTTTTGCCACCACCGGAAAGGGACATGGCACGGATAAAGCCCTGGTCGCCGGCCTGCTTGGCCTGCGGCCCGATGATCCCCGCCTGCCCGACAGCTTTGCCCTGGCCGCAGAGCAGGGCATGGCATTCCGGATCCATCCGGTGGAATTGCGCTCTGCGCACCCCAATACCGCTGTTCTCACCCTGACGGGCCGGGAGGGGCGGGTGCTTTCCATGAAAGCCGCTTCGGTGGGCGGCGGGCGCATCCGCGTGACCGAAATCGATGGCGTGCCCGCCGATTTCGGCGGCGACAGCAACACCCTGATCATTCACAATGAGGACACCCCCGGCTGCATCGCCGAGGTGACCACCTGCCTTGCCGTGCGCAGGATCAACGTTGCATCGATGCAGGTGTTCCGCGCAGGAACCGGCGGCTATGCCGTTATGGTACTGGAGTGCGATTCCCACATCCCCCACCCGCTGGAACGGAAGCTGGCAACCCTGCCCGGCATCCTGAAGGTGACCTGCCTGAACATCGACGAGCCCGAAGAAGACGCGGAGGAATGACCATGTCCTTTTTATCCTGTGAAGAAATGCTGGCCGCTGCCCGCAGCCAGAACATCTCCCTTGCCGAGGCCATCCTGCGCAGTGATCTGGCCGAGAGCCGCCTGACCGAAGAGGCCAGCCGCCATGCCATGCATCACCTGTGGCATGTAATGGAGGCCACCAGCCTGGATTATGACCCTGCCCAGCGCAGCCGCAGCGGCCTGTCCGGCGGCGATGCCGCCAAGGTGGAACAGGCCCATCAGGCGGGCAGGAGCTATGGCGGGGATTACCTTGCTGAGGTGACCGCCGAAGCCCTCAAGACCGCTGAGTGCAACGCCTGCATGAAACGGATCGTAGCTGCCCCCACGGCGGGCAGCTGCGGTGTGCTCCCGGCGGTGCTGCTTCCTCTTGCCCGTGCAGGCGAGGCCGATGAAGAAGCCATCTGTGATGCCCTCTATGTGGCCGCAGGCTTTGGGCAGGTCATCGCCGCCCGGGCCACTCTGGCCGGTGCCGAGGGAGGCTGTCAGGCTGAGGTGGGAGCCGCCAGCGCCATGGCCGCCGCCGCCCTCTGCCACCTGAAGGGCGGTACCCCGGAGCAGTGCGCCGCCGCTGCCGCTATGGCACTGGGCAACCTGCTGGGCCTGGTCTGCGACCCTGTGGCCGGTCTGGTGGAGGTGCCCTGCATCAAGCGCAATGTTGTGGGTGCCGTGAACGCCGTTTCCTGCGCCAATATGGCGCTTGCGGGGGTAGATTACGCCATCCCCTGCGATGAAGTCATTGATGCCATGGGCCGCGTGGGCAGTCTGCTCTCCCCCGATCTGCGAGAGACCGGCCAGGGCGGCCTTGCCGCAACGCCGACCGGTGTCCGCATCGCCGAGCGTCTGGCAGAGGAAGCCTGAGGTTCGCACGGAGAATTACGAAAGATACTGAAAAAACGAAAAGACGTACTTTTTCGCACGAAAAAATAAAAAACGAAAATAAAATCAAAAAATCTGCAAAAAACTGTTGACAAACCCCGCTCTGCGTGATAAAATACATCTTGTTCCAACCGGAACGTATGCGTTGGTAGCTCAGCTGGATAGAGTGACTGACTACGAATCAGTAGGCCGGGGGTTCGAGTCCCTTCCATCGCACCAAGTAAAATCCCACGATTGACCGTTGAAAATACGGCGTAAATCGTGGGATTTCTTGTTTTACATAGCGGTCAAAAGGGCTGGAAAGTGCCTTATTTGTGCCTTATCGCTCAAAAAACAACCTGCCGTGTGCCTTACAGAGTGCCTTATGCTGGATGCCCGGAGAGACGGTTTTGTGCCTGTTTACCGCCTGTTTGATAGCAAAAAAGCCTGTCCGGCGTGTGCCGGGCGGGCTTTCGTGCTGTTTGTAGGTGCTGCGGCTCTATCGTGGGTCATGCACTCTGGGCAGAGGGCTTCTCTTTTTCAGTCTTGGCAAGGTAGTTGTAGGCCATCCGGCAGACACCTTCCTCGGTGTAGTAGTCCCCCAAGAGGTCCGCAACCTCTGCCCATGTCAGGCAGCGGACAAAGCGCAGACGGAAGATCAGATATAGGCGTGCGTCCTGAATCGTGGAGCAAAAGGCAACGGCCTTATCTCGCTCCTGTTCGGCCTGTTCCTCAAGGTAGGTGATTCGTGCATCCATGTCGGCGATCTCAACGGCCAGCCGCCCGGTGCTGTCTTTCACGCCGGATGCGTGGGGCATACCGTTCAATGAGGGTGCAGCGGGTTCGGCTCGTTCACGCAGGAACTTCAAAGCCTCGCGGTTCTTTTGGATGATCTCGTTCAGGTGGAAGTAGCGAGAGATCTCTGTGAGTGTCATTGTTTCCCCTTTCATCAATTCGACTGCGCCTATTTTACCACAGAAGAAACCAAGAATCTATCATAGAACGATGAAAAACACCCTCTGCGGCCGTTTGTGGGCTGTCAGAGGGTGTTTCTGTCACTGTTCGATGGTCTGTGCCCTGCGCTTCCGCCGGGCGCGTTCTTCCCGGATGCCCTGCACCCTGCCAGCGTTCCAAAGGGCGGTGATAAGCCCCATGAAGCGATATGCGCCTGTTAGGCCAAATTCATTGGGGACTTCTGTAATGGCGTTGAAAAGCTGACTCACTTCCTTGAGGGTCTGGGACGAACTCCACAGCCATGATATTTTCACGGCTTCTTCTGCGGTAACGGTGGGAATTCTGGGGGTGTAATCAGTGTGCTGCATAGTGTACCTCACTTTCAAAATTCAATTAAAGTGCCGGAAATTTTCTCGGCTGACTGGGTAAAGATAGGGCTTGGAAAGCCCGCTGCCAGCCCGGCTGGGGTTTTACAGTACCTTGGGCATATTCGGCATGGATTCGGCTCTCTGGGACTGCTGCGCTGCATCGTGCAGCGCATGGAGATAGGTCAACAGGCGGTCTTTGTCGGCAGCTGACAGGCTGCGGACACGGCAGAGGACTTCTTGCCACTGGGCTGCGGTCATACTGCTGTACCCCCTTCCAGCAGCTTGGCCACGCTTTTGCCGGCCTTTGCTGCGGCTGCATCCAGCGCGGCCAGCTTCCACAGAAAGCCGGTGTCAACCTTGGCGGTCAGGCTCTCACCCTTGTGGATCGCTGACACGGTGTAGCCCTGCTGGGCGTACTGCTGCCGGATCCAGCTCTGCGGGGTCTGGTTCAGGTGGTCGAGCGTGTTCATCCGGCCACCATCCAGCACGATGCTTTCCCGGTGCAGGGTGCGGGGCTTTGCTTCCCGCTGGTCGATGTACTCCACCTCAAAGGCGTGTAAGCTGATTTTCTTCTCCAACCTCATGGTCATATCCTCCCATCATGCCCGGCGGACTTCCATCTTCCCGCCGGGGTCTCTGTTCGTGTTACAGGGCTTCCAGCGGCTTCACCTGCGATGCACCGAAGAACGATGCCCGGTAGGTCTGGCCGTCTCCCCTGCTGCTGTGGATCAGCACCGTCTGAAAAAGGGCCTTTGCGCTATGCTCCACCATGTACCCGGCGGCTTTCCAGCCTGCCCAAGTGTTCACAGGCTCGGTGATCCCGGCGGCCTGCTGGGCTTCCTCAATGCGCTGGGCGTTGATGGGCTGCGCCTTTGCGCTGTTCCATGCCCGGTGCAGGCACTCGGCAAAAGCCGCCGCGCCCTTGCGGTAGAGCTTCCACGCCTTGTGCATGATCTCGGAAAGATTGTACTTCTTCATTCTGTCCTCGCTTTACTTTGCGGGCCAGCTCCTGTATAATGGGCTTGACCCTTTGGTGGGTTTGGCTCGGTGGTTTCGTTGGTAGCGGACACCGGGCCATTTTCTTTTACACAGCATATCGGGAAGTGGGTTACATCGCTTCGCTAACTCTCGGTATTTGCTCTCCCGGTCTTACTTCGCCCCTTGCCTTCCGGTCGTGCTTCCCTTGCTGTGTTTTTATTATAGCACTTAATTTGGGTGCAGTCTATTGATGAATTGCACAATAAATAAGTGCAATAATCGTCGCTTTTGCACTTGCAAAAAGTGCAGGTATGCGATAGAATAAGCATGGAAAGGAAGGTGCTACAATGATTCGGTATAAAATCGAAATCCTGCCAGCACTCAAAGCTGCCGGATACAGTACCAACAAAATTCGTACAGATAAACTCATGGGTCAGGCCACCTTGCAGCAGCTGCGTCATGGTGAGCTTGCATCATGGAAAACGATAGATACGGTTTGCCGCTTGCTCGACTGCCAGCCGGGCGATCTGCTGGAACACGTGCCCACAGAGGACACCGCCGGGGAATGAACAGGAAGGACGTGAAAAATGATGGATTCTAATCAGGTTGAACAGCTAAAAAACACGTTTGATCAGATTGTACATGTTACAGAAGATGGAATAGAGTTCTGGTATGCGCGAGAACTCCAACGTGCGCTTGGATATACTCGTTGGGAAAACTTTGTGAACGCTATCGAAAAAGCAAAGGTATCCTGTGCAACAAGTGGGCGGGATGTAGATGAATGTTTTCGTGACGTCACGAAAACATCCCCCATGCCGAATGGCGGAACAAAGGATATTGCTGATGTGATGTTGATTCGCTATGCCTGCTATCTGATTGCTCAGAACGGTGATCCTCGAAAACCTGAGATTGCTTTTGCACAGGCATATTTTGCCTTGCAGACACGCAAACAGGAATTGCTAGAACAACGCATTTCCGACTTGAACAGGGTGCAGCAGCGCCAGCAGTTACGCACTTCCGAAAAGCGGCTGTCTCAAAATATTTATGAACGCGGCGTAGATGATCGTGGCTTTGCACGGATTCGCTCAAAAGGCGACAGCGCATTGTTTGGTGGTCGGTCTACCGAGGAAATGAAGGTGCAGTATGGAGTGAAGAGCGGGCCGCTTGCGGATGTTCTCCCGCCTGTTACGCTGGCAGCAAAGAACCTTGCAACGGAAATGACGAATCTTAACGTTGAACAAAAAGACCTTCAAGGGGAAAGCTCTATTACTCGGGAACACGTTCAAAACAATACCAGCGTTCGCAATATGTTGCTGGATCGTGGCATTCGTCCTGAAGAACTTCCACCTGAAGAGGATATTAAAAAGCTGGAGCGCAGGTTGAAGTCGGAAGAAAAGAAACTGGCAAAAGGCAAGGACGCACTTAAATAACCAAAAACCGGAGGACAGAACAGGCAGCCGTCGCCCATCGTTCGGAGATGTGGGAAGTGTCACCCCGCTCGGTTTCAAAAGGCCATTGCAGATATCACCGTTGTGAACTTCCCAGATTGTGCAGCGTAATAGCCCGCCGGGGCTGCCAGAGCGCGGATAGAGCCGCCGCAATAATCTACCAACAAGCAACAAGAAAAGCCCTCAGACGCGCGCTGTCGTGGTCTGGGGGCTTTGTCATGCAGCGATTTTGTTGAGGTCAACAGAATCGTGTGGCTGAAGTGCAGCTCTCGGCGGGTGCTGCACGGTTAAAGGGTTTGGGATGCTGCCCAACAAGTTCTTGCAAGGCAAGAGGGCTTTGTATAGACAAAGACATTGCTTGCAAGGCTTTGTGCGTACAAAAGCACTGCTTGCAAGTGCTAAAAGCCCCCTGAAAGGGCACACGGACTTTGGAACAAAGTCTAGTGCGTTACGCCTCGCCCGGCGGGGTGTAGGTTATTCGGAACTGCTATCAGCAGATGGGGTTGCAGCTTCAGCTTTCTTCCGCTGCTGATATTTTTCCCATGCATCATCCAGCAGTTCTCGTCCGTTTGGCATGGCGATGATCTGATAATAGAGCCGCAGACAGCCACGCGCTAGAGTGTCAGCAACTTCCGGGGGGATTTCGTCAAGATGAATGTGAATATCATTGCCCATAGTCTTACCTCCTGAAATATCCTTTGTTTGTTTCATCAGCGGGTGCAAAGAGGATATAGGGCCGGGTGCAGGATGCGTAACGAAACGGTCAAAATTTTCCTATAAGACTAGCTCACAACAGGGGTCATCGAACCCGCTAAGGGCTAGGGTACCCGTTCACAGTACCTTGAGGGGGCTTAGGGTGTGCGCCGGATGGGGCGGAGGAGCACAAACTTTGCAAAGAGGACGAATAGCCGCCGGGTCGGAACCCCTTCAACCATTACTCGTGCACCTTCGAGGCTGTAATACTTCCCATCTTTGGCAGAGAGTTCAGCAACGATACCTTTGGCGATTGCGTTGCAGACGTGCCAGCGGAGGCCGTGGCCGTTGATGGCGATGATGATTTTCATGTAGCTGTCCTCCTTGCATTAGTGGGCCGCCGGGCTTGAGGTGGGCTGCCGGGTGTGATAGAATGGCTGCGGGATGTGGTCTGTCAATCGCTCCCGCTTGGCTGCCTTGCGAGTTCGCTGCTTGCATGGCGGCCTTTTGTTTTGCCCTATGGTCTGCCCTTTGTTTGCCGGAACGGAAAGACGATGCTGTTTGCCGGCCGTTTTGCGTCCGAGGTGATGATATCTTGGGCGGCTTGCAGAGCCTCATACCCGCCGGGTAGAGCGAGGATACAAGCGTACAGCTGCATAAAGGCAACGGACCAACTGTGCAACATACTCTTGTGTGATACCCTGCGGCGGGGCGTTGCCGGGTTGCTGCGGTGTGCCGGAATTGGGATTGCTCATGTGGTTGCCTCGCTCTCGCTGCCTTTATGGTTCAGATGACGTGCGGCTCGGTATGCTTCCAACTCGGCCATGAGCTTCGGATCCTGTTGGAACCGCTTATGGTATTCGAGGAAAACTCGACCGATTCGCTCTGCGACCTCCGGCGGGATCTCGTCCACGTTGACATGGATGTTGGTATTCATCTGTGCCTCCTGTTGTTAAGTGTGGTAAGTGGCTTAGTTGTGCATATACGGCAGCAGCATATGGTAGACCAGCTGCAAAACGTGCACCGGGATGCTCTGGCCGTGCTGCAAGGCGGTTTCGATGCAGGCGATATACTGTGCACCGCTTGCGTCATAGTGGTACGGTTCCCGGCGGCGCGGTTTGTTCTGACTGTGCTTCATGTGTGTTCACCTCCCTTCCAGTTCACTCGTGACGGCGAGAAAGCGCTGGCGGGTCTTGTCGAAGGTCAAGGGAATTTCGCCAATTTTGCCTTCCTTATTCTTGGCCAGAATGGCTTGATACTCTTCCTTGTCAGCAGACAGGAGCAAAATAGCGTCTGCATCCTGTTCCAGCTGGCCGGATTCCTTCAGATCGGCGGTGCTGGGGGATGCGTGTGCAGCGTTGCGGTTCAGCTGGGCCAGAGCTACCACAAGTATTCCTGTGGTCTGTGCCAGTTCGTGTAGGGCGATGGAAATGCTGGTGATTTGCTGGTATCGGTCTTTTGCCTTGCTGACGGTTAGCAGCTGCAAATAATCGATAAAAATAACCTGTGCTTTCATTCGCTGGGCCTGTGCCTTGATCCATCCCGTGCCCTTGCCGGATGCAGAGCGGATGAACAGCGGCAGCTTGTGCAAATCTGCAAGACTATCAAGGTCAGACTGTGGAACGGTCTTGGCTTTTACATCGGCCAGTGGGACCGCCAGACGGTTTGCGATGATGCGGGCGGCAAGAGTGTCCGGGCCGGTTTCCAGCGAGAAATAACACACTCTCAGCCCTCGCCGGGCCATCTCACAAGCCATCTGCAAGGATAAAGCCGTTTTGCCTGCGCTGGGTCTGCCGCCGATGATGAACAGGTTACCGGGCGACAAATGCAGGTGCTTGTCCAGCACCGAGATACCGCTGGGGATGTACTTTGGCTTTTCATTCAACTTGCGGACATAGTTGTCTACCAGATCCCCGATAGGCTTAAAATCCTGATCCTCCCGGTCAAGAGTCAAGGCTTCGCCCATTTTGCTGTACAAGTCGGGTAGGTCTGCAAAGGTGGTCAGGCTGCTGCCTGCCTGAAGGGCCAAACTCTGGAACTGGGTCAAGGCGGCCTGTTCTCGAATGAGCTGCGTCCAGCTCTCCACGGTTTCACGGGTGATGCGGATGCATTCTGCTTCACACGCCTGTGCGCATTCCACAATGGCCGTGCTCTGCTCAGGGTATCGGGCACAAGCCTCCACAGCGTCCAGCTTCCCGGTCGCATTCCAAAAGCCAGACAGGGCGGCGAATACTGGTTGAAGATCCGCCGGGAAATATTCGATTTCCAGCTCTGGCAGAGAATAGGGTGCTAGGTCGGGCTTTATGAGCAGGGCACCCAGTAAAATTTTGTGTGTGTTCATGTTAGTACCTCCATTTTCTTTTCCTGCGGCGGTTCAGGCTTCCGCCGGGCCTCCCGGCGGGCTTCTACATCGCCCAATGTGCGCACCCCATCAGCCTGCCAGCCTTTCAGAATGCCGTCAACATAGCGCCACTTTCTCACGCCGTTTTCTGCGGCTTCATCAATGGCCTTGCAAATCAGCTCAGTTGAAAACGCTTCCCGGTAGCGTTGTAGCTTGTCCAGCGCAGAGCGGGGAAACTCGCCTATCTCGGCCTGAAAATGCTGTACGATCTGAGCAAGGTCTGAATCTGTCCGAGCTGCTGTTGTGGCGGCTTTCTTACAACTTCTTCCTGAGCTATGCTCTGCTATGCTATGCTGGGTTGTCACTTGGTTGTCAGATGGTATACCAATGGTATCCATTTGGTTGCCAGTTGGTATACCAAGGTTTGCCAAAATATAACGTTTATTCGCACTTTCTTCAAGCTGCGCAAGTTCGTTTTGAAACGCAGTTGGTTTGTATCTGTCATTGCGTAAATTGTTGTTGGCTTTCCAATCGGTGATAACGAGCACTTTTGAAGGGAAAGAAATGACATATCCGGCGGTTTCCAAGGGCTTCAAATCACGAGCGGTACAGCCAATAGAACGGATAATGGCGCGGGGGTTTGCTACAAACCCATCATCATCACCCTGCATACCAAGATGAAAGTACAGGGCCTGCGATTTCAGTGGCAATTCCAGAAAGCTGTCTGTTTCAGTCACTGAACTTGAGAACATTCGTTTTACAGCCATTCGCTTACCTCGCCACCCGGCGGATACCGCCCACAGCTTCACCCTGTTCCGCCGGGACTGGATCGCCTCGCTCAAAATACTGGGCCAAGCTGTTCATATTCACGAGCCAACGGTGACCGGCCACAACGTACCTGATCTTGCCTGTCCGGCAGAGGGTCCGAATATAGGTCGGCGGTAGACCGTAGATTGCGGCGGCGTCCTTCACGGTTTTCATGACCGGGTATCGGATTAAATCTCCCACTCGATACACCTCCTTGGTGTTGCTTGAAAGTTGATTCTTGATGCCGTGTCAGCAGTAAAGCACAAATTGAAAAATAATGCAATACCGCCAAAATTCGATTGAAATTTGATGCCATGAACCATTGTTGAAATGAAGTCCTTTGCGTCAAAATCCATCTGGTGTCATCTGGTGATATCCCGTGTCATGCTTTGCAACGGATTACCTTGTTTTGCAATAGATTCACAGAGGGATGCCTACCTGATTTATGGATAAATGCTGCTGATTTTGCATATCAAAAAATATTGATGAAATTGATTCATCAATACAATGAATGAAAGCGATTATGACTTGGCCGAAGAACTAAGCTGCTGAATGATTTGGAGGATTACGGCCTTATCATCATCGGGAAGCTCCCGGCGGAGTTTTCTGGAAAAAGTTCCATCGGTCACACCGATAGCCTCGGCAACCTGCCAGAGAAAAACGCCAGCCGATGCAGCGGCCTCCCGGATGTCTTTGTTTGACTGTGCCTGTTTTAACATAATATCAACCTTTCTTCTCGTTGACGTTGACAATAAAACGTCAACAAGATATAATTTTGGGTGAACAAGCCTTGTTGCTGTTCTCGTTGATGTAATTATAAACTTTTGGAGAACAAAAGTCAATGAAGTTCTCTAAAACGGAACAAACGGAGGCGAATAGCTGTGGCAGTAGAGGAAAAGCGAAATATAAACGAAGATTTTGGAAACAGACTAAGAGAAATCATTGAAAAGAGAAAGAAAGAAACGGGACAGAATCTTCGGGCTGTGGCAAAGGATTTGGATGTGTCGCTTGGTGTCCTGTCAGATTGGCAAAACGGAAATAAGACCCCACGAGGGGATTCCATTGCGAAGCTTGCCAAGTATTTTGGTGTATCAGCGGATTACCTGCTGGGTTTGACGGAAGCCCAAACGGTAGACACAGATTTAAGGGCGGTTGCTGATTATACGGGACTGACGGAAAATGCGATTTTGGCACTCAAAGATTCGGAAATGTTTGAGTGTTATGATAGAAGTCAAAAGAAAATATTGTCTGATATGCTTTCAGATGAAAGCTGTTTGCACCAAATTGTAAATAGCATTTATCTTTACTTGAAAGCAACTGAAGAACAGGTGCATGAAGCAGAGGAACTGTTGAAAGGGGAGGCGGAATTGGATTTAAGAGATGCTGATTCGTCAGATATGGAACTTTGCCTGTTCAGAGCATCAAGAGCGGTCGAAGACTATATGAAGCATCTGAAGCATGAAAAACTGAAAGAACTGTCTGTTGAGGTGGATATAGAAAATCTGTAAAGCAGAGATGCTGATGCGAGGAAAACAGTATGGCGAAAATCATAAAGCGCACAAAGAAGGACGGCACCTGCTCCTACTGCATCCGGGTCTCCAACGGCTATGATCGGCAGGGCCGTCAGGTGCTGGTAAACCGCACCTTCACCCCATCGCCGGGTCTGACCGGGAAGAAGCTGGAAAAAGAGCTGCAACGGCAGGCAGATGCCTTTGAACAGGAAGTCCACAGCGGCATTTCGTTGGATGCGTCCATGAAGCTGGATGAGCTGATAGCACGCTGGTTCACAGAGTACGCAGATAAGCAGCTCAAGCCCAAGACAGCCGCCGAGTACAGAAAGCTGGTTCCGAGAGTGTCGGCGGCACTGGGTCACCTGAAGGTAAATCAGATCCGGCCGGCGCACCTCATGGCGTTCTATGCAAACCTGTCTGAAGATGGAGTGCGGCAGGATTCCACCTACACGGCTACGGCGGCCCTGCTGAAGCTGCTCCCCAAGGGCAAGCGGGCAAAGGTGCGGGAAGCCGCCGGGATAGGTGAAGAAACCATGCGCGGCCTGTGCAGCGGCAAGCCTGTCAGCCGGAAAACCGCTGAGAAGGTAGCCGATGCCGCCGGGCTGCCCCTGTCCAAGGCGTTCACCGAGAACGTCAAAGAGGGTGGCAAGCTGGGCGGTAACACTCAGCTGCACTATCACCGCTTCCTGTCCAGCGTGTTCACAAAGGCGGTCAAGTGGCAGCTGATTGATGAAAACCCCTGCCAGCGTACAGAAGCCCCCAAAGCGGCAGAAATCGAAGTGGAAGCCTTGCAGGAAGATGATGTGGCAAAGCTGCTGGAAGCCCTGCAGGACGCGCCAGCACAGTACAGCGTTATCACACAGCTTGCCCTGCTCACCGGCGCACGGCGGGGCGAAATCTGCGCCCTGCGCTGGTCAGACATTGACCTTGCCGCCGGGGTGATCTCCATTAACAGGACAGTGCAGAACATCGCCGGGCGCGGCACGGTGTTCACGGCCCCCAAGACAAAGCGTTCCCGGCGGTGCATCAAGATAGGCTCGGAATGTGTGCAGCTGCTGCGGGAGTATCGCCAGCACCAGAAGGCCGAACGGTTCAAGGTCGGCTCCGAATGGGTGCGCAGGGTGGAAATCGAGAACGGCAAGACGGTTGACAACGACCTGCTGTTCACTCGCTGGAACGGCCAGCCGTTCGACCCCAACGCGGTTACATCGTGGTTTCCGGGCTTTCTGGCCGCCCATGATCTCCCGGCGGTTCACTTCCACAGCCTGCGCCACACCAACGCCAGCTTGCTGATAGCGGCTCATGTGCCTGTTACAACGGTTTCGGGCAGACTTGGCCATGCAAAGACCAGCACCACCACGGATATTTACGCCGGGTTCATCCGTTCCAGCGATGCGGCGGCAGCGGACGCGCTGACGGACGTTTTTAGTCGTATCAAGGAAAAGACCCACGCATAACAAAAGACGGCTCACAGGGGCGTTTCTGCCGCCCTCGTGAGCCGTCTGCTTTTTGACTTTTTCATGGTGTCCGTTTTATGGGATGATATGTCCTCTGGAATGTGCCTTATTTGTGCCTTATCGAATCGAAAAGAAGTGAAACGACCATGCATGAACAAACACAAAAATAACGATGAATCTATATAAACTTCAATGACCGAAAACGCCGAAACTCATATAAAGGCTCTCTACGAATCAGTAGGCCGGGGGTTCGAGTCACTTCCATCGCACCAGAAAATGCCGTGAAATCGAAAGATTCCATGGCTTTTTTGTTTTGTAAGCCATGGCTGCACGGTTTCTGCACGGTCGGTGTTATCCATGTCCGATTATGTAGGGCGCTGTATTGCATTGCAATCAGTGCCCTTTTTTGCATCAGGTGAGCAGTGCTAAGCGCAGCTTTGCCTTCATTTCCGGGTCGGCATGTTCGATCTGCTTCTGGCGTTTCACCGCCTCCTCTTTGGTGGGAAAGCTCTCCCATTTGTCGCAGCTCTTGCCGTGCTCGTCCTGATAGGTGTACTATTTTTCAATTTCCTCTTGCAATTTTCGATTGCAGTTGTTATGATACGGGCAGGGAAAGAATGTGCAAAAAGTATTCTGCACAAGGCAGAAATGCGATTTTTACATGGAGGAGGCAGGCATATCATGTATGTGGATTGGGAGTATTACAAGATATTCTATTATGTGGCGAAGTATCAGAACTTTACCAAGGCCGCGCGGGTTCTGGGCAACAACCAGCCCAATATCACCCACTCGATGAACCGGCTGGAAAGCCAGCTGAACTGCGTGCTGTTCATCCGCTCCAACCGGGGTGTGACCCTGACACCGGAAGGCGAGATGCTCTACTCCCGCATTGCTTCGGCGGCGGTGCAGATCCAGGATGCCGAAGAGGAACTGAGCGCCAGTGCCACGCTGGAGCACGGAACCATCAGCATCAGCGCCACCGAGACGGCGCTCAACATTTATCTTTCCAAAAAGCTGCGGGATTTCCACACCGAATATCCCGGCATCCGGCTGCGCATCTCGAACCACTCCACCCCGCAGGCGGTGCAGGCCGTGAAGAACGGCGAGGTGGACTTTGCCATTGTGAGCACCCCGGCGGAGATCGAGTCGGGGCTGAAAATGGTGGAGCTGAAGCCGTTTTACGAGGTGCTGGTGGGTGGCAGGACCTTCACCGCGCTGGCAAGTCAGAGCCTGACCCTGAAGGAGCTGCGCAGCTATCCCCTCATCTCCCTCAGCGACGAGAGCGTGACCCGCAGCCTGTACCGGCAGTTCTTCCTGGATCACGGCGCGGTCCTCAAGCCGGATACGGAAGCCGCCACCACCGACCAGATGCTCACGCTGGTCAAAAGCGAGCTGGGCCTTGCCTTTGTGCCGGAACCCATGGCGAGGGATAGCCTGGAGCGGGGCGAGCTGGTGCAGCTCCACCTGCAGGAGATCATCCCGACCCGTTCGATCTGCCTTGTTTACGACCGCCACCGCCCGTTGAACACAGCGGCGCGGAAATTCCAGCAGATGCTGACCAAGGCAGACCCGCCCCGCCCGGCCGCATCGAAGCAGACCGAGAGCATCTCTTTTGTGTCCCAATAAAATGCTGTCAAGATGAGGCCGAGTGTTCGCGGCACTGCCCCGGCTTCTGCCGGTTCTTCTAAGGCATAAAATGACCCCGGAACGTTTGCTGTGATGCATCGCTCCGGGGTTTTGTGATGTTATGGGTTACTGGCCGCAGGAGTGCCCGCCGCAATGATGTTCACCGCAATGGTGGCCCTCGCCGTGGTCGTGGTGGTCACAATGGGCGTTGGGGTCAAAGCGGAGCTTTCCGGCCAGATAGTCCGCAACTGCCGCGTCTGCCGGGCCGCTGATCCCGCCAAACAGCTGGATGCCTGCCTGTGCAAGGGCGTTCTGTGCCCCGGGGCCGATGCCGCCGCAGAACACCACATTGGCATTGTGCTGGGCCAGAAAGCCCACCAGTGCGCCGTGGCCCTGCCCGTTGGTGGAAACGACCTCGCTGGCCGTCACCTGTCCGTTTTCGACTTCGTAGAACTTGAACTCTGCCGTGTGGCCGAAGTGCTGGAATACCATACCGTTTTCATAAGGAACTGCGATCTTCATGGGAATGTCTCCTTTTTTCTTTTCTTTTATTATAACATAACGCGAGAGACAATAAAACACCGGAACAGGGAACTCTTTTTCGGAGCTTTCCCTTAATTACAGTTCTCCCGTTTTCAGTTTGTCCAGCACCTCGTTCAGGCTGGCGCATTCCATGGTGTACAGGCCGCGCATCTCATCGTCGGCGGGGAGCAGATCGGGCACCATGACGGTGACAAAACCGCCGGCGGCACTGGCACGGACACCGTTGTAGCTGTCCTCCAGCACCAGCGTGTGGGCGGGGTCGGTGCCCAGCTTTTCCGCCGCCAGCAGGAAGATCTCCGGGTCGGGCTTGGAGTGCTTGACCTGCTGGCCGGATACCAGCGCCTTGAAGTAGTGGGTCAGGCCCCAGTTGTTCAGGTTGCCCTCGATGACATGGACCCGGCTGGAGGATGCCACCGCCATGGGGATGTGGTTGGCATCCAGCCAGGCCAGCAGCTCGTCCAGCCCCGGCTTTTTGGGCACCGGTTTCTGGAACTCCTCATCGGCCACCCGGTGCAGGCTGTCGATGATGGCGTTGGCATCGCAGTCCTCTCCGTAGAACTGCCGCACGATGTTACGGGAAGTTTCGCCTGCCGTGCCGCGTTCAGCCTCGGCAAGGCCTTCCTTGTACTCCAGACCCAGCGCCGCCAGCGCCGGTTCCCAGAAAGTGGCCCACATCCGCTCGGTGTCGAACATCAGGCCGTCCATATCAAAAATCACGCCGTTGATCATGGTAGAACTCCTTTTATTATAACCCTCTCCGTCATTGCTTTGCAATGCCGCCTCTTGAGAAAAGTTTTCGCAAAACCAAAATCTAAAAGCCGCAATGGGCTCCCCCTTTGGGGGAGCTGGCAACGCCATCGGCGTTGACTGAGAGGGCTTATGTTTTCATTCTATCACAATTTGCGACAACTTACAGCCCCCAAACATGAAAGATTTTGCGTTTCCTTGCAAATCCGGCTCATACTACTATAATAGAAAACAACATTCGGCATTTCAGGTGCGGGCGCGTGCCGCGCAAAATCTGCTGTGTGAGATCAGAAAAGAGGGAAATATATCATGTTGGATATCAAGATCACTCGTACCACTTCTCCCAAGGAGAAGCCCCAGGACGAGACCAAGCTGGGCTTCGGCAAGAAATTTACCGACCACATGTTTGTGATGGATTATACCGAGGGCGAGGGCTGGCACGATGCCCGCATCGTCCCCTATGCACCCTTCCCGCTGGACCCGGCCACGGTGGTGTTCCACTATGCGCAGGAGATCTTTGAGGGCATGAAGGCTTACCGCACCGCGGATGACACCATTCAGCTGTTCCGCCCTGATTGCAACGCAAAGCGTTTCCAGGATTCCGCCGACCGTCTGTGCATCCCCAAGATCCCGGAGGAGGATTTTGTGCAGGCTGTTGAGGCTCTGGTGGATGTGGAGCGAGACTGGGTGCCCCACACCGATGGCGCTTCCCTGTACATCCGTCCCTTCGTTTTTGCAAACGATGTGGGTCTGGGCGTGCACGCTTCCAAGCACTATATCTTCTGCATCATCTGTGCTCCCTCCGGCGCTTACTACGCCGAGGGCATCAACCCCGTCCGCATCTACGTTGAGGATGAATACATCCGTGCCGCTCCCGGCCTGACCGGCTTCACCAAGTGCGGCGGCAACTACGCTGCTTCCATCAAGGCCGGTGAGCTGGCCGAGGAGCAGGGCTACGCACAGGTGCTGTGGCTGGACGGCGTGGAGAAGAAGTACGTTGAGGAAGTCGGCAGCATGAACATCATGTTCAAGATCGACGGCAAGGTCTACACTGCTGCAACCGTCGGCACCGTTCTGCCCGGCGTTACCCGCCGCAGCTGCATCGAGCTGCTGAAGGATTGGGGCTATGATGTCATCGAGGGCAAGCTGGCCATTGCGGACATCATGCAGGCCGCCCGTGAGGGCAAGCTGGAAGAGGTCTTCGGCACTGGTACCGCCGCAGTCGTCTCCCCTGTCAAGGAGCTGGTCTGGAAGGGCGAGCACGCCTACATTGGCGATGGCAAGATCGGCCCTGTGACCCAGAAGCTGTACGACACCATGACCGGGATGCAGTGGGGCAAGATCCCCGATACCAAGGGCTGGATCGTTCCGGTTGAGAAAAAGTACTGATCCTTCCCGCGCTTCTCTCTGTTCAGAATTTTTGCAAACGCCGCCGGGTGGGAATGCCGCCGGGCGGCGTTTGCCGTATCATGGTTTTGTCTCCCGATTGCTTTTCCGCCTGCACAGTGCTAGACTATGTGCAGAAAAACAGAAACGAGAGGGAACTGGAATATGGTCAAAAAATGGAGCGTCAGCTATCCTGCGGTGAACGGTGTGGAGCAGCGCCGGGTGTATGTCTACCTGCCCACCATGTACGAAGCAGACCCGGAGCGCCGGTATCCGGTGCTGTATATGTTCGACGGCCAGAATGTGTTCTTTGATGCGGATGCCACCTACGGCAAGAGCTGGGGCGTGGCGGATTATCTGGACTACACCGATACCCCGCTCATCGTGGCGGCAGTGGAGTGCAATGCAGGCCCCAACAATGAGCGCCTTGTGGAGTATTCGCCCTACCGCTTTGATGACCCGACCTATGGCCACTTTGACGGCAAGGGGCAGGCGACCATGAGCTGGTTCATCCACCGGTTCAAGCCCTTCATTGACCACAATTTCCGCACCCTGCCGGACCGGGAGCACACGTTCATTGGCGGCAGCTCCATGGGCGGCCTGATGAGCCTGTACGCCCTGCTGCAGTATAACGATACCTTCAGCCGCGCGGCAGCCCTGTCGCCGTCGATCTGGGTGTCTCCTGAAAAGCTCAGCGGTCTGGTGGGCCGCGCAAAGCTGGAGCCCGGCACGGTGCTCTACATGGACTACGGTTCCCAGGAGATGGGCAGCCACGAGGGAATGCGCAGGGAATTTGCCGAGATGTGCAGCAAGATCATGGTCCGGGGCATCCACCTGACCAGCCGCCTGGTGCCCGGCGGCACCCACAGCGAAGCCAGCTGGGAAAAGCAGCTGCCGTTCGTGTTCCATACTTTGATGTACGAGTTGGACTGAACCTTTCCGTCATCCCTTCGGGATGTCTCCTCTCCTGATAGGAGAGCCAAGCGGAGCGCCGGAGAGGTTTTTTATATAGAGGAGGGAAACTACATGGAAACACAATACTTCAAGGATTACAGCCCCGCACTGGGCCGGGAGATGGAATGCAAGGTCTACGGCCACGCAGGCCGCCCCATGCTCTTTATCCCCTGTCAGGATGGCCGTTTCTTCGACTTTGAGGACTTCCACATGGCCGGTACGCTGGCACCGTGGATCGAATCCGGGCAGATCATGGTCATCTCCATCGACACCATCGATCAGGAGACCTGGTCCGACACCAACGGCGACCCCTACTGGCGGATCCGCCGCTATGAGCAGTGGATCCGCTACATCGTGGAGGAAGTCGTGCCCAAGATCCAGTATATCGCCAAGGAGCGCAACGGCTGGGACGGCCTCCCCGGCGTGATCGCCTTTGGCTGCAGCCTGGGCGCGACCCATGCCGTCAACCTCTACCTGCGGTTCCCCTATCTTTTCGATGGTTGTCTGGCCCTCAGCGGCATCTACACCGCAAAATACGGCTTTGGCGATTACATGGACGAGGTGGTCTACCAGAACTCCCCCGTGGACTATATGGCCAACTTCCCCACCGATCACCCCTATATGGATCTCTACCGCAGCAGGAAGGCGGTTATCTGCTGCGGTCAGGGCGCTTGGGAGCAGCCCGATACCACCCGGCAGCTCAAGCAGATCTTTGAGCAGAAGGGCATCCCTGTCTGGGTGGACCTGTGGGGCTATGATGTCAAGCACGACTGGGATTGGTGGTATCAGCAGGTCGTATATTATATGCCTTATATTCTTGGATAAAAGAGGAATCATCAAGCTATGCAGAACTTTATCTTTATCTCCCCCAATTTCCCCACCAACTACTGGCAGTTCTGCCGGGAGCTGAAAAACGACGGCATGAACGTGCTGGGCATCGGTGACCAGCCCTATGATGAGCTGAAGCCAGAGCTGAAAGACAGCCTGAACGAATACTATAAGGTCGGCAGTCTGGAGAATTATGACGAGGTCTACCGGGCGGTGGCGTTCTTCGCCTTCAAGTATGGCCGCATCGATTGGCTGGAATCCAACAACGAGTACTGGCTGGAGCGGGATGCGGCCCTGCGCACGGACTTCAACATCAAGTCCGGCTTCCAGACCGAGGATATGCCCCGCATCAAGTACAAGAGCAAGATGAAGGAGTATTACCAGAAGGCCGGCATCGCCACCGCACGTTACCACATGGTGGACGACCTGGAGGGCTGCAGGAAGTTCATCAACGAGGTGGGCTATCCGGTGGTGGTCAAGCCGGACAACGGTGTGGGTGCCTCCGATACCCATAAGCTGTCCAGCGATGAGGAACTGAAGCGCTTCCTGCTCTACAAGAGCACCTATCACCCCGACCTCGCCTACATCATGGAGGAGTTCGTCCACGCCGAGGTCAACAGCTACGATGCCATCATTGACGGCAGCGGCAACCCCATCTTTGAGGCGGGCAACGTCAGCCCGGTGTCCATCATGGACATCGTCAACGACAACGATAACTCCATTTACTATATCATCAAGGACCTGCCCGAGGATACCCGCGCCGCCGGACGTGCCGCCGTCAAGAGCTTTGGCGTGAAGAGCCGATTCGTCCACTTTGAGTTCTTCCGCATGACCGAGGATCAGGCCAGCATGGGCAAAAAGGGCCAGCTCGTGGCACTGGAGGTCAATATGCGCCCCTGCGGCGGCTTTACCCCGGATATGATCAACTTTGCCCGCTCCACCAACGTGTACAAGATCTGGGCAGATATGATCGCCTTCGGCGGCACGGATATGCCGGTGGGCGAGCACTACTACTGCCCCTTTGCGGGCCGCCGCGATGGCAAGAACTTTGTGTACAGCCATGAGCAGATCATGCAGAAGTACCAGAAGAATATGCGGATGGTGGACCGCATCCCCGAGGCTCTGTCCGGTGCCATGGGCAACCAGATGTACGTTGCAACCTTCTCCACCCGCGAAGAGATGGAGCAGTTCTACTCCGATGTTCTGGCTGTGAATGACCCCATCAACGCAAAGGTGCAGAAGGAACTGGCCGAGGTGCTGGCACTGGGCGAGCCCACCACCGCCGCCCTCACCGAAAAGCCGAACCTCTCCCCCGCCGTGAAGCCCACCACGGCTGTGACCAAGACTCCCACCCGCGCCGTTACAAAGACAGCACGGAAGAGAAAGTGACCAGAAGCCAGAGAACAGCCCCGAGACAAGGAAGAAAACTCCGTGTTCCGGGGTTTTATTGTCCCCTGCTTCAGAATGTGATATACTGTTCCCAAAGAAAGAGAACGAGGTATTGCTGTTATGAAAATTCCTGCAAACGGATTTACCCACGCCGGCAAGTTCCATGCGGACGACGTATTTGCAACGGCGCTGCTGCAGATCATCCGGCCGGACATCAGGATCACCCGCGGCTTTGTGGTGCCGGACGATTTCGACGGCATCGTGTATGATATCGGCTTTGGCATGTTCGATCACCATCAGGAGCCCCGAGAGTACCGCGCCAACGGCATCCCATATGCGGCCTTCGGCCTGCTGTGGCGGGTGCTGGGCCCGGGGCTGGTGGGGGAGCGTCAGGCCCGGCTCATCGATGAAAACTTTATCCAGCCCCTTGATCTGAACGACAACACCGGCGAGCAGAACAGCCTGTGCGATGCCATCGGCTTCTTCAACCCGGTGTGGGATTCCAAGGAGGATCAGGACACCTGCTTCTTCAAGGCGGTGGCTGTGGCAAAGCAGATCCTGGAAAACCAGATCGAGAGCGCGAACGCTGTGAACCGCGCCGACGAGAAAGTGCAGCAGGCCTATAAGAATTCCCGGGACGGCATCGTGATCCTGCCCTGCTACCTGCCCTGGAAGAATGGCCTGTACAAGACCGATGCCCTTTTCGTCATCTACCCCAGCCAGCGCGGCGGGTGGAGTGCCCAGTGCGTGACCGACCACAAGACCAAAAAGCCGAAGCTGCCCTTCCCCCAGAGCTGGGCGGGCCAGCCGCAGGAGGTCATTGAGCAGAAGAGCGGCATCGAGGGCATCAGCTTCTGCCACGCCAGCCGGTTCCTCATCACCGCAAAGGATAAGGAGACGGCGCTGGCCGCCTGCCGTCAGGTGCTGAAAAACAACGGGAGACTGTAACATGGCGGCGGAAACGGAAAAAGAAGAGCGGGCCTATGTCTATATGGTGCGCTGCGCCGGGGGCCAGCTCTACACGGGCTGGACAAATGACCCGGCCAGCCGCCTGCACGCCCACAAGAGCGGGAAGGGAGCCAAGTGCACCCGTGCGCTGGGGGCACAGCGGTTCGCGTATCTGGAACGGTGCACAGACAAATCTGCCGCCCTGCGCCGGGAAGCAGCCCTGAAAAAGCTGACCAAGGCGCAGAAGGAAACCCTGTGCGCCGAATGGGCTGAGAAGAACCTGCCCCGGCTTTCGCTGGCCACCCGGGCCGATGCGGCGGAGATCCTGGACATCTACAACTGGTATGTCCTGCACCACACGGCAACCTTTCAGGTAACGCCCTCTTCCCTGCCGGAGTATGAGGACTGGGTGGAAAGCACCCGTGCGCTGATCCCTCTGCTGCTGGCCCGGGATGGGGACGGTAAACTGCTGGGCTACGCCTGCGCCCACCGCTACCACCCCCGGGAGGCCTACGACTGGGCTGTGGAGAGCACCATCTACTGTGCCCCCGATGCCCGGGGCTTTGGTGTGGGGGATACCCTCTACCGCGCCCTGCTGGATATTCTGGACGGGATGGGTTACTGGAATGTCTACGCCCTTGTGGCAGACCCCAACCCCGCCAGTGAGCGTATCCATGCCCGCCTGGGCTTCACCTGCGTGGGCCGTGAGCCCCACACCGCCTATAAGTTCGGCTGGCTGGGCCTGTCCACCTGGTGGCTGCCCCTGCGCAGGGGCAATGAAAAGCCGGAGCCCACCCACCTGCTGACACAGGAACAGGTGGAGGAGATCCTGGGAAGATACCAGGCATAAAGAAAGCGTCCTTCGGGGCGCTTTTTTGCATTTCATATATACATTTTGGCTGCATAAAATTTGAATATAAACGTAAAGTATTGCATAAACATACAAAGTGTAACAAATCCTGCCGCAAATGCGCGGCATGTTTGGCAGTTTTCAGCATTGACGGAAAAGCCGCGCTGCGTATAATAAAAGCATCAACCGCGAATCAAAGACAGAGGATGCGAAGGGAAAGTGCGCATCAGGGTACAAAAGTGTATTTTTATTAAAAGGAGCGCGTTTATTATGAAAAAGGAAAACATCAAAAAAGTCGTGCTGGCATACTCCGGTGGGCTGGATACCTCCATCATCATTCCCTGGCTGAAGGAAAACTACAACAACTGCGAAGTCGTCGCCGTTTCCGGTGACGTGGGTCAGGGCACCGAGCTGGACGGCCTGGAGGAAAAGGCCAAGGCTACCGGCGCTTCCAAGCTGTACGTTCTGGATCTGAAGAAGGACTTTGTGGAGAACTACATCTTCCCCACCCTGAAGTTCGGTGCAAAGTACGAGGACTACCTGCTGGGCACCAGCTTTGCACGCCCCTGCATCGCCAAGGCTCTGGCCGATATCGCCATCAAGGAAGGCGCAGATGCCATCTGCCACGGCTGCACCGGCAAGGGCAACGATCAGGTGCGTTTTGAGCTGACCCTCAAGGCCCTGTGCCCCGATATGGCCATCATTGCTCCCTGGCGTGAGTGGGACATCAAGAGCCGTGACGAGGAGATCGACTACGCCGAGGCTCACCACATCCCCCTGAAGATCAACCGCGAGACCAACTACTCCAAGGACAAGAACCTGTGGCATCTGAGCCACGAAGGTCTGGATCTGGAGAGCCCCGCCAACGAGCCCCAGTACAACCACCCCGGTTTCCTGGAGCTGGGTGTCAGCCCCGAGCAGGCTCCCGACACCCCGACCTATGTGACCATTCACTTTGAAAAGGGCGTTCCCACTGCCGTGGATGGCAAGGAGATGGGCGCTGTGGAGCTGGTGGAGTACCTGAACAAGCTGGGCGGCGAGAACGGCATCGGCCTGCTGGATATCGTGGAGAACCGTCTGGTGGGCATGAAGAGCCGCGGCGTGTACGAGACCCCCGGCGGTGCCATCCTGTACAAGGCCATCAATGTTCTGGAGACCATCACCCTGGACAAGGAGAGCGCACACCTCAAGGAGCAGCTGGCTCAGAAGTATGCCGACATCGTCTACAACGGCCAGTGGTTCACCCCGCTGCGTGAGGCTCTGGATGCTTTTGCCAACAGTCTGGCAAAGACCGTGACTGGCGATGTGAAGCTGAAGCTGTACAAGGGCAACATGATCAACGCCGGTGTCACCTCTCCGTTCACCCTGTATGATGAGCAGACTGCTTCCTTTGGTGAGGACGAGGATTACAACCAGGCAGATGCAGCAGGCTTCATCAACCTGTTCGGCCTGTCCATCAAGGAGCGCGCAAAGCTGTCCAAGAGCTGGCCGAAGATCGAGGACTAAGCGGCTGATCCACCGGGATCACACAAAGCCAATTTTCTCTCCGGTGTGTTTTCTACACTTTCACAACGGAGTTCCAAAACCGGCATAGTTGCCGGCGGCACCGCCGCAGGAGCGTTTTCCCCTGCGGCGGCTTTGCCGTTTTTAGCTGTTTTTATTTACAAGATAAACATCCTCGCCCTCTCAGTCACCTACGGTGACAGCTCTCCCAAAGGGAGAGCCCTTGGCATAACGGCAAAGTTTCCGGTCAAGCCGTGAAGTTCTCGGTTGCGCCAGAGCCTCTCCCTTTGGGAGAGGTGGCATTGCGCAAGCAATGACGGAGAGGGCGAGCCGCCTATCAGAAAAGGAAGAATATTATGGCAGAACAACTCTGGAAGGGCCGCTTCTCCAAGGCGGTCGATTCGCGCGTCAATGACTTCAACTCCTCCATCCGCTTTGACCAGCGGATGATCGCGCAGGATATGCGCGGCAGCGGGGTCCACGCCGCTATGCTGGCCAAGCAGGGCATCATCTCCGAAAAAGACTGCGAGGATATCCTCAGCGGGCTGGCCTCCATTGCCGACGATCTGGCAAGCGGTGCGTTGGAGATCGACCCCAACGCCGAGGATGTGCATACCTTTGTGGAGCAGACCCTGACCGCCCGCATCGGCGATGCAGGCAAGCGCCTGCACACCGGCCGCAGCCGCAACGATCAGGTGGCGCTGGATATCCGCCTGACCCTGCGGGACTACAGCCACACCCTGCAGGCTTACATCGTGGAGCTCATCAAGGTCATCTGCAGCAAGGCGGCGGAGAATACCACCGCTGTCATGCCCGGCTACACCCACCTGCAGCGCGCCCAGCCCATCACCTTTGGTCATGCGCTGATGGCCTACGCCTCCATGCTCCTGCGCGACCTGCAGCGCTTTGAGGATGCCACCGCCCGCATGGATGCCCAGTGCCCACTGGGCTCCGGCGCTCTGGCCGGTACCACCTACCCGCTGGATCGTCAGTTCACCGCCGAAAAGCTGGGCTTTGCCGCACCCTGTGCCAACAGCCTGGACGGCGTTTCTGACCGTGACTTCTGCATCGAGCTGGCCAACGCCATCTCCATCTGCATGATGCACCTGTCCCGCCTTTCCGAGGAGATCATCCTCTGGTGCAGCTGGGAGTTCAAGTTTATCGAGCTGGACGATGCCTTTACCACCGGCTCCTCCATTATGCCCCAGAAGAAGAACCCCGATGTCACCGAGCTGATCCGCGGCAAGACCGGCCGCGTCTACGGTGACCTGAACACCCTGCTGGTGATGATGAAGGGCATTCCACTGGCTTACAACAAGGATATGCAGGAGGACAAGGAAGCCATCTTCGATGCAGTGGATACGCTGGAGCTGTGCCTCAAGACCGTCACCCCCATGCTGGACACCATGAAGACCCTGCCTGCCAACATGCGCCGCGCTGCCGCCAAGGGCTTTATCAATGCCACCGACTGCGCCGACTACCTGACCAAGAAGGGGATGCCCTTCCGGGATGCCTACAAGCTGACCGGCTGCATGGTCTCCGACTGCATCGCAAAGGATAAGACCCTGGAGGAACTGACTCTTGACGAGTTCAAGGGCTACAGCGCCCTGTTCGAGAACGATATCTATGATGCCATCGACCTCATCAAATGCTGTGAGGGCCGCACCAGCTACGGCGGCCCCAGCGAGGCAAGCGTCAACAACCAGATCCGGCTGGCCATGGACCAGCTGGCCGCATGGGAGGCGAACAACGCATGAGCGTAAAGGTCTTTATCGACGGCTCCGCAGGCACCACGGGTCTGCGCATTGCCGACCGTCTGGCCGCCCGGCCCGAAATTGAACTGCTCTCCATTTCCGAGGAGGGCCGCAAGGATGTGAACGAGCGGGCAAAGGTCATCAATTCTGCCGACCTCGCTTTCCTCTGCCTGCCGGATGCCGCTTCCAAAGAGGTCATGCCCCTGCTCCGCCCGGATGTCAAGGTGCTGGATACCTCTACGGCCTTCCGCACGGATGCTGCATGGGACTACGGCTTCCCGGAGTTGGCGGGCCAGAAGGAAAAGATCAAAAACTCTTACCGTGTGGCGGTGCCCGGCTGTTATGCCAGCGGCTTTATCAGCATTGCCCGCCCGCTGGTGGAGCTGGGCCTTGCCCCGGCGGATTATCCGTTCAGCTGCACCGGCATCTCCGGCTATTCCGGCGGCGGCAAAAAGATGATCGCCGATTACGAAAGCCCCGATCGTCCGGCCCACAGCAAGCTGGATGCACCCAAGAGCTACGGTCTGAGCCTTGCCCATAAGCATCTGCCCGAGATGCAGAAGATCAGCGGGCTGGCAAACCCGCCCGCCTTTGTGCCTGTGGTCTGCGATTATTACAGCGGGATGCAGGTGCTGGTGCCCTTCCAGCCGGTCTGGGGCGGTGCCGAAAAGGTGGCCGCAGGGCTGGCGGAGTATTACAGGGATGCCGCCACCATCAAGGTGCACGCCCTGAACGAGCCGCTGCCCGAGAACGGCCTGTATTCCAACGCCATGGCCGGTACCGACCGCATGGAGCTGTACCTGACCGTGAACGCTGCCGGGGATCAGATGATGCTGGTCTCCCTGTTCGATAATCTGGGCAAGGGCTCGTCCGGCGCGGCAGTCCAGTGTATGAATCTGATGCTCGGTTTTGAAGAGACCAAAGGGTTGGAGTGAAATGGCTCACCCTCTCAGGCCGCTTCGCGCCCAGCTCTCCCGAAGGGAGAGCTTTTGACAAAACCGCAAACTCTGCGGGGAATGCCAAGGCCTCCCACTTTGGGGGAGGTGGCAGCGCGTTAGCGCTGACGGAGAGGGTGAGGATGCTGAAGGGAGAAAGTAGTATGTATCAAGAAGTTGCGGGCGGCATCTGTGCCCCCAAGGGCTTTGCAGCGGCTGGCGTGCATTGCGGCATCCGTGCAAATCATAATGAAAAATACGATCTGGCACTCATCAAGGCGGAGGTGCGCTGTGCCGCCGCCGGTGTCTACACCACCAATAAGGTCTGCGGCGCACCCATCAAGGTGGACCGCGCCCACCTGAAGGACGGCTATGCACAGGCCATTCTTGTGAACAGCGGCAACGCCAACACCTGCGCCGCCAACGGCGTGGCTCTGGCCGAGGAGTGCTGTGCGCTGGTGGGCGAGGCGCTGCACATCCCCGCCGAGGATGTGCTGCCCGCCTCCACCGGTGTCATCGGCCAGCCCATGGTCGTTGACCCCTTTGCCCGGGGAATCCCTGCCGCCGCCGCAAAGCTGGCGGCCACTGCGCAGGGCAGCACCGATGCGGCCACGGCCATTATGACCACCGATACCCACAAAAAGGAGTACGCCATCCAGTTTAAGCTGGGCGGCAAGACCTGCACCGTGGGTGCCATTGGCAAGGGCAGCGGCATGATTGCCCCCAATATGGCCACCATGCTGGCCTTCTACACCACCGATGCCGCCGTTTCCCCCGCTCTGCTGGAAAAGGCCCTCAAGACCGTGGTGCCCGGCACCTACAACCAGATGAGCGTGGATCTGGATACCTCCACCAACGATACCCTGATCATCATGGCTTCCGGTCTGGCCGGAAACCCCGAGATCTGCGAACAGAACGCCGACTACGATGCCTTTGTGGCGGCCCTGACCGCCATTGCTGAGCACATGTGCGCCGAGCACGCCGGTGACGGCGAGGGTGCCACCCACCTCATCACCTGCGAGGTGACCCACGCCCCCGATCTGAAAACGGCCCGTGCCGTCAGCCGCAGCGTGGTCTGCTCCAACCTGTTCAAGGCTGCTGTCTTTGGCCGCGATGCCAACTGGGGCCGCATCCTCTGCGCCATCGGCTACACCCCCGGCGATTTCTCCATCGACAAGGTCTGTGTCTGGCTGAGCAGTGCCGCAGGTGAGGTCTATGTCTGCGAGAACGCCGCCTACCACCCCTACAGCGAGGACGAGGCCGCCAAAGTTCTGGCGGAGCATGATATCCTTGTCAAGGTGGATATGGGTACCGGCGATGCCAGCGCCAAGGCATGGGGCTGTGATCTGACTTATGATTATGTGAAGATCAACGGGGATTATAGAACTTAATGGAACTCCTCCAGTCGCCTGCGGCGACAGCCCCCTCACGGAGGGAGCCTGAAAGCCTCCCTCTTTGAGGGAGGTGGCATCGCGTAGCGATGACGGAAGGAGTCCGTCTTGGTGGAAAACGAATGCCGGAGCAAGCGTGCTGGCGGCAAGGAGAGTATATGAAAAACGAAGAAATGGCCCTCCTGTTTTCGGAGGCGACCCCTTACATCCAGAAATACCATGGCAAGACCATGGTCATCAAATACGGCGGCAACGCCATGATCAACGAGACGCTGAAAAACGCCGTGATGAACGACCTTGTCACCCTGACCCTGCTGGGGGTGCGGGTGGTGCTGGTGCACGGCGGCGGCCCGGCCATCAACGAGATGCTGAAAAAAGTCGGCGTGGAGAGCCATTTCAACAACGGTCTGCGCGTGACCGATGACGCTGCCATGGAGATCGTTCAGCAGGTGCTGGCCGGTAAGGTGAACAAGGACCTTGTGGCAAAGCTGCGCGGCCGCGG
Source organism: Faecalibacterium sp. BCRC 81149 (assembly GCF_022750605.1). Taxonomy (NCBI): domain Bacteria; kingdom Bacillati; phylum Bacillota; class Clostridia; order Eubacteriales; family Oscillospiraceae; genus Faecalibacterium; species Faecalibacterium sp. BCRC 81149. Next base: position 111,636 of record NZ_QXJA01000003.1, on the reverse strand, counting down.
CGTGGGCCTGTGCGGCATGGACGGCCAGATGCTCCGCTGCACCGAACTGGACCCTGCTCTGGGCCATGTGGGCGAGATCATCCATGTGGACCCCACCCTGATCTCCACCCTGCTGGACGGCGGCTATATCCCCGTGATCGCAACGGTGGGCATGGACGATCTGGGTCAGGCCTATAATGTCAACGCCGACACCGCTGCCGCACAGATCGCCATTGCCCTCAAGGCCGAGAAGCTGGTTTCCATGACCGATATCGCCGGCCTGCTGCGGGATAAGGATGATGAGACCACCCTCATCCCCGAGGTGGAGGTCAGCGAGATCGAGGGCTACAAGGCTGCCGGTATCATTGCGGGCGGCATGATCCCCAAGATCGGCGGCATGGCCGATGCCATCTATCAGGGAGTTCACGAGGCGGTCATCATCGATGGCCGCGTGCCCCACTCCATCCTGCTGGAGCTGTTCTCCAACCGGGGCTCCGGCACCCGGTTCTACCGCCGCAGCCATCAGGAATAAGGCTTGCTGAAAATTATATCGGGCGATATAATAAAGATGAATAGGCTCCCCCTTTGGGGGAGCTGGCGAGCGAATGCGAGACTGAGAGGGCGAGGACGCTAACCAAGGAGGGTATATCTATGGATTCCGAAAAAGTCATCAAGCGGGACAACGAATATGTCCTGCACACCTATAACCGCAATCCCATTGCACTGGAAAAGGGCCACGGCCTGTATGCCGAGGGCCCTGAGGGCCAGAAGTATCTGGATTTCACCAGCGGCATCGGCGTGAACAGCCTGGGCTACTGCGACCTGACCTGGGCCGAGGCCGTTTCCGAGCAGGCCCATAAGCTGCAGCACACCTCCAACCTCTATTACACTGCCCCCTGCGGCAAGCTGGCCAAAAAGCTGTGCAAGCGCACCGGCATGAGCAAGGTATTTTTCGGAAATTCCGGTGCCGAGGCCAACGAGGGTGCCATCAAGGCTGCCCGCAAGTACAGCTTTGACCACTACGGCAAGGGCCGCGATGTTGTGATCACGCTGGTCAACAGCTTCCATGGCCGCACCATTGCCACCCTGACCGCCACCGGTCAGGAGGTGTTCCACAACTACTTTGGCCCCTTCAACGAGGGCTTTGTCTATACCACCGCCGGTGACATCGAGGGCCTCCGGGAACTGGTGGACCGCCATACCTGTGCCATTATGCTGGAGCTGATCCAGGGCGAGGGCGGTGTGATGGCGCTGGACCCTGAGTATGTGCAGGCTGTGCGCGCTCTCTGTGATGAAAAGGACCTTGTCCTCATCGTGGACGAGGTGCAGACCGGCGTGGGCCGCACCGGCACCTTCCTGTGCTGTGAGCACTACAACCTCAAGCCCGATATCGTCACGCTGGCCAAGGGCCTGGGCGGCGGCCTGCCCATCGGTGCCGTTCTGCTGAACGAAAAGACCGCCGAGGGCATGGGCCCCGGCAGCCACGGTTCCACCTTTGGCGGCAACCCGGTGGTCTGCGCCGGTGCCAATGTGGTGGTGGATCGGATGGATCAGAGCTTCCTGGCCAATGTCAGTGAGCGGGCCGTCCAGCTGCGTGCTGGTCTGGCCAAGCTGCCCATGGTCAAGAACCTTTCCGGCATTGGCCTGATGGTGGGCATCGAGTTCTTTGGCGGCATCCAGGCTGCGGATGTGCTGGCCGCCTGCCGCGAAAAGGGTCTGCTGGTGCTCACGGCCAAGAGCCGCCTGCGCCTGCTGCCCCCGCTGACCCTGACCGCCCACGATGTGGAAAAGGCTCTGGGCATCCTGAACGAGGTGCTGACCGAGATGGAGCAGAAGGCTCCGAAGGAGCAGGCATGAAACATTTGCTGAAAATGAGCGACCTCTCCCCCGCTGAGCTCCACCACATCCTGGATGTGGCGGAAGAGCTCAAGGCAGAGCAGAAGGCCGGGACGACCCCGGAGCTGCTCAAGGGCAGGAGCGTGGCGCTGATGTTCTCCAAAAATTCCACCCGCACCCGCACCAGCTTTGAGGTGGGTGTCTACCAGCTGGGGGGCCTTGGCAACTACATGAACGCCGCCACCGAGCTGCAGTCCGGCCGGGGCGAGCCCCTCAAGGATACCGCCCGGGTGCTGGGCCGCTACTACGACTGCGTGGTCTGGCGCACTTACCGTCAGTGCGATCTGGAAGAGTTTGCCGAGCTGGCCGGTGTGCCCGTGATCAATGGCCTGACCGACTACGCCCATCCCTGCCAGGTGCTGGCCGACCTGATGACCATCCGGGAGCGCCGGGGCACGCTGGAGGGCCAGAAGCTCTGCTTCATCGGCGATGGCTGCAGCATGGCAAACAGCCTCATCGTAGGCGGCCTGCTGGCAGGGATGCGTGTGACCTGCGTCTGCCCCGAGGGCTACCGCCCTGCCGCCGACGTGCTGATGTTCGCCCACAAGTATGGCGAAAAGTTTCACCTGCTCACCGACCCCGCCGAGGGTGTGAAGGATGCCGATGTGGTGGTGACCGCTGCATGGAACACGGCCCCCGGTACCCCCGAAAGTGAGCGCCGCCTGCGGGACTTCGCAGGCTTTCAGGTGACCAGCAGGCTGATGGAGGGCGCAAAGCCCGATGCCATGCTCCTCCACTGCCTGCCTGCGCACCGGGGCGAGGAGATCTCCACCGCCGTCTTTGAAGAACACGCCGACGAGATCTTTGACGAGGCCGAGAACCGCCTCCATGTGCAGAAAGCCGTGCTGGCCATCCTGCTGGCCGGTCTGTAAAAACGAGAAAGAGCCCCGGGGCTGCATGGAAACTGCAGCTCCGGGGTTCTTATGGTTTCTCTCAGGGTCTGCGGCTCAGGCCGGGGCCCTCATCAGACCCTGCCAGCGCCCTTGTCCAGGATCTTATTGAACTGGAGGAAGAAGGTGGTGGCGGTCACGGCAGCGGCGATGATGTCGCTGACGGGTTCGGCGAGGAACACGCCGAACACGGGGTTCGCGACCACATGGGGCAGGATGAAGATGAGAGGGATGAGCAGGATGAGCTTGCGCAGGCAGGCCAGCAGCAGGCTGACCTTGGCCTGACCCAGCGCCATAAAGCTCTGCTGGCAGGCGATCTGGACACCGGTGGAGAAGATGCCCGCCATGTAGATGCGCATGGCCCAGGTGGTGTAATCGATCAGGGAGGCATCCGAGGTGAAGATGCCAGCCACTGCACCGGGAACCAGCATCATCAGCAGCCAGAAGATGGTGGTGTAGCTCAGGCAGAGGGTCAGCTGGAAGCGGAACGCCTGCTTGACGCGGTCTTTCTTGCCTGCGCCGAAGTTGAAGCTCATCACCGGCTGGCCGCCCTGGCAGATGCCCGAGATGGGCATGGTGCACAGCTGGGAGGCGCTGGTGATCACGGTCATGGCACCCACGGCCACGTCACCGCCGTAGCGGGCCAGGCTGGAGCTGAAGCTGATGGACAGCAGGCTCTCGGTGGAGAGCATGACGAAGGTGGAGATGCCCAGTGCCAGCACGGGCATGATGATCTTTCCCTCCAGCTTCATGTCCTCTTTGCGGATCTTGAGGATGGTCTTGGGGCCGGTGAGGAAGCGGATGACCCAGATGGCACCCACTGCCTGGCTCAGCACGGTGGCAATGGCAGCACCTTTTACGCCCATGCCCAGCCCAAAGATGAGGATGGGGTCCAGCACGATGTTGATGACCGCGCCGATAACGGTGGTCAGCATACTGATCTTGGCAAAGCCCTGCGCAGTGATGAAGGTGTTCATGCCAAGCACGATCAGCACGCAGATGGTGCCCAGAATGTAGATGCGGCTGTAAGTCAGGGCGTAGGGCAGGGTGGTGTCACTGGCGCCAAACAGCCGCAGCAGGGTGGGTGCGGCGGCGTAAAAGACGATGGTCAGGACGACCGAGAAGAGCAGCAGCATGGTAAAGCTGTTGCTGACGATCTTTTCTGCCTGCTTCTTATCGCCCTGGCCCATGGCGATGGCGGTGCGGGGCGCGCCGCCGGAGCCGATGAGCATGGCAAAGGCGTTCAGAAGCATCAGGATGGGGGTAAACAGGCCCACGCCGGTCAGAGCCGCTGCGCCGATCCCCGGGATGTGGCCGATGTAGATGCGGTCCACGATGTTGTACAGCAGGTTGACCACCTGCGCCACAACGGCAGGGATCATCAGCTGAAGCAGGAGCTTTTTCACGTCACCCGTGCCCATATCCTGCTGTTTTTTCTGCGTTTGTGCCATGGAAAGTGTCTCCTTTGGTTTGAGCGAGACGGAGAGGGCTGCCCTCAGAACGTCAGGCCGAAGTTCATCTCGTAGTAGTTGCCTGCGGCATCACGGTAGGCGTAAGCCTTGCCGTTCTCGTCCTTCATGCTGTCGGGCATGTAGGCATCCTTTGCAAAGCCGGGCACATCGTTGGGGCTGATGCAGACACCGTCCGCGTTCACAGCCAGCACCTCGTCGCCCTTGGGCAGGGTCAGGGGCAGCTTGCCAACGGGAGCAAAGCGGCCGAACATCACATCCAGCGTTGCGGAGGGGTAGGTGTCAAAGCCAACGGTCAGAGCATCGGAGACCTTCTCCACATTGCCGACCTCCCAGGCCAGCGGGCAGTTGATGTTGGAAACGACCTTGCCGCCGTGGGCGTGGACCGCAGCAGCGATACCGGCCAGACGGTTTGCGCCCACCAGAGTGGTCTCCTTGTGGGTCTCGGTGGTGGGCTTGCCGCTCTCGTCCACGTTGCAGACCGTCTTGTCCTCGCAGATGTCCAGCTCCAGGTAGCCCGGGGTGGCGTTGAAGTATGCACCGGACTGGGGGCTGACCATCAGCAGGGCCACCTGGGCCTCATCGGGGGTGTCCACCAGAGTGATATTGCCCAGCATCTCGCGCAGGGCCTTGGTGGCGGCCTCACCGGCCTCGGCGCTCTTGCCAAAGGCCTCAGCGTAGACCTTGGTGCCGTCCTTCAGGGGCAGGGTGCCGTCGTTCTTCAGCAGGACAACGGACTCGCGGTGCACGCGGGAAGCTTCCTCCCAGTCGGCCTTGGTGGCAACGACCTCGGCGGCCTTCTTGGGATCGGCGTAGGTGTCCTCGAACATGCCCTGACGGAACAGCTCGGTCAGGGTGCGGCTGACAGCGCGGTTCAGGCTGGCATCGGTCAGCACAAGATCTTCCTTCTTGAAGCCGGCGGGCACCGCGTGGGTGTCGTAGTAGTCGTTGGTGCCGCGGGCGTAGCTCTCCTCGCCCAGCTCGTTGTCCAGCAGGCCGGAGATCAGGTCCACGCCGCTCTGGGTCACGGCATAGCCGATGCGCTCGGGCTCGTCCAGCATGTCAACGCCCCAGCACATATTGTGAACAATGCCGGTGTCGGAGTTGATGTAGCCCTTGAAGCCCATCTGGCCGCGCAGCAGGCCGTCGATGAACACCTTGTTGTAGGCAAAGCCGTAGGGCTGGAGCTCGATGGGGTTGCCGTTGAAGTCCTCCTGCGGAGCGCTCTTCTCGGCGCTGGGCTTGGAGTAGTAGGGCATGATGGATTCGGCATTGTGGCGGATGGCTGCACGGAATGCCGGGATGTGGTACTTCTGCAGGGAGCCGGGGGTGGCGTAGATGTTCCACTGGCCTGCTGCATAGTGGGGATCAAAGCCGTTCTCGCGGGCACCGCCGCCGGGGAAGTGCTTCACGGTCATGGAAACACCCTCGGGGGTAACGCCGTTGCTGCCGCCCTGGATGCCGGGGATCAGGTGGTCGAAGATCTCCTCAATGAGCTCGGGGTCCTCGCCAAAGGTGCCGAAGGTGCGCTGCCAACGGGGGTCGGTGACGCAGTCGGCCATGTACATGTAGCCCTTCTTCAGGCCGCAGGCATTCCACTCGCGGCGGATGGTGTCGGCGAACTTGTCGATGATGTCGATGCGTGCGGTGCCCTTGACGGCTGCAGCAATGCCCAGGGTGCCGGGATAGGTGGCAAACACGCCGGTGGCATCGTTCATGCCGAACACGACCTCACCGTTCTCGTTGCGGCTGTTGGACATGACCTGCATGGGAACAAAGTGATCACAGGTCTCGGTCAGGTACTGCAGCTGGTTCAGGTAATCTGCCAGATCCTCGGGCGTGGGGCTCTCGCGCAGGATGACGTGGCGGTTGAAGCTCTTCTTGACCATGTCAGAGGTGCTGGGCAGGGACTGAGAGCCGAAGATGCTGTCGGAGACGTTCACGGGTGCCTCGTCCAGCAGGCCGCTTTCGTCCGCCACGGGCTTGTGGCCGTTGGCTGCCAGACGGGGGGAAGGATACTTGGGGCCCATGCGCCAGTCGGAGGTGAAGATCTGGCCGATCTTCTCGCTGGTGGTCAGAATCTTGACATAGGCCTCGGCGCGCTCAGCCGGGGTCAAGCGCCAGTCGTTGACTGCGCTGACGGTGCCGGTGCCGTCGATGTCCTTGAAATACAGGCCGTCCTGCTCGATGACCTTGCGCTCCACGGTGCTGATGGTGGGGCCGTTGGGGTTCTGGTAGCGCTTTACACGCTCGGATGCTTTCACTGCCATAGTGTTTTCTCCTTTTCTTTTGAACGCAGCGGCCCATGCCACAGAGCCGCAGATGCTATACCTATTATAAGAGGCCGCCGCGCGGAACAACTAGAAAAATTTTTGGATATTTCCGCACTTTCCTTGTATTCTTTTTTTGCGCGCGGTTGGAATACAAGTCTGTTTTGTGGAATGTGCTGTACTAGTATCTTGCAATCATGTGCAAAATGACGAACGCTGTTTTTTAAAACTGTTGATTTCGCCCAAGGAGAGTAAAATTGTCCTGTTTTTCCACAAAATTTTACTAACAGAAATTTGAGGGATAGTTCATAATGTATACATAAAAATCCCCCGGTTCGCGATGTGGCAGCCGCAGCCCACGGGGGACCGAATGAAAGGCCGGAGTGAGTGGCAGCACACCGGCCGCAGAATTGAAAGGAGAGCTTCTCTATGGCAAAGGTCAAACAGCCGCTTGAAGAAAACGGCATCCACAGAGCGAAAATGTGGGAGATCATGATGTACGCTCTGAACAACACCTCCACCAACACCTACATGGTCGTGGTCGGTTACATCAGCTACTTCCTGATCGGTATCGTCGGTCTGGCATCCGTGCTGGCCGGTTCTATTGTTACCATCATGCGTGTCTGGGACGGTGTCACCGACCCGTTCGTTGGTATGATGGTCGATAAGACCAACGGCAAGTTCGGAAAAAATCGTCCGTTCATCGTTATCGGTCAGATCATCATGTTCGCCACCACCTTCGTGATGTTCAACTTCATCCCCAAGATGGGCACTGGTGTCCGCTTTATTGCGTTCATCATCATCTACATGATCTACATCATTGGCTACACCTGCCAGTGCGTTGTCACCAAGTCTGCTCAGACCTGCCTGACCAACGATCCCAAGCAGCGCCCCATCTTCGCAATGTGCGATACTGTGTATAACATTGTTCTGATGAACATCATGTTCCCCATCATTGTCACCGATGTCCTGGTGCCCAAGTTCACCCTGACTGCCGAGGCCAACGCTGCCGAGATCGCTTCTCTGGTGGCACAGAACCCTGCTCTGGCAGGCATCGTGGAGAAGTCCGGCGGCAGCCTGTCCGCTTTCTACAACCCCGGCCTGTTCACCACCATGCAGCTGATGTTCGGCGGCCTGTCCGCTGTCTTTGCAGTCTGCGCCATCATCGCCCTGTGGCGTAAGGACAATCCGAAGTACTTCGGTCTGGGCACCACCCAGAAGGTCGGCATCAAGGATTACGTTGACACCCTGGCTCACAACCGTGCCATCCAGATGCTGGTGGTCTCCGCATCTACCGATAAGCTGTTCATGTCCACCAAGAGCAACGCTACCGTTATGATCTGCCTGTTCGGCATCATCTTCGGCAACTATGCCGCATTCTCCAGCTACTCTCAGATCACCTCTATCCCCATCTGCCTGATTTCTCTGCTGCTGATGAACAAGATCGCTCGTCAGATGGGCCAGAAGGCATCCATGCTGGTGGGTACCTGGGGCGGCATCATCGGCTCCATCGCCATCACCCTGTTCCTGTTCTTCTTCAACCCCAAGGGCGATGCTTCCAAGTTCTCTCTGCCCGCATTCCGCCTGATCCGTCCTGACACCTGGGGCACCCTGTTCACCGGCTGGACCACCACCGCTTTGATCTTCGTGCTGCTGGTCATCGCATGGTCCGGCGTGCAGGCACTGTCCTCCTCCATCGTTATCACCATGACCGCTGACTGCGCTGACTACGAGGTCTATCGTACCGGTAAGTACGTTCCCGGCCTGATGGGCACCCTGTTCAGCTTCGTGGATAAGCTGATCTCCTCTCTGGCAGCCACTCTGGTGGCCCTGTTCTACTCCGTGGCCGGCTTCAAGGACGCTCTGCCCGACACCATGACTCCGTACTCTGACGGCATCTTCTGGGCAACCATCGGCTGCTTCGTCCTGCTGCCCATCGTTGGCTGGCTGTGCAACGTTGTTGCCATGCACTTCTATCCCCTGACCAAGGAGAAGATGGCAGAGATCCAGGCTGAGATCGGCCGCATCAAGGCTGAGGCTGCTGCAAAGCAGGCTTAATGCCAACCATCTCCCTGCGGAAATTTTGAATCCGGGACAGCGCCGCTGTCCTGCATCGTAACCGGAAATGTCCTGCGGCGGGCCATCCTCTGCCGCAGGACTTTCTGATACCCTGAGACCCGGAAGGAATACCACTATGGCAGAAGAAAACAAGCTGAACCAGACCCCTGAGATCACCCCGGCCCCCTCCGCTGAGGCCCCGGAAAAGGCCCCCACCACCGGCGAGCTGCTGGGCGATGTGGAGCACTACGACGAGGAAAAGGACGATTGGAGCACCGGCTATTACGGCACCGGCAGCCGCCAGCAGGTAACGGACGATGTGTTCCACAAGCTGGAGACCGGCGAGGAGCTGACCCGGGATGACTTTATCAAGGCGGAGCTGGCGCTGCAGGATGCCAAGCTGGAAGCCGGCATCGATCTCGAAAAGGAGAAGAGCCCGGGCCTCATTGGTAAGTATCACGATTGGAAAAAGAACCGCGTAAGGCACAAGGTGAACAAGAAGAAGTACCTTCTGCTCTGCCTGTTTCTGGGCTGGTGCGGCGGCCACCGCTACTATGAAAAGCGGTATGCGCTGGCGGCCTTCTACACCCTGTTCTTCTGGAGCGTGGTGCCCTTCTTCCTCTGCGTGACCGACCTTCTCATTGCACTGCCCATGCAGGCCGATGAGAACGGCGACATCCTGATCTGACATCTTCCTCTATTCATTCATTTACCTCCTAGCGCCAGAAAGGGCCTGCGGCATTTGCCGTGGGCCCTTTCTGGTGTTTGCAGACCCGTTCTCCGGCGCAGAACATAGTGGCAGCTAACTGGCGTTGTGCTATACTAGTATATCAATTGATTGTGCAATAAGCACAATAGATTTTTTCACGTTCGTGAAATTTTTCCCATAATCGTAAGAATGACCTGTTTTACCTTAAAATATTACTAACAGATATATCAAAAAACGTTCATAATATAGACATAAAGCTTCGGACGGGCTGGTACGCAGTGGCAGCTGTAAGCCCCATGGAGAAAACGGAGAATGTTCCTGTGTGAACAAAGGAGAGAATGAAATGGCAAAAACCAGAAGTCTGCCGGATAAGTTCTATGATAAGGACTATGAGCACAACGGCATCCACCGCGTTCCCCTGTGGCGTATCGCAGGCTACGCACTGAACAACACCGCAACCAACCTGTACCTGATGATGATGAACTACGCCACCTACTATTTGATGGGCTGGGTCGGCGTTGGCATGATGGTCGCTTCTTCCCTGACCATGATGATGCGTATCTGGGACGGTGTCACTGACCCGTTCGTGGGCTTTATGGTGGATAAGACCAACGGCAAGTTCGGCAAGAACCGCCCGTTCATCGTGATCGGTCAGATCATCCTGTGCGTCACCAGCTACATCGCTTTCCATGTCACCCACAAGCTGCCTCAGGGCGTGCGCTTCCCCTTCTATGTGGTCGTTCTGATGGTCTACTACCTGGGCTACACCTGCCAGTGTGTTGTTACCAAGTCTGCACAGAGCTGCATGACCAATGACCCCAAGCAGCGCCCCATGTTCGCTTCCTTCGATGGCGTGTTCAACACCCTGCTGTTTGCTATCATTGGTATTATCGTTCCTCGTATTGCTAACAGTTACAACGATGTGGGCGGCTACACTTCTCTGGAGTTCTTCGATACCATGTGGAAGATGACCGCCATCTTGTCCGCCTGCTTCACCCTGATCGCTGTGATCTCCATCACTCCCAAGGATCGTTCTGAATTCTTCGGTACCGGCAAACCCGTCAAGGTCGGCCTGAAGGACTACTGGGATACCCTGAAGAACAACCGTGCCATCCAGATGCTGGTCCTGTCCGCATCTACCGATAAGCTGGGTTCTTCTGCAAAGTCCAGCGCCGTCATGGTCGCCATGTTCGCCTGCATCGCCGGTTCCAACCTGCTGCAGAGTAACGTTACCGGTCTGGTGACCATCCCCAGCACCATCGTGTGCTTCCTGTTCATCAGCTTCTTTGCTACCCGTCTGGGTCAGCGCAAGGCAATGCTGATCGGTTCCATTGGCGGTCTGATTACCAATGGCGCACTGGCAGCCCTGTGGCTGTTCGGTGACCCCACCACCATGACCTCCAACCCCGCTACCGGCGCTCTGAACTGGGGCTACTTCCTGATCCTGTACCTCGTTCTGACCATCATCACCGCCGGTTTCCAGGGCATCTCCGGCAACATCGTCATCCCCATGACCGCTGACTGCGCCGACTACGAAGTCTACCGTACCGGCAAGTACGTCCCCGGCCTGATGGGCACCCTGTTCAGCTTCGTGGATAAGCTGGTCTCCTCTTTCGCACCCATGGTCGCCGGTGTCATGTTCAGCATGTGCGGCTACACCGACCACAATCCCGTTATGGGTGACCCCATTACCCCGGGCCTGCGCGGCGGCGTTGTCTTCTGCGCTTACGGCATGATCATGATCGGTCTGGTCTGCAACCTGATCGCTATGAAGTTCTATCCCCTGACCAAGGAGAAGATGGAAGAGATCCAGGATGAGGTCGCTCAGATCAAGATGAAGACCATGGCTGAGAACGCCTAATTGGTACTTGCAATTTTCTGCGGAAACCTGTAAAATCAAATAGGAAAACCGCTCGCCCTTGCGGCGGGCGGTTTTCTGCTTTTGGAACAAAATTCAGACAAGAGGTACATCGTAAATGGAAGAAAAGACACAGTGGGTAAAGGACCCGGATCATGGGATCATCTGGAACACCATCGACCACCTGTTATACTGGAGAGAACACCGTGAAAAGCACTGTGTCAGCCGCAAGAAATATATGCGCCTGTGCATTCTGGGGGCGTTTGGTGTGCACCAGTTCTATGCCAAGCGCCCGGTGCTGGGCCTGCTGTATCTGGCAACCTTCTGGAGTGGTTTCTCTGCCGCTATGACCATCGTGGACTTCATCATTGCCGTGCCCATGAAACCGGATGAGGACGGCAACATCTGGCTGTAAAAAGCCCTCTGGCGGCCTGCTGGGCCGGAAAGGAAAACACCCTATGGATAATGTCATGCAGTTTCTGTTCAACACCAACCACGAGCAGCCCAGCATCCTGGTCTGGATCCTGCTGATCGTGATCGCGGTCGTGATCCCCAATTACGTCAGATATCGGATGGAGCAGAAGCACTCCAATGGTTCTGTTCCCACCCAGAACCCTGCCCGTTCTGCCCCGCGCAAGAAGAAGCGCAGCAAGAAGCGCTGAACCACAGGCTGGGATAGTATATGGTATGGAGCTCCGGCTGTGTCACAATAAAATGAGCCGGTTCCCCTCCCCGATGTCCCTGCGGCTGCCACCGCTTTGATATTTCATGATCTCCCATAACCGAAAGGGCCCTGCAAATGCCGCAGGGCCCTTTTGGCTTGCAAGAGAGTGTGGGAGATGAGAAAACAGATTGACGACTGATAGCAAATGTGCTATCATAAGGCTGAGGGATAAGCCGCACATAGAAGAGGAACATGAATGTATACAGTCGAATTTTATGAGAACGACAGAGGCGTTTCCGAACTGTGGGACTTTTTGGAAGAGCTGCGGATAAAAAGCGCATCCAATAAGGATGCGCGAATACAGTATAAACAGATCGTGTTGTATATCCAGCTGCTGCAGGACAACGGAACACGGCTTTCCGAGAATGTGACGAAGCATCTGATGGATGGCATCTGGGAGCTGCGTCCGGGAAATAACCGGGTATTCTACTTCTGTTGGCGGGGTGATCGGTTTGTGCTGCTGCACCAATTTCGGAAGAGATCGCAAAAAACACCGCGGCGTGAAATTGAACGAGCAAAAGCGGAACGTGATGATTGGCTTGCAAGAAAGGGTGAGTGAATATGAGGACCTGGAACGATTATAAGGAGCATGTGGCAGCTGCTGACCCGGAAATTGCAAAGGATATCCGGGAAGCGGAAGCAATGTCTGCAATCGTGAAAGCAATGGTAGAGCAGCGCAATGCGATGGGATTGAGCCAGCGGGAGCTGGCAGCGAGGTGCGGCATTCCGCAATCCTCGGTGGCACGGATCGAATCCTTTAAGACGATGCCCAATCTGGATACCCTGCTGAAGATCTTCCAGCAGCTGGGCTTGAAATTGACCATCTCGGCGGCCTGATTCATCTTGCCATTTGCCGCATACAAAAACCGCCCCGGCGGCTGCTTTGTGCAGTGCCGGGGCGGTTCGTTCGCTTTTGGTGTTCAGATGCAGGAAGTACTTACTTCTTGATCTTGATCAGCTGTGCGTTCAGGCTCTCGATAAAGCCGTCGGGCATGTTGATCATCTTAGCCATAGCCTCAGGGGTCATGCGCTTCATCATATCCCACATGCCAACGCCGGGCTTGATGTCAAAGTTGGTGGCCAGCTTGACAGCCCTGGTAGCGAGAGCTAGAGCCTCTTCGTTCTTGGAGAGATCCTCCATGTTGTCCTTGATGCTGTAATAGCCCTCGGGGAACTCCATCGGAGCCTTCAGATCCAGGCTGCCGACCTGCTTGAACCAGTTGGCAACGCCCTCCTGACGCTCGTTGAACTCAGGCAGGGTGTAGTAATCAGGCTCTTTCTCGACCTTTTCCAGCGTGATGGAATCCTTCACGTCACCGGCAACGGCCAGGATGGTGTTGAAGCCCTCTTCCAGAGCAACATTGAACTTGAACACGCGGTGTGCAGTCTGCTGGCCGACTTCCTTGCCGTTGACGTACAGCACAACGGTGTCCTGGTTGGAGTAGACCTTGATCTCGGTGGTCTCGCCTGCGCGCTGTGCATGGCGGCGGCCGGCGATGTGGACCATGGGCAGCTTGGACCAGTATGCCTGGTAGACAAAGTAGCTGTCCTTCTTGGTCTTGCGGTCAATGGTCATCAGGCCCTTGTTGTTGCGGCCTGCAACGCCGCCCTCGTGGCGGGCAGCACAGCCAAAGTCGAACATGTTCCAGCAGTGGGTAGCCCACACCCAGGGACGATCCTCGAACACCTGAGCCAGATGCTCGTGGTACAGTGCCTGATACTCCTCGGTGTAGTCCTTGCACTGGGGATCGTTGCTGTGCCAGTTGATGATACCCTCGGTGCCGTACTCGGAGATGCCGATGCAGATGTCGGGGTGCTCGGCGTGGAACTTGTCCAGCCAGGGGCCGTTCTGCTCCATCTTGCCGCCGTACCAGCCGAAGTAGTGGTTGTAGCTCTCTACATCGGTAATGTGATGCATGGGGCCGTCAACAGGGGTGTTGGAGACGTGGGCAATGGTGGTGAGACGGGTGGGATCCAGCTCACGCACCAGCTTCTGCAGGTCGTGGTGGTTGTCCACCAGCTCCTGGCAGATGCCGCCGATCAGGATCTCGTTGGACAGGCCCCAGAACATGATGGAGGGGTGGTTGTAGTTCTGGATGATCAGCTCGGTCATCTGGTGACGGCAGTTCTGGTGAGCGGAGGGGTCCTTCTTAAAGACGCTGATGAAGGGGATCTCAGCCCAGACGGCGAAGCCCAGCTCGTCACATGCGTCGTAGAAGTCCTGGCTGTGCTGATAGTGGGCCAGACGGATGGTGTTGGCACCCAGCTCCTTGATGAGCAGGGCATCCTCATAGTGATCCTCAGCGGTCAGGGCGTTGCCCTTGTACAGACGATCCTGATGGCGAGCCACGCCGCGCAGCGGGGTGGGCACGCCGTTGATGGAGAAGCCGTCGTTCGGGGTCACAGTATAGCTGCGGACACCCACGTTGGCGTAGATCTCGTCAAAGGTCTCGTTGTTCTTCTGCAGGCGGGCGGTCACGGTGTACAGGTTGGGCTCGTCCATGCTCCACAGCTGGGCATCGGGAACGTACAGGGTGACCTTGGTGCTGTCGCAGGGGCGCACGCCGGAAGCAACTTCGTTGCCGTAGCAGTCCTCGATGCTGTACATCACGGTATAGGCCTCTTCGCCGTTGGTGACCCAGCTCTCGATCTCAAAGGTGGCACCGCCGTCCTCGGTGGGCTTGGGGGTGACCTTGATGCCGGGGCCGCCGAAATAGTCTAGGTCAAAGTGGGTGCCGGGCACGCTGATCAGGTTCACGCCGCGGTACAGGCCGCCGTAGAAGGTGAAGTCGGCGGAAGCGGGGTACATGGAGGGGGTGTCCTCGTTGGAGACCTCGATGGTCAGCTCGTTGTCGCCCTCGTGGCACAGGTCGGTGACATCGGCACGGAAGATGGAGAAGCCGCCCTCGTGGGTGGTTGCCACCTGGCCGTTGACCTTCACGGTTGCGGCCAGAGCAGCTGCCAGCACCTCAACGTAGGTGCGGCCGCCAGCCAGAGGCTGCTTGGGCTGGGTAAAGGTGCGGGTGTAGACACCGGTGGTGCGCAGATAGCTGCCGTTGCCGTCCATGCCGTCCACAGCGTTCCAGGTGTGGGGCAGGGTGACCTGCTCGGTGGGACGCTCGCCCTTGGGGAAGGACAGGGTCCAGTTTTCGTTCAAGGAAATGATCTCTCTCATCGATACTGCTCCTTCTGGTTTTCTTCTTTGTTTCGGCGGCCTGTATGGCAGAAGAAATGCCGGAAACAGGCCGGTTGTTGATTTCAGTATAGCACATCAGAGGGGGGCAGAGTTTGTACAATCTTTTGGCAAAATAGTAATATTTTGTGAAAATCCAGACGATGATTCCACGATTTTACAATCTGGCCCTTGGAAACGACAGCACAGCATGAAAAGGTGCCCCGGAGCAGAGAGGAAAAGGAGGTTGTACTTCTCCGCAGAGAGCGGCAGCGGCTTTCGCTTATCCCAGACCAGAGGGCCTCTTTGGCGCTGTGGGTCCCTCCGGCAGAAAGTGTTGACGGAACGGCGGCTTTTTGCTATAATTATATGGCTATGAATATGGAGATGTATCGAAGTGGTCGTAACGAGAACGACTCGAAATCGTTTTGTCCTTAATCGGGCACGTGGGTTCGAATCCCACCATCTCCGCCAGAAGTCGCAGATTCAAACGAATCTGCGACTTTTTTATTTTGCGCTTTTACTGCTTGGAACGCAAAAGCATCGGCAAAAACCGGGCCGCAGATGTCCGTTCTCTCCTAAATTCTCTCCAACAGGAACTTTAACCGGTCGCCTGTTGAATCTGTTAAAAATACTACTGTTTGTTGAGACTGCTGTATCTTTGCATCCACTTGAATATGTAACTTCTGCCGCTGACACCATCAGTGTACCCAACGGCGGGAGAGAATGCAAGGATGTCACGCCCGAACCATGCTGCCGGGTGCGAATCCGATAAGATAAGTTAAAAGGTGTGCCTTGGGGATGCGGAAATAGGAGAACAACTCGCCCGACTGCCCATAGAAATAGTCTAGCGTCATTTGGCGTGGCCTCGGATTTTCAACTGTGAGTGCTTGTTCATGTGGAAAACTATCACTCCTTTCCTGTCAGGTGTAAATATTGGCTCCAATGAAAAGGGTACTAAGCAAACAGGACTGCCTCACAAGATGTTGTGGAGCAGTCCTATTTACAAATTATTACATGAGAAAAATCACATCAAAAGAAGATGAGAATCTTCCTGTGCAAGCTGCTGCAAGTCCTCAGAATAACCACTGATACAGAATAGAGCAAAGTATTCGTCTCGATTCGCATTCCCCCACGGAACGACAGCAGCTTTTTCTTTCAGTTGGTGCAGTTCCGACAGCTGCATCGGAACATTTTGATGAAATTTGCACTCTCCAAAGATGATTTTGCTTCGGTCTGTGGTATCAATGGCGACAATATCGATTTCTGTATCTTTTCCACCCCACCAACGGCCAACACGGTCAAAGAGAAAGGGCAGTTTTCCTTGCGCGTTCAGCTCCCACATCTTTTGTCTGCAAATATCCTCGTAGACGTAGCCAACATGATTGGGGATAAACCCGGTTTTCAGCTTTGTCATTGCGATTTCCGGGTGGTCGCTTTCAATGAAAGAGCGCATGGGGTAAACAAATCGGAACCAGAACGCAAGAAAATTATCTTTAATGCGGTATTGCCCCTTTTTGCTGGTTTCAATATTTTTTTCGGTGGGAGGCACTTCTCGCTCCAGAATATCCAGATCGCACAATGTTTTTAAGGGCTTTGACAAACTGGTGGCTGGAAGCGACAGCGCAGAAGCAATATCAGATATCCTCATGTTTCCAGATGCAATCGCACGGATGATGGAAAAGTAACTTCCGACATCCTGAACCTCCTGCCGCAGTA
The DNA here is from genome assembly GCF_022750605.1 of Faecalibacterium sp. BCRC 81149. Taxonomy (NCBI): domain Bacteria; kingdom Bacillati; phylum Bacillota; class Clostridia; order Eubacteriales; family Oscillospiraceae; genus Faecalibacterium; species Faecalibacterium sp. BCRC 81149. Next base: position 94,892 of record NZ_QXJA01000003.1, on the reverse strand, counting down.
AAAATTCAGGTTCTTCATACAAAAAGCTCTGAGGAGTCATTACATTTTGCAGAATGGCGGTATCAATATCGGCACATGGATGAAATAATTCGATATACTTCGGAACACCACCTGTGACAGCATAATATAAAATGCGGGTCTGTTCATCAAGATCAGGGAAGAATCGGTCGTAATAAGCGTATGGAATCTGCTTCAGCCGAATCTGTCCCGTTCTGCGTCCATACAAAGGGCTGGAGTAAGAAAGAGTCTGCTCCATCATCATGTGAACCAGAGAGCCGCAAAGAATCACTTCTACATTTTTGTTTTTCAGAATAGTATCCCAGATTTTTTGAAAAACAGAAGGAAATGCTTTGTCTGCCTTGCCCAGATACTGAAACTCATCCAACACAATGACCAGTTTTTTATTTTCCTGAGCAGAGAGAAGAACGGAAAAAATCATCTCCCAGCTTGCATCGGTTGCACTTTTCAATAAATCGTTCTGGAGAAAATCAGCAGCCATCAACCGGAAGGCGTTTCGGTTTGCCTGAATGCTTTCCTCCGTTGCCAGATAATAAAGAGACGGCTTCTCTTTGCAGAATTCTGACAAAAGCGTGGTTTTTCCTACACGGCGACGACCATAGAGAACGAACAAAGAAGATTCCGGCTTTTCATAAGCGGTCTGTAATACGGACATTTCCTGTACACGGTCAACAAAAAACATAGCGGCTCACCTCACGACTGATTTGATGACAGGTTCAGCTTCATTGTACGTCTCAAAGATTATTCTGTCAAGAATAATTACTTAAAGAATAATCTTTGCATCTAAGCAAACAGGACTGTCTCACAAAATGTTGTGGAGCAGTCCTGTCTGTTTAGTATGTAATGGTCATTGCACCCTCGTGGCATTCCTGCGCATAGGTGCGGATGAGAACAGGGCGGCGATTTTCGATGTGCAGCACAAATCCATCAGCCTCCCAAAAGTGTCCATCCAACAGAACTTCGCCCTGAAATGTAATCCGGCGGAGCTTCTGTGCGGCGTCGGTCACCTCAACGGTGCAAAAGCGCTGCAAGTAGCTGCAAATAGCGGCGGCGTGGGAGACGACAAGGGCGTTCTGCCCCTCCGGGAGCGAATCCAGCAGTTCGTGGATGCAGTCTGCCATCCGGGCGCTGACCTCACGGAAGGACTCGCCGTCCGGATTTTTGAAGTCCGGGTCTTCGTATTGGCGTTTCCAGAACGAAGCGTCCTGCCCGGTCGTGTCGCCGGTGCGGCGCTCGGCAAGGCGGGTATCCTGCCGGACGGGAAGCCCCAGCAGCTGTGCGGTCTGGAGCGCACGCAGCGAAGGGGACGACCAGACGAGCGAGACCGTGCGGAAAGCGTCATTTTGAAAGACTGCGGCGGCCCGCTGAAGACCTTCGGCAGAAAGGCCGGGGTCGGGGCTGGAACCGCCGCGCTCCGGGATGGAATGGCGCAGGAGAAGAAGGGTTGTCATGAAAGCCTCCGATTAAAAAAGTGACTTCAGTATAGCAGATTCGGGAAAGCAGATGCAAGAAAACGAGCCGAAAGAACGACGGGGCCGATTCACTCCCCCTCAAAACGCAACCAAATTGCAAAAAATATTACAATTTTCTCATGAAAAAAGAAGACTGGATTTCTCCAGACTTCCCATAGTATGTATCAATGGTTGCAGTTCAAGATCTTCTCAAGCGTATCCGCAAACCTGACATCCTGCTCCTTCGTCCGCTTTGGGCTCCCCTTGGGGTGCTTTCCGGCACGGAGGAGCTTTTTGTTTTCATACCGTCGCAGCATGAGAGCTTCCATGTTGTCGGCGGTGTATTCCAGACCATTCTGGTTCAGCACTCGTGCGCACTTGGCAAGACACATGCTGGCCAGCCCGTAGTCCTGCGTCACGACCACATCTCCCGGTTTTACCCGGTTGACGAGAGCAAAATCCACGCTGTCCGCCCCTTTATCGAACACCAGCGTCTGCGCACCTTCCCGCTCGATTTGGTGAGAGGTGTCGCACAGGATGATGACGGGAATACCGAACTGCTTTGCAATCTGCAAGGTCAGGTCAACCACAGGACAACCATCTGCATCAATCAAAATGGTCATGTGTGTTCCTCCATCGCCCATCGAAACGCCCTTGCCGTGCGTAAGTCGGCGTCTTTGAAATGTCCACCGCTGTTCCATTCAAGGGTGCAGTCTGCGCCACGCTCTGTAAGCCGGCTGTGCAGCGTGCGGATATTATCCCCTACCGCAGCCATGATGGTGTTTTTCGTGCGCTCTTCCTTGTCACCAAGGCTCAGATAAACGTGCTGTGCCTGTATCGGGTGCTGCTGTTCAAACTCCATCCAGCCCGGAAACCACACAGAGGGAGAAGCGGCGGCGACACCGTAGAACAAATCGGTCTGGGTGGAAGCCCACAAAGCGAACAGCCCGGCCAGCGAGTAGCCGCCCAGAATGATTTTGACGTTTTCCGGGAGAGGAAACTGCTGCTCCAGTGTGGGAATGACCTGCTCCGTCAGAAAGCGCAGGGTGTCCCCAGCTTTGCCGCCGAAACCCTGCTTTCCCCACACGGCAGGGGCTTTCCACGGAGAAAGCGCATCGTTCCAGCTTTCCACCGGGAGAGCCGCAAACAGAAAATTCCGGCTGCTTTGTGCGATCGCCGCCACTTCATAATCCATACTTTGCAGCTCATGCTCACCTGTCATTTGGAGCAGCAGGTATTCTGCATTGGCTTCGCCGTAAATGCGGCAAGGTCTGTTCCCGATTTGCATTGTCTGTGCTGTCACTGCGGCATCCTCCCGAAAAAAATTTGATAAGCCCAGTATAGCAACTAAAAAATCATTTTGCAATTCAAACGGTTTTCAGAGCAGGCGCAAGCGGCACAGAGGTACATTCCCCTCTGCTCTCTGGCAAATTACAGCGCGGATGTGATATAATGGAGAAAAACCACCGGGGAACGGCACAAAAGAAGGAGGCTGGCATGATGGGGCAGAGACAGCAGGAACAGGTTCAAAGAGGCTGTGCGGTGGGCACCGTGGTGCTGCTGGCATGGCTGTGCCGGGTGCTCCCGCTGGAGGGCCTGCACCAGCAGGTGTGGGCTCCCGCTCCTGAGACCCCGGTGCTCCCGGCGGTGCAGGATGCCAAGCTGATCCAGACCGGCACCAGCGGCTGGCTGGCAGACCTGATGCTGGGCGCAGGCATGGTGCTGTCTGCAGCGGGATATTGGATGGAGCGCAAGCGCAAGGCCATGTTCTACAAGTCCCAGCACTGAACCCCAACCCCCAAAGGCCCCGGGCAAACGCCCCGCTGACCCTTTGGGCCATGCATCACATTCTTTGACGATTCCCCCAAAAAGTTGCTCCCCCAGAATCTCCTGTTGATCGCTATCCCCTGAGGCAGCGGGCCCGCACGCCGCTGCCTCGCCCCGGAGGGTCCCGCAAGCCCTCCGGGGCTTTTTTTGTTGGCCGCACGGCCCGTTCCGGCAGAAAAAAACAGGGCTGCTCCACATCTCTGTGGGGCAGTCCTGTCTGGCTGCGCGGGGTCGGCGCATGGGCTTCCGGGGTTTCCGGAAGGGTGCGGCTCAGCGCGCGGTTTTCTTTTCCTCCGGAGCTTCCGGGTTGTTTTCCAGGTTCAGCTCGGGCATCAGCTCGTTGCTGATGATGGTCAGCATCTGTTCCAGCTTCTTCACGTCCTCTTTGGGGAAGCGCTTGTTCACCCGCTGGACCACCGTACTCAGGTAGGAGTAGCTGATGTTGTAGTAGTCGATATACTTCTGGGTGGGCCGCAGGTGATACTCCCGGCGGTCGGTGGTGGACTGGATCTTTTCCACATAGCCCTTGCGCACCAGCGAGCCGATCTTATACGCCGCGTTGGGGGTGGAGATCTGCATCATCCGGGAAAACTCCGCAATGGTGGGCTCCCCCATGGCCATAATGCCCTCCATGCAAAAGGATTCCACCGTGGTCAGGGTCGCCTCACGGGTGGCAAAGCGCTGGAACACGTTCTGGTAGAAATGGAGCTTGAACTTGGTATAGACATCGTTGAATGCTTTTTCCAGCATGGTACGGTCTCCCTTCGAACACTCAATTTCCTTTAGTATATCACGCTTTGGCCTTTTTGCCCAGCTTTACGCGCAGAATGTTCAGCACCACCAGCTCCAGCACAATGGCAACGCCCAGCAGGATCAGCGAGGTCCACAGGCTGGCGCTGCTGCCCAGGAACATCTGGGTCAGGCCGGTGATCACATAGCACGCGGCGGAACAGGAAGCGGCGGTAATGGCGTAGGGCAGCTGGGTGGAAACATGGTTCACATGGCTGCAATGGGCACCGGCAGAGGCCATGATGGTGGTGTCGGAAATGGGAGAGCAGTGGTCGCCGCACACAGCGCCGGACAGGCAGGCCGCAATGGAGACCACCAGCATCTCGCCCTGGGGGAAAGCGTGGCAGACAATGGGGATCAGGATGGAGAAGGTGCCCCAGGAGGTGCCGGTGGCAAAGGCCAGGAACACCGCCACCAGGAAGATGATGACCGGCAGCAGGTACTGCAGGGCGGCAGCGGAGCCGCCCAGCAGGTTGGCAACGTAATATTTTGCACCCAGCAGGTTGGTCATGCCGGAAAGCGTCCAGGCCAGGCTCAGGATCAGCATGGGGCTGACCATGGCCTTGAAGCCCTCGGGGATGCAGGCGGCAAAATCCTGGAACGTCATCACGCTGCGGACACGGTAGAACACAAAGGTGAACATCAGGGCAATGCTGCTGCCCAGCACCAGACCGGCGGAGGCGTTGCAGTCGGAGAAGGCGGTGATGAAGTCTACGCCCTCAAAGAAGCCGCCGGTGTAGATCAGGCCAAAGATGCAGGCCGCGATCAGCACCAGCACCGGTGCCACCAGATCAATGACATGGCCGTGGGCATCGTCCTCGGCATCCACATCGTCGCCGTAGGGGCGGTCGGCCGTGGTGAAAAGGTCACCGGCCCGGGCGTTGTCCTCGTGCTGCTTCATGGAGCAGTAGTCCGTGCCCGTGAAGATGAGGAACAGGCTCATCACAATGGTCAGCAGGGCGTAATAGTTGTAGGGAATGGTGCGCAGGAACATGGTAAAGCCGTTGATGCCGGAGCCCTCGGGCACGCTGGAAGTAACGGCGGCGGCCCAGCTGGACACCGGCGCAATGATGCAGATGGGCGCGGCGGTGGAATCAATGAGGTAGGCCAGCTTTGCGCGGGAGACCTTCTGCCGGTCGGTCACGGGGCGCATCACGGAACCCACGGTCAGGCAGTTGAAGTAGTCGTCCACAAAAATGAGCATACCCAGAATCAGGGTGGCAAACTGCGCCCCGGCCCGGGTGTGGATGTGGGTGGAGGCCCAGCGGCCAAAGGCGGCGCTGCCGCCGGCCTTGTTCATCAGGGCCACCAGAATGCCCAGCATCACCAGAAAGACCAGAATGCCCACGTTGCTGCTGTCAGAGAGCTTGGCAACCATGCCGCCATCCTCGTTGAAGAACAGGGTGTTGAGCGCCAGCTCCAGGTTGCCGTTGGCAAAGAGCAGCGCGCCGGTGGCAATGCCCACCAGCAGGGAGGTGTAGACCTCCTTGGTGTTCAGGGCCAGCACAATGGCCACCACCGGCGGCAGCAGGGAAAGCATGGAGCTGTACACTGCGGGGGCGTAGCTGGCCGGGTCGGCAATGGTGCCGGGGGTGGCTGCGGTGCACCACAGCAGCAGGGCAAACACCAGCAGTGCCCCCACCCAGGAGAGATTTGTCTTTTTCATAAATGATTCCTCACTTGATTTTTTGTCCCGGCCCGGGGCAGACTATCCCTATTGCAAACGGAAAGGGGGCCGCCGCCACGCCGGATTATAAAGCGCTGTATTTTGAGCTGTTCCGCGCCAACGAACAGGCCATCCGCCTGCTGACCGCCGCCCAGCAAAAGGCGGAAGCGCAGGTGATGGAAGAGGACAGAGTGCCGCTGTATCTGCACGGTCAGCCTGCCCACAATGCCAAAGGCTCCCCCTTTGGGGGAGCTGGCAGCGCCAACGGCGCTGACTGAGAGGGCGAGGCCGTTACCCCTTTTTGCTCTCTGCCTTTGCGGCAAACTTGGCGTTGTTGATGATGAACCGCTCGTGCACACCGCCGCCCACGGGGCCTTTCTCGTCGTGCAGGGAGACCTTGAACACCAGCTTGCGGCCCTCCACAGCGGTCAGCTCGCTCTCGCAGGTCACGGTCATGCCCACAGGGGTGGGGGCGCTGTGCTCCAGCTCCAGCCGGGTGCCCACGGTGCCGCAGCCCTCGTCCAGCGCGGCGGCAACGCTCATCCAGCAGGTTTTTTCGGCCAGTGCCACCAGCGCGGGGGTGGCAAACACGTCCAGCGTGCCGCTGCCCATGGTCTTTGCGGTGTTCTCGGCAGTAACGGCGACACTCTGCTCGCCGCGGATTCCAGCTTCCAACATAAAAATACGTCCTTTCCAGATGCCCGAAGGCGAAAATTTAGAAATACATTGTTAGAATACCACACTTTTGGCACAGATGCACCTGTTTGGGCGTTTTTTTCTGCAAATCTCCCTCCGTTTTGGCTTTTTTTACGGTTTTTTCAATGATTTTAAGAGGAACACAGAAAACTTTGCAAAAACTCTTGACAGAAGCTGTTCTGCATGATAACATGAACACATGAACAGACGTTCATGTAAAACGCAGCAAAAGGAGAACGGACATGATCGGATTGGAGCAGATGACCCCGGCGGGGCAGGAAAACACGGAACCGGTGGTGATGCCGGATGACGAGGTGCTGTATGAGCTGGCCGACCTGTTCCGGGTGTTCGGCGACTCCACCCGCATCAAGATCTTATATGCGCTGCATGACAATGAGCTCTGCGTGCAGGACATTGCCAATGCGGTGCAGCTGAGCCAGTCGGCAGTGAGCCACCAGCTCCGGGTGCTCAAGGACACAAAGCTCGTGCGCTTCCGCCGGGATGGAAAAACCGTTTACTATGCACTGGATGATGACCATGTGAGGAGCATCCTCTCCATGGGCATGGATCACATTGAGGAGTAAACGGAAAACGCAGTACAATGCCTCCGGGCGCACAAGGCGTGCCTGAGAGGTCCACATAAAATAAAGAGAGGTACTTATAATGAAGAAGAGCTACAAGATCGAAGTTGACTGCGCAAACTGCGCCCAGAAGATGGAGGATGCCGCCAACACCGTTGCAGGCGTGGCACAGGCTACCGTCAGCTTTATGACCCAGAAGATGAAGGTGGAGTTTGCTGAGGGTGCAGACCCCCACGACACCATGGTGAACGTTCTGGCTGCCTGCAAAAAGGTCGAGGATGACTGCGAGATCTTCGATATCTGAGGAAACAGGGGTTTGTAACTCCGGCGCGGCTCCCCTGCGGGGGAGCTTTTTGTAGCACATTTTTCGGGCAGGACGGCCCAAAAGCCGGTGTGGGAAACTGTGGAAAAGAAAACGGGTTTTCAACAGTTTCCACCGGGTTTTCAACAGTTTCTGCGAAAAAATGCAAAAAGAAACGCGAAAAAGCAGGTTTTCTCCGGGAAAAGTCCGTGGAAAACTCAGGGGAAAACGTGGAAAAGTCTATCCCGTGGGGAAAACCTGTTGAATCCACCCCGCCCGCCGCGGCGCATTGCGGCCCAGAATCCAGAAAAAAGGAGAGTACAGATATGAATAAAAAGCAGAAGAAGAACCTGTACCGGATCATTGCTGCTCTGGTGCTGGTGCTCATCCTCAAATTGCTGCCCCAGTTTCCCACGCCGGTGGAGCTGCTGCTCTACTGCATCCCCTATCTGGTGGTCGGCTGGGATGTGCTCCGCAAGGCACTGCTGGGCATCAGGAACCGCCAGCCCTTTGACGAGTGCTTCCTGATGGCTGTTGCCACCGTGGGCGCGTTTGCGCTGGGCGATTATGTGGAGGGCTGTGCCGTTATCATCTTCTACCAGATCGGCGAGCTGTTCCAGAGCGTGGCCGTGGGCAAGAGCCGCCAGAGCATTTCCAGCCTGATGGATATTCGCCCCGATTACGCCAACGTTGAGGACGAGGACGGCAAACTGGAGCAGGTGGACCCCGATGATGTGGAGGTGGGCACCGTGATCGTGGTCCAGCCCGGCGAGCGGGTGCCCATTGATGGCATCATCGTGGAGGGAACTTCTGCCCTGAACACCGCAGCCCTGACCGGCGAGAGCCTGCCCCGGGATGTCCGTTCCGGCGATGAGGTCATCAGCGGCTGTGTGAACATGACCGGCCTGCTGAAGGTGCGGACCACCAAGGAGTTCGGCGAATCCACCGTTTCCAAGATCCTCGACCTTGTGGAAAATTCCAGCATGAAGAAGGCCCGCGCCGAGAACTTCATCACCCGCTTTGCCCGGGTCTACACCCCCGCCGTCTGCTACGGCGCACTGGCGCTGGCCTTTGTTCCCCCCATCGTTCTGCTGCTGATGGGCCAGCCCGCCCGCTTCGGTGACTGGGTCTACCGCGCCCTGACCTTCCTGGTCATCAGCTGCCCCTGCGCTCTGGTCATCTCCATCCCGCTGAGCTTCTTCGGCGGCATCGGCGGTGCGTCTGCCTGCGGCATCCTGGTCAAGGGCTCCACCTATCTGGAGGAGCTGGCCCGCACCGGCATCGTGGTGTTTGATAAGACCGGCACCCTGACCCAGGGCACCTTCAAGGTGGTGGGCATCCACCCCGAAAACGGCGTGACCGGGGATGCCCTTGTGGAAGCCGCCGCTCTGGCCGAGAGCTGGTCCAAGCACCCCATCTCCCTGAGCATCAAGAATGCTTACGGTAAGGACATTGACCCCAGCCGTGTGACCGATGTGCAGGAGCTGGGCGGCCACGGCGTGACCGCAAAGGTGGACGGCAAAACCGTCGCTGCCGGCAACGCCCGCCTGATGGCAAAGCTGGGCCTGACGGTTCCCGAGATCACCGAGCCGGGCACCATCGTCCATGTTGCCATGGAGAGCAGATACGCAGGCTATCTGCTCATCGCTGATGTGGTCAAACCTCACAGTGCCGCTGCCATCAGGGGCCTGAAACAGGCCGGTGTCCGCAAGACGGTCATGCTGACCGGCGACGCGGAGCCTGTGGCAAAGGCCGTTTCCGCCGAGCTGAGTCTGGATGAATACCATGCAGGCCTGCTGCCCGGTGATAAGGTGGACCAGATCGAAACGCTCCTCGCTGCAAAGCAGCCCAAAGAAAACCTCGCCTTCGTGGGCGACGGCATCAACGATGCCCCGGTTTTGTCCCGTGCCGATGTGGGCATCGCCATGGGTGCTCTGGGCTCCGATGCTGCCATCGAGGCCGCTGACGTTGTCCTGATGGACGATGACCCGGCCAAGATCGCGCTGGCCATGCGCATTGCCCGCCGCACCCTGCGCATCGTGTATCAGAACATCGTGTTTGCTCTGGCGATCAAGTTTGCCTGCCTGGTGCTGGGCGCGCTGGGTCTGGCCAGCATGTGGACCGCCATCTTCGCCGATGTGGGCGTGATGGTGCTGGCTGTGCTGAACGCCACCCGTGCCCTGTACACCAAAGATCTTGCAAAAAAGAACGCGCGGTGACCGTGCTTTCTGCCCCCGCCTGAGTGCTGATGCCCCGGCGGGGGCTTTTCGCTGCCGGTGAATTGCATTCTGCCCGGAGTGATGGTACAATAAGACACAGTGACCCCCGCCGCCGGACGTTTTTCCGGCAGATAGATGGAAGAAAGAAGGCTTTTTATTATGAGCATGAACACGGTTCCTGAGCGTCTGGCTGCCCTGCGGGCTGCCATGAAGGCCAACGGCGTGGACGTTTATCTGATTCCGGTGGGTGACCCGCATTCCAGCGAGTACCTGCCCGACCATTACACCTCCCTGACCTATTTCTCCGGCTTTCACGGCGAAAACTCCAACTTCGTCGTCACCCCCACCGAGAGCGCTGTCTGGGCAGACGGCCGCTACTTTGTGCAGGCCGAGAAGGAGATCGCCGGTACCGAGATCCAGCTGATGCGGATGGGTGAGCCGGGCGTGCCCACCGTGGAGGAATACTGCGGCAAGGTGCTGCCTGAGAACGGCGTGCTGGGCCTGTGCGGCCTGACCGCTTCCTGCGGGCTGGTGCGCGGCGTGCAGAAGAAGCTGGATGCCAAGAAGGGCACCATCAAGACCCTGAACCTTGAGGATGAGCTGTGGACCGAGGGCCGCCCCGCCCTGCCTGCCACCCCGGCATGGATCCTGCCCAAGGAGTATGCGGGCTTCTCCCCTGCCGAAAAGCTGGAGCGCCTGCGCGGCAGGCTCAAGGAGCTGGGCTGCACCGCACAGCTGGTGGGCAAGCTGGATAATCTGGCCTGGCTGCTGAACCTGCGCGCCATGGATATCCAGTGCACCCCCTATGCCATGTCCTACTGCTATGTGACCCCGGAGCGCGCGGTGCTCTTCATCAACACCGCACGTCTGGGTGCGGAAGCTGCCGCAGAGCTCAAGGCCAACGGCGTGGAGATCCAGGAGTACGATGACGTGCTCAAGTTCCTGGCCGCTGAGACCGAGCCCCAGACCGTGCTGGCTGACCCTGCATCCGTGAACTTTGCCGTTTACGAGACCCTGCAGAACAATGCTGCCCTGACCGTGAAGGATGAGGCCGACCCCCTGCTGCCCATGAAGGGCGTGAAGAATGAGGTCGAGCTGGCTCACGACCGCGAAGCCCATCTGCGGGATGCGGTTGCCATGGTGCGGTTCCAGAAGGAGCTGGAAGAGCGCCTAGCTGCCGGGGAAGAGCTGACCGAGCTGACCGTGGACGAGATCCTCCACAAGTACCGCTCTGCACAGGACAAGTTCATCGTGGAGAGCTTTGGCACCATTGCCGCCTACGGTGGAAACGCTGCCATGATGCATTACCACGCCACCGAGGAGGACCATGCCAAGCTGGAGCGCAAGGGCTTCCTGCTGGTGGACAGCGGTGCCACCTATCTGGACGGCACCACCGATATCACCCGCACCTACCCGCTGGGTGAGCTGACCGAGGACGAAAAGCTGTTCTACACCTGGACCCTGCAGTGCCACATCGACATCGCAAAGGCTGTCTGGCTGAACTACTGCGACGGCCACATGCTGGATACCATCGCCCGTGAGCCGCTGTGGCAGCACCTCATCAACTACCGCTGCGGCACCGGCCACAGCGTCAGCTTTGTGGGCAACGTCCACGAGGGCCCCCACTCCCTGAACGGCCGCAACACCACGGTGTTCCAGCCGGGCATGATCGTCACCGATGAGCCGGGCGTGTACGAGGCCGGTCAGGTGGGTATCCGCATTGAGAACGTGCTGGAGTGCTACCACAAGGCCGACAACCAGTACGGCACCTTCCTGGCCTTCCGTCCGCTGACCTTTGTGCCCATTGCCACCTCTCCTGTGGTGCCCGGTGTCCTGACCCGGGACGAGCTGGACTGGCTGAACGCCTACCACCGCGAAGTGTTTGAGAAGCTGGCTCCCCGCCTGAATGAAGAAGAGCGGGATTGGCTGGCAAAGAAGTGCACTGCCATCGGAGCATAACCACAAAAAAGGGAGACCCCGCAGGGGGTCTCCCGATTTTGGTTTATTCTTTCCGGTTTTTCCAGTATTCCTTGGCTTCCTCAATGATCTTTTTGAAGGGGCCGGAGGGGTAGGTGCTCTCGGCGATATCCACCAGGAACTTATACAGCTGGGGCCGCACCTCCTCGTACATCCCAAGGCGGGTGTAGAGGTCTTTATAATACCGGAACGTCTGGATCTTGTTCTGCACGATGGAGGCCGGGTTGATCTGGGTGTGGCAGATGCTCTGGGGATTCTGGACGTAGTAGTAACCGGCTTTGTCAATGGAGACGAAGGTCTCGGCATATTGGATATACTGCATGTTGAACACCAGATCCTCGGCCCATTTCAGCTCGCTGGTGAACTGGATGTCATTGCCGGTGAGCAGGATGCGGCGGTAGAGCTTGTTCCAGAGCACACTGTAAAAGTAGGAGGCGGGCTTGTCCATCAGCCGCAGGGCAAAGGTGTCCTTGTCGTAGACCCCGGCGGGCAGGAAACCGTATTCCCGCACCTCAGGGGGCCGGGCAACACTCATCACGCCCAGATTGTCCTCCAACTTTTCCAGCACCTGCTCGGGCTTTGTGGCCCCGGCGGGGATCACCATTTTGTAGGGCGCAATCACAAGGTCTGCGTGGTGCGTCTCGGCGGCTTCCACCAGATGCCGGGTGAAGTCCGGGTCGATGTAGTCATCGCTGTCCACAAACTGGACATACTCGCCCCCGGCCAGCTTCAGGCCCAGGTTGCGGGTGTCGGACACGCCGGAGCTCTCCTTGTCCACCAGCACGATGCGGCTGTCCTTGGCGCGGAATTCCTCACACACGGGCAGGCTGTGATCCTTGGAGCCATCGTTCAGGATGATGAGTTCGATGTTTTTATAGGTCTGGTTCAGGATGCTGCCGATGCAGCGGGCCAGATGATTCTGAGCGTTGTATACGGGCAGGATGATGCTGACGAGCGGCTGATCCATGGCGGTGTCCCCCATTTCTTTTTTCGTCCATAATACTCCCTCATGGCGCAAAAATCAAGCGCTGTGCAGAGGGAAAGGAGGAGCGGATATGATCTTTCACATTGCGGTGTGCAGCCCGGACCCTGTGCTGCGGGGCCGGGTGCAGCGCCACTGCATGGAATATTATGCCCGCCGGGCCGATGCCTGCATCGTGGAGCAGCTGGAAAGCACAGCGGCCCTGCTGCAGCAGGAGGAAGCGGGCTCCCGGTACGAGCTCTACCTCATTGAGCTGCCTGCCGCCAACCCGTGCAGCGGCCTGCAGGCGGCTGCAGAGCTGCGCCGCCGGGGTGTGCGGGCCCCGCTGGCCTTTCTGGCCCACACCACGGCCTATGCCTACGAAGCGTTCCGGGTGGACGCGATGCAGTACCTGCATATCCCGTTCCGTCCGGAGCAGCTGACAGCCCTGCTGGACCGGGCCACCGAGCCGGAATACGGCCCGGTCATCCCGGTCGCCACGGCCATGGGTCTGCGGGCCCTGCCCTTTGCGGACATCGAGTATCTGGAGTGCACCCATCATGTGGTGCACTACCACCTTGCCAGCGGCGAGGACGTGGCCTCTCTTTCTCTGCGGGTCCCCTTTTCCGAGGTGGCAAAGCCCCTGCTGGCCGATGCCCGTTTTCTGCAGCCCCACCGCTCCTATGTGGTCAACCTTGCCGCCGCCGCTCAGCTCTCCTCCGGGGAGCTCTGGATGCGCAGCGGTGCCCGGGTGCCCATCCCCCGGGGGCGTGAGCCCGCCGTAAGGGCAGCGTTCCGGGCGTTTCTGGAAGGATAGGTCTATCACGCAAAAAAGAAAGCGGCCTGCATCTGCGGGCCGCTTTCTGCATGGTGCAGGGTCATACTTTGTCCCAGTCCAGCTCCGTCCAGTCGGTCAGGAACTGGTCGCTGACCTCCCGCAGGGCGGGCTCATCGGACTTGCTGGCGGCATCGGCGATGCCGATGACGCGGAAGCCTGCGTTGTGGGCGGTGCGGGCGGCGTAGAGGGAATCTTCACAGACAACGCACCGGTCAGGGTCAGTGCCGCCCAGGCGTGTAAGGGTCTGGAAAAATACATCCGGCCTGCTCTTGTGGAGCGCCCCCTGTGCCTCCACATAGAAGTCGAAATATTCATCGATGCCCAAACGGGTGAGCACGGTGCGGCACTGGGCGCTCCAGGTGTTGGAGCAGATGCACATGTGGGCACCCTCGGCCTTCAGGCGGGCCAGCAGCTCCCGCACGCCGGGCTTGAGCGCCACGGTCTCGTAGAGCTTGGTGATAACATCCCACATCACATCATTGTAGTCCTCCATTTTCAGGGGCAGGTCATACTCCCGGATGAGGTAGGCCGCGCCATCGGCCATGCCCATGGTCAGGAGCGTTTTGTGGAGGTCAGATTTTGGGGTGCGGCCATAGCGGGCCAGCAGGGCATCGGGCGCACCCTCCCATACCACGGTCATGCTGTCGGTCAGGGTGCCGTCCATATCAAAGATCCAGTTGCTGCAGTGCATTGTTTTACCTCCACCATCGTTTCACACAAGTTAACAAAATTATACCATGGATTTTGTTCCAAAAACAGGGAGAATTTTTCCGGAAAATATGGTATACTTCTGACAGATTTCCAAAGAATGACTAGGAGGCGTTCCAGATGGCACAGAATGATACCCCGGTCAAGGCACTGGTGCTGGCAGGCGGCGGTGCGCGCGGCAGCTATCAGGTGGGTGTGTGGCGTGCCCTGACCGAGCTGGGCTGGCGGCCCCAGATCATCACCGGCACCAGTGTGGGCAGCCTGAACGGTGCCATGTTTGCGCTGGACCTGTACGAAACGGCCCGGGATATGTGGATGAGCATCCGCAGCCAGGACGTGATGGAGCTGCCGGAGGAAAACGCCGACCTCTCTGAGCTGCACGCCTTCCTGCGGGAAGTGGTGCGGGACGGCGGCATGGACGTGACCCCGCTGGAAGAGATCGTGGAGCGGGTGCTGGATGAGGATGCCCTGCGGGCTTCGCCCATCCGGTTCGGCCTTGTCACTGTGGAAAAGCGGGGGCTGAAGCCCCGGGAGCTGACGCTGGAGGATATCCCGGCGGGCAAGGTGAAGGATTACCTGCTGGCCTCTGCCGCCTGTTTCCCCGCCCTGCGGGCAAAGCAGATCGACGGGGTGCAGTTCCTGGATGGCGGCTACCGGGACAATATGCCCACCGCGCTGGCCCAGAAGATGGGCGCGGAGGAGCTGGTCTGTGTTGATCTGGAAGGGGTGGGCATCACCCTGCCCAACCGCACCGGCCTGCCCACCACCATGATCCGCAGCTACTGGGAGCTGGGGGACATCCTCCACTTTGACCCCGATACCGCCAGACGGAACATGGAGCTGGGCTACTACGATACCCGCCGCGCCATGGGATACCTGCGGGGCTGCGCCTATGCCGTTTCCACCAGCGCTGAGAGCTGTGAGGATGCCGCCGCCTTTGCGTGGAAATTCCAGCAGGTGCAGAAGGCGGTGCGGGAAAAATACCCCGTGACCCTGACAGCGGATGCGGCCCTGCTGCTGGCCAACATGAAGGATGCCCAGCTGGCCCCGCTGGAAGCTGCCGCCGAGGATGCGGGCGTGGACCCCACCGTGTTCTATACCACCCGGACACTGGCGGAAGCCTTTTTGGAAAAATGCGACCGGGAGCGCATTGAGAGCTTTGCGCCCCTGTTTGAGGGCAGCGGCAATGCGGCACAGGCCGCACGGGCCGCTCTGCTGCCCAATACGTTCTTACAGGCATTGGTCTGCCGTGCCCTTACCGGGCCGGTACTGCCGGAGGTGATCGAAGAATGAAGGTCTATCAGGGACACAGCGCCTCGCCGGGCCTTGTGATGGGACAGGTGAGCCGGTTGGAGCGCTGGCACGAAAATTTTGCCACCGGGCCGTTCAACGCGGAACGGGAACAGCGCCTGCTGGAAAACGCTGTCCGGACAGCCCAGCGTGAGCTGGACGGCATGGCAGACCGCAGCGGCCCCACGGAGCAGGCCATCTTCCTGTTCCAGAGCATGATGCTGGAAGACGAAGGCTTTATGAACGAGGTCAGATTCCAGATCAGGGCGGGCATCAGCGCTGCCGAGGCCATGTACCGTGTGGGCAACCGCTATGCGGAGCAGCTTGCGGCCATGGAGGACAACGCCTACATGCAGCTGCGCAGTGCGGATATTCTGGATGCCGCCCGCCGCGTGGTGAACGTGCTGACCAACCGTCCCCGGGTCTGGCTGGCGCTGGATCACCCGGTGATCCTGGCGGCAGAGATGCTGATGCCCAGCGATCTGTTCAGCGTTCCGGCGGGGATGATCCTGGGCATCATCACTTCGGAGGGCAATAAGCAGAGCCACGCGGCGATCATTGCGCGGGCCATGCACATTCCCTGCGTGGTGCAGGTGGGGCAGGCGTTCCTGAACGACTGCGACGGCCGCACTGTGGTGCTGGATGCCAACAACGGCGAGTGCATCCTGGACCCGGATGCCAACACCCGCCAGCAGGCGGTCAGCCGCATCTGTGAGCTGCAGTGGGAGAGCGAGGAAGCTGCCCGCATCAGCGCCCTGCCCAACCGGACAAAGGATGATGTGCCGTTTGAGCTCCTGGCCAACTGCTACGGGCAGGAGGATATTGAATCGGCGCTGCAGGCAGGTGCTTCCGGCGTGGGCCTGCTGCGCAGCGGCTACATGATGCTGCCGGGCCGCCCGGTGGACGAGCAGGAGCAGTTCGTGTTCTATCAATCCTGCATTGCCGCCGCAAAGGGCGGTGTGGTGACAGTGCGCACCTTTGATTTTGGTGTGGACCGCGCCATGGCCGATATCCATAGGGGGCTGGAATCCTCCAAGCTGGGCCTGCGGGGCATCCGCAGCAGCCTGCGCCAGACCCATCAGTTTGAAACGCAGATCTGCGCCCTGCTCCGGGCGGCAGCCCACGGCCCCCTGCGGGTCATGTTCCCCATGGTGACCAACCTCGAAGATTGGGATGAGGCCATGCGGCTGGTAGCGCACTGCCGCCAGCTGCTGCGGGAGCGCGGGGAGGAGTTTGACCCGGATACGCCCTTTGGTGTGATGTTCGGGGTGCCCTCGGCCTGCCTGACGGCAGAGGAATTCGTGGAGCACGGGTGCAATTTCTTTCTCATTGAGACAAACGATCTGACCCAGTACACCCATGCGGTGGATCGGGATATCTCCATTGCCGAGCGCTACTACCGCCCGGCCAGCCACGCAATGAAAAAGCTCATCCGCATGGTGGTGGAGGCTGCCCGGGAGGGCGGGATCCCCGTGACCATCTGCGGCAGCGCGGTGGGCAATCCGGTCAACACCCTGCAATATCTGCAGCTGGGCCTGCGGAGTTTCTCGGTCAGCCCGCAAAACCTCATTGAGGTAAAAAAAGCGCTGATGAACGCGAAAATAAAGTGAACAAAAAGGACGGCTTGCGCCGTCCTTTTTGTATATGTGGAAATAAAAATTACTCCAGGTTGCCCGTCAGGGTCATCACGGCAGAGAGCACTGCCAGCGGGGCGGTCTCGCACCGGAGGATGCGGGGGCCGAGGCCGACCGTTTTCACACCGGCATTGGCGGCCATTTCAGCCTCTTCCGCGGCAAAGCCGCCCTCGGCACCGGTGATGAGGGAGATCTTCAGCCGCTGGCCATCGGCAGGCTGTGCGTCTGCCAGCAGCTGGCGCAGGGGTGCGCCGCCCAGCTCGTAGCAGAAGAGCACGAGGTCGTACCCTTCCAGACTGCGGCAGAGCGCGCCGAAGTTGGGCAGGGGCAGGGCGACATCCGGCAGCACGCCCCGGCCGCACTGCTTGGCGGCTTCAAAGGCGATGCGGTTGTAGCGCTCGTTTTTCTGCTCCTCCTTTTTGGGGGCGGCCACGCAGTACCGGCTGAAGAAGGGCACAAAGTGGGTGCAGCCCAGCTCCACGCCGTGGCGGATGACCTGTTCCAGCTTGTCCTGCTTGGGGTAACCCACGAACAGGGTCACTTCCACGCTGGGCTCGGCGGCGCTGGGATAGCCCGGCTCCACGCTGAACTCCACCGTCTCCGGTCCGAAGCCGGTGATGGTGGCGGTGTATTCCACGGCGTTGCCGTCACATAAGATGACAGTGTCCCCCAGCTTGCCCCGCATCACGCGGGAAAGATGATGGGCATCGGCCCCCCGCAGGGTGGCGGTGCCATTGGAGATTTCGGTTGTAAAATAACGGTGAGGCATAGTGTTCTCCTTGGGTACAAAACCCCTCAGTCTCGCATACGCTCGACAGCCCCCCTACCAGGGGCGGTGGCAATGCGGAGCATTGACGGTGGGGTTTAATTCGACTTTTTACAAATAATGCACTCCCAGCCGCGCTTCTCCTTCACTTCCTGCACGGTCAGGCCGGCGGCTTCCAGAGCGGCGATCACCTCGTCCTTGCGGCTGTCGATGATGCCGCTGGCAATAAAGGCGGCGTTTTCGGCCATCAGGCCGGGCACGGCGGGGGCAAGGCTGATGATGGCGTTTGCCACGATGTTGGCGGTGATGATATCGTACCTGCCGCTGGCCTTGTCGGACAGGTCGCCCACCAGAACGGTCAGCTTGTCGGCCACGCCGTTCAGGGCCGCATTCTCGCCTGCGGTGCGCACGGCCACGGGGTCGATGTCCACGCCCTCAGCACTGCCTGCGCCCAGCTTGAGGGCGGCAATGGCAAGGATGCCGCTGCCGGTGCCGATGTCCAGCACCCGCTCACCGCCGCGCACCCGCTCGTCCAGCGCTTCCAGGCAGAGGCTGGTGGTCTCGTGGCCGCCGGTGCCAAAGGCAAGGCCGGGGTCAAGGATCAGCTTGACGCGGTCGGTGTCGTACTCCTGCCAGGAGGGCACGATGGCCAGCCGTTTGCCAATGTCCATGGGGTGGTAGTATTTGCGCCAGCCGTTCTGCCAGTCCTCCTGCTCCACGCCCTCGGTCTCCACGGTATAGGCGATGCCTGCCGCTTCCATCCGGGCCTGAATGAGGGCCAGCGTCTCCACGGGGGAAGCGCCCGGCTCCAGATACATGTGGATGATCACGGTATCACGGGGCTTGTCCAGCAGCTCCTGTTCGATCAGATCCACATGGGCGATCTCGGCCACCTGCTGCTCGATGTCGCTGTAATCCTCGATATAGATGCCGCCCTCGGCGATCATGGTGGCAACAGCCTCGGCATTGTCGGCATCGGCCTTGGCCACGGTCAGGCGGATATCAGTCCATTCCATAAAAAGAACCTCCCTGGGTCTTGTGTTTTCTATTTATAAGTATAGTACCCGATTCCGGCGCGGGATGCAAGCGGTTTGGGGAGAAAGAGCAAAAGAAAAGTTTTTTCAAAATCCTGCTCTGAAATGCGCAATAATTCCAAAAAGTTTTTCACGAAAGATGCGAATTCAAGGATTTTTGGTGCAAAATTGCGAAAATGGGCGCAGACCCTATTTCTTTTTTTTGGAGGATGTGTTAAAATATTGTTACGCAATTATGGACAGCCTGCAACCAGAGGCCTCCATAACAACAACATTCTTTAAGGAGGAATGTGTCTTATGATGAAGTATCTCCAGAAACTGGGCAAAGCTCTGATGCTTCCCGTCGCTGTGCTGCCGATCTGCGGCATCCTGATGGGTCTCGGCTATGCTCTGGCCCCGGGTGTCATGGGTGTCCCCGGTGCTGCAACTTCCGGTGCAGCTTACACCGTTGGCTTCCTGCTGGTCAAGGCAGGCGGCGCTCTGATCGATAACATGGCATGGCTGTTCGCCATCGGCGCAGCCGTTGGCCTGGCTGATGACCACGACGGTACCGCTGGTCTGGCTGGCCTGGTCAGCTACCTGATGATGCAGCAGCTGCTGAGCCCCGGCGTGGTCAGCATGGTGCGCACCCTGGAAGAGGGCACCGCTACCTACATCGCTTTCCAGAAGGTGGCCGGCAACTCTTTCATCGGCATCCTGGCCGCTGTGGTGGGTGCAGCCTGCTACAACAAGTTCAAGAGCACCCAGATGCCTGACTGGCTGGCATTCTTCTCCGGCAAGCGCTTCGTTGCGATTGCTACCGGCCTGATCTCCATCGTTGTTTCTGTCGCTCTGCTGTTCGTCTGGCCCGTCATCTTCGATGCACTGGTCGCCATTGGCAGAGGCATCGCAGGCATGGACGGCATCGGCGCTGGCATCTACGCCTTCCTGAACCGTCTGCTGATCCCCACCGGCCTGCACCACGCTCTGAACAACGTGTTCTGGTTCGACACCATCGGCCTGGGCGACCTGTCCCACTTCTGGGCAGGCGAGACCTCTGCTGACGTGGGCTGGAGCCTGGGTATGTACATGTCCGGCTTCTTCCCCTGCATGATGTTCGGTATCGCCGGTGCTGCACTGGCCATGGTTCGTACCGCCAAGAACAAGAAGGCCGCCATCGGTCTGGTTCTGTCCGCTGCCATCTGCGCCTTCGTCTGCGGCGTTACCGAGCCCTTCGAGTTCGGCTTCATGTTCCTGTGCTTCCCGCTGTACGTTGTGTACTCCGCTCTGTACGGCATCTTCACCATCATCACCTACTACTCCGGTTTCCGTGCTGGCTTCTGCTTCTCCGCAGGCGCTACCGACCTGGTGTTCTCCGCTTCTCTGCCTGCAGCTGCTAAGACCTGGATGATCATTCCTCTGGGCATCGCTGCATTCGTGGTGTTCTACTTCGTGTTCTACTTCGCCATCACCAAGTTCGACCTGAAGACCCCCGGCCGTGAGGACGAGGATGCTGAAGAGGCTGAGAAGAAGGTCGTTCTGGCCAACAACAACTACACTGAGGTTGCTGCTGGTGTGCTGAAGGCCATCGGCGGCAAGGAGAACGTCTCCAGCGTAGACTACTGCGCTACCCGCCTGCGCTTCACCATTAAGGACTACACCGCTGTGGATGAGAAGGCTGTGAAGGCTGCTGGCGCTGCCGGCGTCATCCGCCCCGACAAGACCACCTGCCAGGTCATCATCGGCACCAAGGTGCAGTTCGTGTATGATGAGCTGAAGAAGATGCTGTAAGCATCCTTCTGAGCACGCTTCCGCGCGGAAGGCTGGTTGCTTCCGCATCCATTCCCAAACTGTAAAAATGCCGCCGAGGGCGGGCGTTTACGCCCCGCTTTCGGCGGCATTTTGTTTTGTTCACAAACCGGCTACCCTTTTGGCCGGAAAACGTGCTATACTGAAAACAACAAAGCAAAATAACAGGAGGTTCCCCATTATGAAGATCATTCGTGCAAAGGATTACAAGGATATGTCCCGCAAGGCTGCCAACATCATCTCCGCACAGGTCATTATGAAGCCCAACTGCGTGCTGGGTCTGGCGACCGGCGGCACCCCTGTTGGCGCATACGCTCAGCTGGTGGACTGGTACAACAAGGGCGACCTGGATTTCTCTGAGGTCACCACCGTCAATCTGGACGAGTACCGCGGCCTGCCCAAGGAGCACCCCGAAAGCTATTGGAGCTTTATGCACAAGAACCTGTTTGACAAGGTCAACATCCGCCCCGAGGCCATCCATCTGCCCGACGGCACCAACCCCGATGCTGCGGATGCCTGCAAAAAGTACAACGAGATCATCCACAGCGTGGGCGGCATCGACCTGCAGCTGCTGGGCCTTGGCCCCAACGGCCACATCGGCTTCAACGAGCCGGGCGAGGCCTTTGAGCTGGAGACCCACTGCGTGGATCTGACCCCTGCCACCATCGAGGCCAACAAGCGCTTCTTTGACGGCAACGAGGATCTGGTGCCCAAGCAGGCCTACACCATGGGCATCAAGACCATCATGCAGGCCCGCAAGGTGCTGGTGGTGGCCAACGGTCTGGCAAAGGCCAAGGCAGTCAAGGCGGTCGTCTCCGGCCCTGTGACCCCCGAGTGCCCGGGCTCCATCCTGCAGATGCACCCCGACTGCATCCTTGTGGCCGATGAGGAAGCACTGAGCCTGCTGTAAGACAAAACCTCTCCGTCTGCTTCGCAAACGGAGAGGTTTAGGAGGCAATAAAATGATCATTAAAAATGCTCTGATTTATACCCCCCGCCACACCTTTGAGGAGGGGAGCCTGACCATCCGGGAGGGGCGCATCGTGCCCTTTGCACAGCCGGAGGAAGGCGAGGAGATCGTGGATGCCAAGGGCGCTTACGCTCTGCCGGGCCTTGTGGACATCCACTTCCACGGTGCCATGGGCAAGGATTTCTGTGACGGCAATGAAGAAGCCATCCAGACTCTGGCCGATTTTGAGGCCGGTAAGGGCGTGCTGGCCATCTGCCCCGCCACCATGACCTTTTCGGAAGAGATCCTGAACGGTGTGATGGATGCTGCCGCCGCCCATCAAAACGGCAGGGGCGCAGACCTTGTGGGTATCAACATGGAGGGGCCCTTCATCAGCCCCAACAAGGTGGGTGCCCAGAACCCGGAGTATCTCCACAAGGCGGATGTTGCAATGTTCCGCCGCCTGCAGAAGCGGGCAAACGGCCTGATCAAGCTGGTGGATATCGCCCCGGAGGAGCCGGGTGCGCTGGAGTTCATTGCTGCCTGCCATGACGAGGTGCGCATCTCCATTGCCCACACCTGCACCAGCTACGACACCGCCAACGCCGCCTTTGACGCAGGCGCGACCCACATGACCCACCTGTACAACGCCATGCCCGGCATCACCCACCGGGAGCCCGGCCCCATCATTGCGGCGCTGGAACGGGGCGCGGAGGTGGAACTCATCACCGACAACGTCCACATCCACCCGGCCATGGTGCGGTTCACCTTCAACACCTTCGGGGATGACCATGTCATCCTGATCGCCGACAGCATGATGGCCTGCGGCCTGCCCGACGGCCAGTACAGCCTGGGCGGTCAGGCGGTCACGGTCAGCGGCCCCCGCGCCACCCTGACCGAGCACCCCGGCACCATTGCGGGCAGTGCCACCTGCCTGTACGACTGCATGAAGCGTGCCGTGCTGGAGATGAACGTCCCGCTGGAAAGCGCTGTCCGCGCCGCCAGCGAAAACCCCGCCAAGAGCATTGGCATCGACAATGATTACGGCAGTCTGGCTGCAGGCCGCTACGGCAATGTGATCCTGGCGGACAAGGAACTGAACATCCAGGCTGTCTACCAGAAAGGAACCCGTATCGTATGAACCCCGAGAGCCTGACCTGGCGGCTGCTGACCGCCGAAGAGCTGACGAACGTTTACCTGAACGAGATGCGCCGGGATTTTCCTGCCGGAGAGCTGAAGCCCCTGAGCATGATCCTGAACAGCGAGGCCGCCGGTACCGCCCACACCTGGGGCGTGTATGAGGACGATGCGCTGGTGGCGTATCTGTTGATGGTGCGGCCCGTGGGCTGTGAGGTGAGCCAGCTGGACTACTTTGCCGTTCTGCCCCAATACCGGGCCGGCGGCATCGGAGCCGTTCTGCTGGCCGCCCTGCCTGACCACGAGAAGGGCGCGCAGGCCATCCTCATTGAAGCGGAGTGCCCCGAAAAGGCAGAGGATGAGGCTATGGCCGTGCGCCGCCTGGGCTTTTACGCCCGGTGCGGGGCCAGGGACACCGGCTGGACAGAGCATCTCTTTGATGCCTGGTTCCGGGTGCTGGTGCTCCCCTGCTGCGGCGGAAAGGTGCGCAGCCCCGAGGAAGCCGTGCGGCAGCTGGCAGACTGCTACCGCCGCACCATGGGTGAGCCCCAGTGGCGCAGGAACGTCACCTTCTACCGCCCCGATGGCGTGGAGGTGCAGTTCTGAGAGGTTGAATTCTGTCCCTTGACAGTCTGGGTAAATATGGTACTATGGTGATAGGAACAAACCAGATCTGAGATGGGAGGAATTTCTGATGCGTAATGTTTTTTCCCGCCGTGATTTTCTGAAAGCATCTGCCGCCGCTGTGCTGGCCGCTTCTGCCGCTGGTGTCCTCACCGGCTGCGATGGGGGCGGTGAACAGCTGGCAGAAAACGAAGCGATTTTGGGAGATTTTAAGATTCAAATTTCGAGTGCATAGACGAGAGGAACTTATGTGACTTCTGGAGGCGAATCGAAGAGTGAACATTGGGTAGACGCTACGGTTAAAATCGTATACACAGGAAAAGGTTTTAATTCTGTGCAGTATTCCCGGGTTTTCTCTGCTGCTGTTGGCGAAACACCATGGAAACTTGATAAACCTACTGGAAATCTGTCGAGCACCGATGTGCCGTTAATGAATACTAAGACAGTGCAGGTGAGCTTTAAGGCTCCTTCGGATGATGCGTCGTATACGACTTTTGAAAAGGGCGAACCCTTAAAGATGAGAGTTTCGTTCTTTGATCAGAGCATCGTGTTCTATCTGCGTAATGGCAACAAAACTGTGTCCATCAAAAAATCCTAATATCCCCCAAGAGCCCGAGGTGCACCCGCACCCCGGGCTTTTTTGCGCCCAAATTTTACATTGGGGCAAAAACATGTCCGAACAATTTACCTCGATTTTTCCCGCTTGTGGTCGAAGCGGCTCTCCGACTGGGATACAATAGTGCCGTACCCAAGGAAAACACGAAAACAAGAGCCGGGAGCGGAAATCCCGGATGTTTGGAGGACAAATATTATGAAAAAGATCACTCGTCGTTCGTTTCTCACTGTCTGCGGTGCTGCTGCTGCCGCTGCTGCCCTGACCGCCTGCGGCGGTTCTGCTTCCTCTGCTGCAGCTTCTTCCACCTCTGCCGCTGCAGGCTCCACTGCTTCTTCTACCGCTGCTGCCCTGTCCGGCAACGTTGCTACCGGTGGTTCCACTTCCATGAAGAATGTCATCGCTGCCCTGACCGAAGGCTTTGCCGAGGTTGAGCCGGGCGTCACTGTCAGCTACGACCCCACCGGTTCCGGCGCAGGCATCACCGGTGCTACCGATAAGACCCTGGACATCGGCCTGTCCTCTCGTGCCCTGAAGGACGACGAGAAGGCTGACGTGGATGGCACCACCATCGCTCTGGACGGCATCGCCATTATCGTCAACAATGCAAGCAAGGTCGAGGATCTGACCGTTGACCAGCTCAAGCAGATGTTCACCGGCGAGATCACCAACTGGTCTGAGGTCGGCGGCGACGACGGCGAGATCGTTCTGATCGGCCGTGAGGCTGGCTCCGGCACCCGTGATGGCTTTGAGAGCATCGTGGATGTCAAGGACAGCTGCAAGTACGCGCAGGAGCTGACCGCTACCGGTGCTGTCATCAGCGCTGTGGAGGCCAACCCTCTGGCCATCGGCTACGCTTCCCTGTCCGCTGTGGGCGACACCGTGAAGATGGTCACCGTTGGCGGTGTGGAGTGCAGCGAGGAGACCGTCAAAGACGGCAGCTACGAGGTGCAGCGTCCCTTCGTGTTTGTCACCAACAAGTCTGTCACCCTGTCTGAGCAGGCACAGGCCTTCTTCGACTTTGCTACCAGTGCCGATGCTGCTGACCTGATCCGCACTGCCGGTGCTGTTCCTGTGAATGAGTAATTGCGGAAAGCAATGATGCTATGAACAACAAAAAGATCTCTCTCCCCAGAACCCCTGCTGAGTGGCTGGAAGCGGTGATGAACTTCATCTTCTTCCTCTGCGGCATCCTGGCGGTGGGCTGTGTGCTCCTGATCTCGGTGTACATGGTCCTCTCCGGTGTGCCTGCCATCCAGAAGATCGGGCTGTTCCGGTTCCTGTTCGGCACCCGGTGGGCTTCCACCGCCGCCGACCCGGCCTACGGCATCCTGCCCTTCATCCTGTCCAGCGTTTACGGCACGCTGGGTGCCACCGTGATCGGTGTGCCCATTGGCCTGCTGACGGCGGTGTTCCTCTCCAAGGCCGCAGGCCCGAAGGTGCGCACCGTGGTCGTGACCGCTATTGAGCTGCTGAGCGGCATCCCCAGCGTGGTGTTCGGCCTGCTGGGCATGCAGGTGCTGGTGCCCGCCGTGGCCAAGGCCTTTGGCAAGGCCTCCGGTGCCTGCCTGCTGAGCGCCATCGTGGTGCTGGCGGTGATGATCCTGCCCAGCATCGTGTCGGTGTCGGTCACAGCGCTCAACGCTGTGCCGCCGGAGTATGAGCAGGGCAGCCTGGCTCTGGGAGCAACGGATGTCGAGACCTGGTTCAAGGTCAGCGTCCCCGCTGCCAGGAGCGGCATTGCCGCCGGTATCGTGCTGGGCATCGGCCGCGCCATCGGCGAGGCCATGGCCGTGATGATGGTGGCTGGCAACAGCCCCAACATGCCGGACAGCCTGTTCTTCAGCGTCACCTTCCTGACCACCGCCATTGCCAAGGAGATGAGCTACGCCAGCGGCCTGCAGAAACAGGCGCTGTTCAGCATTGCGCTGGTACTGTTCGTCTTTATCATGGGCATCAATATCCTGCTCAATGTGGTGCTGAAGGGAGGAAAGCGCGATGAATAACAGTGCTTCTGCCTCCCGCCGCACCTGGAACCGCGTGATGAACGCTCTGGTCCGGGCCTCGGCTGTGCTGGTCATCGTACTGGTGGCAGGCATTCTGGGCATGGTGCTGGTGCGGGGCATCCCGCACATCAGCTGGAAATTCCTGACCACCACCGCCAGTGTGCTGAAGGGCACGGACGGCATCCTGCCTGCGATCCTCAACACGCTGTATGTCATCCTGCTGACGCTTTTGATCGTACTGCCGCTGGGTGTGGGCGCGGCCGTTTACCTGACCGAGTACGCCCGGAACCGCAAGGTCATTTCGGTGATCGAGTTCACCAACGAGACGCTGGCGGGCATCCCCAGTATCATTTACGGTCTGGTGGGAATGCTGGTGTTCGCCCAGACACTGGGCTTCCAGACCTGCCTGCTCTCCGGCAGCCTGACGCTGGTGATCATGAACCTGCCCACCATCATCCGCACCACCCAGGAATCCCTGAAAACGGTGCCCCAGGGCTACCGTGAGGGTGCGCTGGGTCTGGGCGCGGGCAAATGGCACATCATCCGCACCATCGTGCTGCCCTGCAGCATCGACGGCATCGTGACCGGCTGCATCCTGGCCGTGGGCCGCATCGTGGGCGAAAGCGCCGCGCTGCTCTTCACCGCCGGTGCTGCCGAGGTCATTGCCAACGGCGTGATCAAGGCCTACACCTCCAACGGTGCCACCCTGTCGGTGCTGCTTTATCTCCGTGCCTTTGAGGACGGCGATTTCGACTCCGCCTGGGCCATCGGCGCAGTGCTGCTGGTGCTGGTGCTTGCCATCAATCTGGCAGCCCGGCTGGCCAAAACCAAACTGAAACAGAAACAGTAAATAACTCCCTCCGTCATCGCTGCGCGATGCCACCTCCCTCACGGAGGGAGGCTTATCCTGCCCGCAACGCAAAAGGCTCCCTCTCAGAGGGAGCTGGCGCGGCATAGCCGCGACTGAGGGAGTCAATACAAGAGGAAAACTATGGAAAACGTATCACCCATTATCACAGCCAAAAACCTGAATCTCTGGTACGGGGATTTCAAGGCGCTGAAAGATATTTCGCTGGACATGGGCGAGCGGGAGATCACGGCCCTCATCGGCCCCTCCGGCTGCGGCAAGTCCACCTTCCTGAAGACCCTGAACCGGATGAACGACCTTGTGCCCGGGGTTCGCATCGAGGGCGATGTCCGCCTGAAAGGGCAGGATATCTTTGCCCGCGAGATGCAGCCCACCGAGCTGCGCCGCCGGGTGGGCATGGTGTTCCAGAAGGCCAACCCCTTCCCCATGAGCATCTACGATAACATCACCTACGGCCCCAGGCTGCACGGTGTGCACAATAAGGCAGAGCTGGACGAGCTGGTGGAAAGCTCCCTGAAGGGTGCCGCCCTCTGGAACGAGGTCAAGGACCGCCTGAAAAAGAGTGCCCTGGGCCTTTCCGGCGGCCAGCAGCAGCGCCTGTGCATTGCCCGCGCCCTGGCTGTCAAGCCCGAAGTCCTGCTGATGGATGAGCCCACCAGCGCCCTGGACCCCGGCTCCACCATGAAGGTGGAGGAGCTGATGAGCGAGCTGAAAAAAAACTACACCGTGGTCATCGTGACCCATAACATGCAGCAGGCAGCCCGTATCAGCGACCGCACCGCCTTCTTCCTGCTGGGCGAGCTGGTGGAAGCCGGTCCAACGGCGCAGATCTTCAGCACCCCGCAGGATAAGCGCACCGAGGATTACATTTCGGGCCGGTTCGGCTAAGGAGAAAAACGCAATGAGCAACCGCACACAATACGAAAACGACCTTGCCGCCCTGAAAACGGCCCTGGCCGAGATGGGTCAGAGCGCTGCCGATGCCGTGGAAGCTGCAATGGAAGCCCTCTGCACCGCCGATGCCGAGGCTGCCGCCGCCGTGGTGCAGGGCGATGGCCGCATCAACAACATGGAGCGGGACATTGAGCACCGCTGCATGACCCTGCTGCTCCGCCAGCAGCCGGTGGCAGGTGACCTGCGCCGCATCTCCACCGCCATGAAGGTGGTCACGGATGTGGAGCGCATCGGTGACCATGCCTCCGATATCGCGGAGATCATCCCTCATCTGGTCATTGTCCGCAAGGAGGGCGACCCTGCTGTGAGCCAGGCCATCAGGATGGGCCAGAAGGCGCACAAGATGATCCTGGATGCCCTGAATGCCCTGACCTCTGAGAATGAGCAGGCCGCCCTCAGGGTCATTGCCGCCGACGATGAGGTGGACTATGATTTCAACGCCATCAAGCATACGCTGGCGCAGGAGATCGCCGCCGACCCCGGCAAGGTGGATGCCGCCCTGGATCTGCTCATGGTCATCAAGTACCTGGAGCGCATCGGCGACCACGCCGTGAATCTGGCCGAGTGGGTGGAGTTCGTCCGCAGCGGGCGTTATCATAACGAAAATATGTTCTGATCTTTTGTTTCCGTTCTCCTGCAAAAGAGCTGCCGCATCCCCTGCGGCGGCTCTTTTGCGTTAGAAACCTCTCCGTCACCTTCGGTGACACCTCTCCTGATAGGAGAGGCAAGACAAGCAGCGTGTACCTGGCTCCCCTATTAGGGGAGCTGGCGCAACGCGCCTGAGAGGTTCAGTTTACAAAAAAATTTGAGCTATTTGCAATTATTTCTGTGCCCCGCCCGTATTATAGGCAGAAAGGCTTCCCCAGAAAGCCTGATGAACTGGCTGCGGCGGGTGTCCGGCATCCCCCTGTCCCCGCCCGCCGCTGCCGCAACGGAGGGTTTTACGCTATGGTACAGACCAAGAATTTCCCGCTGGAAACGCGCGGCGAGGCGGTCAGCCGCGAAGCGCTGGTCCAGGCGGCATTACAGGAGATCACCCAGAATTACCGCGAAGCAAGCCTTTCCAATGTGGCCCGCAGCTACGGCGTTTCGCTGGCGTATGTCAGCGAGTGCGTCCGGGCCCAGACCGGAAAGACCTATAAGGAGCTGCTGCAGAAGCACCGGATGGAGACCGCCGCCCGCCTGCTGCGCCGCAGCGACCTGAACATCCAGCAGATCATCACCCAGGTGGGCTACGAGAACACCAGCTACTTCTACCGCCTGTTCCATGAGCGGTATGGCCAGAGCCCCCGGGAGTACCGCCGGGCACGCAGCCAGCGCACATAAGTGCATCAGTGAACGACCCTCTCCGCCTTTGCAGCAGGCTTTGACGGAGAGGGTCGTTTTGTGTTATATTAAAGCAGAACGATCAGGGCGGGCGGCGGCCTGCCGGAAGAGAGGTTGGATGAAGATGTTTCGTGGAGCAAGACGTGCAGATCTGGATGCGATCCTGAAAATTTATGCCCGCGCCCGGCAGGCGATGGCGGATTCCGGCAACCCTACCCAGTGGGGAGATCATTTTCCGCCGCAGGAGCTGCTGGAAGAGGACATTGATTCCAACCGGCTCTTCCTCTACCTTGTAAACGGCGAGCTGGAGGGCGTGTTTGCCTTCATCCTTGGCCCGGACCCCACCTATGCCCGGATCGAGGATGGCAAGTGGCTGAACGATACCCTGCCCTACGGCACCATCCACCGGCTGGCTTCGGCGGGCAGGCACCCCGGCGTTGCCGCTGCTGTGATCACCTGGTGCCTGGAGCACTGCGAGAGCCTGCGGGCCGACACCCACGCCGACAACAAGATCATGCAGCACCTGCTGGAAGAAAACGGCTTTACCAGGTGCGGCATCATCCATGTGGAGGATGGCACGCCCCGCATTGCCTACCAGAAAATGTCCCTTACCCTGCCTTTGCGCCGGGATTGAACCGCAAAAATGCGCCGCCCCACAAATGATGGAGCGGCGCTGTTTTTATGCGGTTCTGTCAGCCGTGGAAGGGAGCGGGTGCGCCTGTGTTCAGGAAGCGGCAGCTGCTGCCGGAGCTTCCGGGGCGGGCTGCTCTGCCGCAGTTTCTTCCGGCGTGGGCTGGAAATACTTCTCGTACAGCTCCATGCCGATGCGGTAGCCCTGCCACACGATGACCGCCGTGCCTGCACCGGCCACGCCGATGATGGCGGCAGTGCCCAGAATGCTGGGCTCACTCTCGATGGTGGCATCCCGGTACTGGGCCTCCACGGTCACGATGCTGTCCTTGGCCACGCTGCCCGCCGGGATGGTAAAGCTCTCCTCGTTGTAGGCGACCGCCGGGTTGCCCAGCAGGCTGGCTTCATCTATGGCCCACAGGTCGAACACCATGCCCTCGGGCACGGCGCTCTGGTTCAGCGTCACCTTGACCTCGGCATCCACCGGCACGCTGGCGCTGGTCATGGCTTCGCCGCCGTTGTAGGTGAACGTGCCGCCTTTCACCGTCAGGGTGTAGGTGGGGGCTTCGGGTTCGGGCTCGGGTTTGGGTTCGGGCTTCGGGTCGGGAACAACGATTTTGGTCGAGTTCAACTCCACATCGCTGTCGGGCATCTCAAAGCATACCACTTTTTTGTTGGTTTCACCGTTCAGGTAGTAGCTGCTGAATGCATCGCCGATTTTTTGACCGTTGATATTTGTAATATCTACATTGGATTCTACGGTGAGGACGGTGCCTGCATAAGAATACAGATCCCATGCGGAGCCCTGAACCAAATCATGGGTGGTCTCATTGTAAACAAGAGGAAGTGTATCGTTTACCTTCAGGATGGCTCCATCTTTTACGGTAACAGAGCGATAATCGCCACTGAGCGCAGTATCGCTTACTACGGTGCTCCCTAAGAGTTTGTTGAGCACACTATCCTTTCCGTTGAATGCACCGCCGGTTATCGTTCCGTCATTATAAAGCAAACCGGCTGCAAATGTGCCGCCCTCGATTTCATGCGTTTTAGTAGAATCACCCTTAGGCCAACCATTTGCTACCAGAGTATTGAAAATGCCATCTTCAATGATGCCATATTCATTGACAATGCCGCAGTTCACTGCATCCAACGGGCCGATTTTATTGACGGGGTCGGTAAATCGGAAGTTGTAGGTTTTTCCGCCGGTCAGATACAGTGTGCTTTGGCTCATGCCATCGGAGCTTTATTAACTTTCCAGCCGTCACCACAATAATTATAATAATTGCCATTGGGCTCAAAAGGAGCATTGCCTATAACCGGTGTGCCATCACTGTCCATGATAAGGGGCAAATCGTAAGAAGCCTGGTTCAGTATGATATCCGCTTCCGGATCAAGAGCACTCACAGAATTAAGAAATTCTATATTGATGCACACGGTTTTTTTGTTGGAAGAATCCGGAGGATATATAGGATCATCGTTTTCCAATAAAATGCGGTTGATATCAAGGATAGGTTCACTGGCGGTAATGGTATTATTCCCGGTCTTGACTGCATAAAGCGTGTTGCCCCAATCGGACGCAAGACCATTGACTGCTGTGATAGAACCGGTTCCGTTCAGGGTGACTGTTTTGAATGTGCCTGCACCTTTGGGCTCTTTCGCAAATGCGCCGCCGGTCAGCGTTGCACCGGATTCAACCACCAAGTGGACATTCGGGTTCAGGGGGCGCAGTGCGTTTTTCTCACCGGAGAAATCATAACTGTCGCTTTTCAGCGTCAGCGTGCCATTCTCAAACTTCCAGCCGTTGCCGCTGTAATCCCGGGTGCCGCCTTCGGTGCCAACGGGGTAGCCGTTTTCGTCGATCACCAGCCGGGTCAGCTTGCTCAGGGTAACGGTGGCCGCATTGGCGGGTGGTGCGGTGAAAGTGACAGAAAAATAACCCGTACCATCATCGTAATATCTTGCACTTGGTGCCCAATCTTCTAACAAACAATGTGTGTCGTTTGTGTTTCCGAATGTAACATCAATAGGAAATAATATTGCTTGACGGTTAAGGAAAAAAATATGGATGGTGATGCTGGTATTATGGTCGGAATTGGGAATGACATAACCGCTTGAGCCGAGACCATTGATTGTTGCGTAGCGAATCTCATAGCTGCCATTATTCTGATTCACATTCAAGGTATAGCCTTTATGGACAGTGCCACCTGTTGGTTTTTTACGAAAAATGCCGCCCTTTATGGCGCCGTTGTTGGTAACGGTAGATTTAAACGTGCCATTTTCAATCGTGCCAGTGGGGTCATTGGTAATGGGATCAAAAAAAGTGCCGCCGGTAATAGTACCATGATTTATAACGGGCATTGAGTAAGTTCCACTCGTTATAGTGCCATAATTGGTAATACTGGAACCAGGATTTTCGGTGTCCCAAAAATTACCATTTTCAATCGTTGCGTGTTCCCCTATGATGGCAGAACATAAAATACTGATTGGATCCTGACGGATGCTTCCGAGATCTGTCAAATCATAAGTAGTAGGGCTTTCGGGGGCGATGGTCAAAACTTTAGCTGTGCCATCATAGCTCCAGTCCTTACCGGTATAAATTTCGTGCTCATCAGAATTGATTGTAGGAGTTATACCATTGAGAACCGGATAACCAGACTGAATTTGTAAAGGTTTCAAGTTGGAGCCGCCTTCCTCCGCCCACGCTGTGATTGCCGACACAGGCAGGAGCGTTACCGCCATGCACAGCGCCACCAGAAGGCTAATAAGTCGTTTCTTCATAGGGGGTCCCTCACTTTCTTTGGGCCGGAAGTGGAGCTCCGGCAAAAATGGATGCTCTCACTTCCTTAAATACACGCCGCGCGAAATCCTTTCACCTTTTTTCAAAAAAATTTGAAAAAAAAAAAAAAGAAAAACCAGAATGCTGAGGTGGTGGCATCTCCTGACGATTGTGACCGAGCGCTCCCGGATACTTCTGATGAAGTGTGCGGGGGCGTTTTTTCGTGGAACTGGGGGCTTGTGGAGCGGGGGCAATCGTTCTATAATACAAGCTGTGAAATGAATCACAAAAGGGGTGGAACGTATGGACAAAAAACTGAACGAGGCCGTGGCGGCGCTGCGGCCCCAGATGGTGGCGGCGCTCCAGCGGCTGGTGCGCAGGCGCAGTGTGGAGGCTGACCCGCTGCCGGGCAAGCCCTTTGGCGAGGAGGTGGATGCCTGCTTTGCCGAGGCGCTGGCCCTCTGCCATGAGCTGGGCTTTGAGACCACCGACATGGATCGGTACATCGGCTGGTGCGAGATCGGCACCGGGGACGAGATGGTGGCGGTGCTGGGGCATCTGGACGTGGTGCCCGAGGGCGAGGGCTGGCATCACCCGCCCTACGCCGCCGAGATCGAGGGCGGCAGGCTGTATGGCCGGGGTTCCATTGACGACAAAGGCCCGGTGGTGGCCAGCCTGTTCGCGCTGAAGGCCATCCGGGATCTGGGCATTCCGCTCAACCGCCGTGTCCGGCTGCTGTTCGGCCTGAACGAGGAGACCAACGACCGGGACGTGCTGTACTACAAGGCCCACGGCGGGGAGATCCCGGTGCTGGGCTTCACCCCGGACGGCGAGTATCCGCTCATCAACGGCGAAAAGGGCATCCTGAACGAGAGCTATGCCGTTCAGCTGCACCAGACCGGTGCCTGGCGGCTGAACAGGGTGCAGGGCGGCGTGGCCGGCAATGTGGTGCCGGACTACGCCTGCGCTGCGCTGACCGCCCCGACGGGAGCCTCCCTGCCGGAGGCGGAGCACATCACCGTGACAGCCATCCCCGGCGGCTATCAGGTGGAAGCGGTGGGCGTTTCGGCCCACGGCAGCCACCCGGAGCAGGGCGAAAACGCCATCGGGCGGCTGGTGTGCTACCTTGACCGGCTGCCGCTGGAGGGGGATGCAAAACAGGCCGTGCACTTTCTGGCTGAAAAGCTGGGCACCGACCCCTACGGCGAGCGTCTGCTGGGCCACCGGCTGGAGGATGCGCTCTCCGGCCCCATGAGCTGCAACTGGGGGCTGATCGAGGGCGACGCGCAGCATCTGTGGGTCAAGCTGAACTACCGCTATCCCGTGACCATGGAACGGGCAGACTGCCAGCCCGCTGTGCAGGCCGCCTTTGAGGCCGCAGGCTGGGCGCTGGATGGGCAGGTGCACAAGGAAAAGCTCTACTACCCTGCCGAGACCCCGCTGGTCAGCGCCCTGCTGGAGGTTTACCGGGATGCCACCGGCGACAACGCCCCGCCCAAGTGCATCGGCGGCGGCACCTACGCCAAGATGCTGCCCAATGTGGTGGCCTTTGGCCCCCTGTTCGCGGGCGACCCGGTCACAGAGCATCAGCCCGATGAATGCATCGATCTGGAACGTCTGGTGCAGAACGCCCAGATCATTGCAAACGCCATTGTCAAGCTGGCAAACCTGCCGCTGGAATAAGAAGGAGGACGGGACTATGAAGATCACGCAGGTGCGGCTGGGCCGCATTTCTACCCCGCTGCGGGTGCCGTTCAAAACGGCACTGCGCACTGTGAACAGCGTTGAGGATGTTATCGTGGAGCTCCACACCGATACCGGTGCGGTGGGCTACGGCGAAGCACCCCCGACCGGTGTTATCACCGGCGACACCACCGGGGCCATCCTCGGTGCCATTCAGGATCATATCGCCCCTGCCCTGCTGGGCCGCGACCTCGATGAGTTCGAGGATCTGACCGCCGCCGTGCAGAAGGCGCTTATCCACAATACCAGCGCCAAGGCCGCTGTGGACATGGCCCTGTGGGATCTGCTGGGCCAGAAGTACAGCGCCCCTGTCTACCGGATGCTGGGCGGTGCCCGCAGGAACATCGTGACCGATATCACCATCAGTGTCAACCCGCCGGAGGAGATGGCCCGGGATGCCCGCACCGCCGTCCAGCGCGGCTACGACTGCCTGAAGGTCAAGGTTGGTATCGACCCTGAGCTGGATGTGGCCCGCCTTGCCGCGGTGCGGCAGGCCGTGGGCCGGGACATCAGGCTCCGCATTGATGCCAATCAGGCCTGGAACGCCAAGCAGGCGGTCCGCATCCTGAACCAGATGCAGGAGAAGGGGCTGGACATCGAGTTCGTGGAGCAGCCCGTGCCCGCCGCAGACCTTGAGGGGATGCAGTATGTCACCCGCCATGCCGATGTGCCCGTGCTGGCCGACGAGAGCGTGTTCAGCCCGGCAGATGCCCTGCGGATCATGCAGACCGGCGCGGCCGACCTGGTGAACATCAAGCTGATGAAGTGCGGCGGCATCACCAATGCCCTGCGCATTGCCGCCGCCGCTGAGGTGTATGGCGTGGAGTGCATGATCGGCTGTATGCTGGAAGCAAAGATCTCGGTCAACGCCGCTGTGGAGCTGGCCTGCGCCAAGAAGATCATCACCAAGATCGACCTCGACGGCCCGGTGCTCTGCAGCGAGGACCACATCCTCGGCGGTGCCGTGTTCGACGAAAAGAACATCACCGTCTCCGACGCGCCCGGCATGGGCATTCAGGGCTTTGTACCCGGCAAGGTGTCCTATCTCGACTAAAACCGGAACAGACCGCATCCCGAAACACACGGGGTGCGGTCTCTTTTTGTGAATCTGTATTTCATATACGGACAGTGAAAAAAGCTCGTGTCTGTATATGTTGAAATGAAAAACAAAAAAAGCGGGCAAAATCTTTGACTTTTTGGCCTGCGAGGCGTATAATCGTACTTGTTCCGTGTAGAGGAATGGGAAAACTGTGCGCGATAGGCGCACAATCTGGATAGGGGAGTGGAAAAGTTATGAAAACGTTGAAAGCGGTTGCGGCAAGGTACAACGCCACCAGCCTGATCCTGCGCATCGTCATCGGCCTTGCGGTCGGTGTGGTGCTGGCACTGGCGGTGCCCGGTGCGGGCTGGGTGGAAGAGTTCGGCAGCCTGTTCGTGGGTGCCCTGAAGGGCATTGCCCCGGTGCTGGTGTTCGTTATCGTGGCCAGTGCGCTGGCGCAGGGCACGTCCAGGCTGGACCGGCGCTTTGGCACGGTCATCTGGCTGTACATGCTCACCACCTTCCTGGCCGCCGCCATTGCGGTGGTGACCAGCTTCCTGTTCCCTCAGACCGTCGTTCTGGCTGAGGCGGCAGAATCCGAGGTGGTGCCCCAGGGTCTGGGCGAGGTGATGAACACTCTGCTCACCAACTTTGTGGCAAACCCCGTCAGTGCTCTGCTGAACGGCAATTACATCGGCATCCTGTTCTGGGCCTGCCTGTTCGGTCTGGCCATGAAGAAGTACGGCGCGGACAGCACCAAGCTGTTCCTGGCGAATACAGCGGATGCAGTTTCCCAGATCGTCCGCTGGATCATCAATCTGGCACCTTTCGGCATCATGGGCCTTGTGTACACCAACGTGTCCAGCAACGGCCTGTCCATCTTTACCCAGTACGGCAGGCTGCTGCTCCTGCTGGTGGGCACCATGCTCTTTATGGCACTGGTCGTCTCGCCCTTCATCATCTTTGTGTACCTGCACTGCAACCCGTATCCGCTGGTGCTCCGCTGCCTGCGTGAATCCGGCCTGACCGCCTTCTTCACCCGCAGCTCTGCCGCCAACATCCCGGTCAATATGGATCTGTGCGAAAAGCTGGGGCTGGATAAGGATATGTATTCCGTCTCCATCCCCCTGGGCGCTACCATCAATATGGATGGTGCCGCCATCACCATTACCATTATGACGCTGGCTGCGGCCAATACGCTGGGCATTCAGGTGTCCCTGCCTGCCGCCATCCTTCTTTCGGTGATGAGCGCTCTGGGTGCCTGCGGCGCTTCCGGCGTGGCTGGCGGCTCCCTGCTGCTGATCCCCATGGCCTGCTCCCTGTTCGGCATCTCCAATGATATCGCCATGCAGATGGTCGGTGTCGGCTTTATCATCGGCGTGGTGCAGGATTCCGTGGAAACTGCCCTGAACTCCGCCGGTGACGTGGAATTTGCCGCCACTGCGGAATATCACCAGTGGCGCAGGGAGGGCAAGCCCCTGCCGGCGTTCCTGTGCAAGTGATGCAAAACTGAAATGGCTTTTCAAAGGCTGCTGTGCTGCTGGCACGGCGGCCTTTTTGTTTGGAACTTTTTTCTGGGCATTTTGCACAGGAAAGCCCTCGTCCTGTTGGAAATTGACGGATTCTGACGGATTTTACACGATAAGAACTCTTTTTGTAGAAGAAATTCTGGGCAAAACGGAGAGAAAATCTGAAAAAACTTTCCAAACAAGGTTTCAATCGTCCATGTATACAAGAACTTTATTTTTCATAAAAAACGTTTTGTGCTAGTTGCGCAAAGAACGAAAGAACGTTAAAAATGTATAACTAAATTCATAGTTTGTTCATAGAATTTATAAAACGATTTCATAATTGAGTGGCATAATATGGCCATCCTCAGAGAGGGGAACAAAAGAACGAAGGGTTCTGAAAGGTTCCGCTCTGAGGATGCAGGGAGATAGAGGCCCTGCCAAAAAACACAATGACATTTACCGATATACGGAGGATATTTATTATGATGAACAAGAACACTGCTATTCTGGACAACACTATGATGGACGCTTACCTGACTGTCACCGAGGGCGTGTCCGATAACTGCGGCATTGGCCTGGCTTTTGCAAGCCTGCTCGAGAGCGCAAAGAAGAACTTTGTCAACCAGAGCAACCGCCGCGCTGTCAATGCAAGCTTTGCCGGCTGATCTTCTCCAATTTGCCGGTTGAAGATTCTCCTTCTTTTTGTTACAGCTGCTGCCACACTGTAATATGAACTGAAAAGCCCGGAACCACCTGCCGCCATAGCAGGTACGGTTCCGGGCTTTTTTGCTGTGTGGGTTCGGTCAGCGCAGGGGTTTTAATCCGTCAGCTTTGCTTTCTGCAGTGCGGCCACGATCAGCGGAATGAGGATGAGCTGCGCCATGATGCCGGGCACGGCAGTGAGCACCGCACCGGACAGGAACGCGCTGAACGGGAAGCCAGAGCCGGACAGACCGGCCAGCACAAAGCGCACCGCACCCCAGACAAGGCGGCCTGCCACCATTGAGGTGACAAGGGTGGCGTAGATCATGGGCAGGGTGTGCTGCACCTTGCGGTACATGAAACCGGCCACAGCGCCGTATGTGGCCAGCTCAAAGGCCATGGCGATGGCAATGGGGTACATCGGGGGCATCCCGAACAGCACCGAGCGGAGCAGCGGGGCGGCAAAGCCCAGTGCCAGGCCCCAGGGGCCGCCCAGCACAAAGCCTGCCAGCAGCACCGGGAAGTGCATGGGGCAGAGCATATTGCCGATCTGAGGCACATGGCCGGTGATCATGGGCAGCACAAAGGCCAGTGCCAGAAACAGTGCGGCCAGCACCAGATCACGGGTCGCGGAACGGGTCTTGGTATTCATCAATGATTCCTCCTGAAAATGCACAGACAAAAAGGGCCTGCCGCCAGCACACGCGCCAGCGGCAGACCCCTTCATGGTGTCTGTTTCAAAATAATGTTTGCGGGGAGAAACACGGGCTTCGGCCCGCAAAGCCCCGGCTTCAGCCGGGAATTGTGCAAAAAGTATAGCAGATGCAAAGCTGCCTTGTCAAGCTCAGCGGATGAGGATAGTTACGGGGCGGTGTTTGCGGATTTTTGAAATTTGTAGATAAAAAAGCAAACAAATTCATCTTATTATATCATACAGCGGCAAAAGATGATATTGCAAAGCGGCCAAAAGCTGCAAAAATGTTTTGCGGGGGCAAAATGAACCTGCATTTTCAACAAAAACGGGAACATTTACAAGCGATTTTGCCAAGGGATGTACATTTTGACGAAAGAACCTTGACGTTTTTGCATAGAATAGATAATATAGACTTGAGAAATAGCGCATCGGGGCGTATGGCCCGGGTGCGTACCATATCCGATGCAAACGCTGAGGTTCATACGGGAGGACCAAAGATGACAAATGCAGAAAAACTTACCCTGGCAAAACACGCCTGCCACATCCGCATGGGCGTGATCGAGGGCACTCACAGCGCCAAGTGCGGCCATCCGGGCGGCAGCCTGGATATCGCCGAGGTGCTGGCGTACCTCTATTTCGTAGAGATGAAGGTGGATCCGAAGGATCCCAAGAACCCTGACCGCGACCGTCTGGTGCTCTCCAAGGGCCATGCGGCCCCGGCGCTGTACGCCGCGCTGGCTGAGCGTGGGTTCTTCCCGGTGGAGGACCTCAAGACCCTGCGCAAGATTGGCAGCTACCTGCAGGGCCACCCCAACATGAACAGTGTGCCGGGCGTGGATATGTCCACCGGCAGTCTGGGTCAGGGCGTGAGCGCCGCCTGCGGCATGGCACTGGGTGCCAAGCACGCCGGTAAGCCCATCAATGTTTACACCATCCTGGGTGACGGCGAGGTGGAAGAGGGCGAGTGCTGGGAAGCCTTTATGTTTGCTTCTCACTACGGCCTGTCCAACCTCTGCGTCATGCTGGACCGCAACCATCTGCAGATCGACGGCACCACCGAGACCGTGATGAACAGCGCCCCGCTGGAGGAGAAGCTGAAGGCCTTCAACTTCAACGTGCTGACCATCAACGGCCACGATTTTGATGCCATTGAGAGCGCCATCGCCGCTTTCCGCGCTGAGAACGAAAAGCCCACCTGCATCATTCTGGATACCCTCAAGGGCAAGGGCGTTTCCTTTATGGAGAACTCCGTTGACTGGCACGGCAAGGGCCCCAACGATGAGGAATACGCACAGGCCATGCAGGAGCTGAATGCAGCTTACGCCGCGCTGGAAGAGGAGGACAAGTAAGATGGCAGAAGTGAAGAAGATCGCTACCCGTGACAGCTACGGCAACACCCTGAAGGAGCTGGCCGCCGAGGGCCACGACGACCTGGTGGTGCTGGACGCTGACCTGGCTGCCGCCACCAAGACCGGCATGTTCCGTAAGGCGTACCCGGACCGTCACTTCGACTGCGGCATTGCCGAGGGCAACATGATGGGCGTGGCCGCAGGTCTGGCCACCATGGGTTATGTTCCCTTTGTTTCCAGCTTTGCCATGTTTGCCGCAGGCCGTGCCTTTGAGCAGATCCGCAACTCGATCGCCTACCCCCGCCTGAACGTCAAGATCGGTGCCACCCACGGCGGCATCTCTGTGGGCGAGGACGGCGCTTCCCACCAGTGCTGCGAGGACTTTGCCCTGATGCGCAGCCTGCCCGGTATGACCGTGATCTGCCCCGCAGACGATGTGGAGGCCCGCGCCGCTGTGCGTGCCGCTTACGCCATGCAGGGCCCTGTTTACCTGCGCTTTGGCCGTCTGGCTGTGCCTGTGTTCCACGATGAGGCCACCTACCACTTTGAGCTGGGCAAGGGCGAGCAGATCACCGAGGGCAGCGACATTGCCATCATCGCTACCGGCCTGATGGTCAACGAGGCCCGCCTGGCTGCCGAGCAGCTGGCTGCCGAGGGCATCCACGCCCGGGTCATCAACATCCACACCATCAAGCCTCTGGACGAGGAGATCGTCCTCAAGGCCGCCAAGGAGTGCGGCAAGGTCATCACCGCCGAGGAGCACAGCGTCATCGGCGGTCTGGGCGAGGCCGTCTGCGCCGTCCTGAGCGAGAAGCTGCCTACCCCTGTCCGCCGCGTGGGCGTGCAGGACAAGTTTGGCTGCTCCGGCCCCGCATGGGACCTGCTCAAGCTGTACGGTCTGGATGCAGCGACCATCTGCAAGACCGCTCACGAGATGCTGGGCTGATCCAGAAAGTC
Organism: Faecalibacterium sp. BCRC 81149; assembly: GCF_022750605.1. NCBI lineage: Bacteria > Bacillati > Bacillota > Clostridia > Eubacteriales > Oscillospiraceae > Faecalibacterium > Faecalibacterium sp. BCRC 81149. Next base: position 54,470 of record NZ_QXJA01000003.1, on the reverse strand, counting down.
AATACCAATAAAAGCCGGTCGGCGTATGCCGACCGGCTTTTTGCGTGCAATTACCGTAAAAATTCGTGATTTTTCCGCACGATATCCGGGGAAACGTGCTGGCTGCTTGCACCCGGCGGCAAAGTGTGTTAAAGTGGGGCCAGATAAAATTTTGAGAGAAGGAGCACCGCTATGAAATACGATTTCACTTCCATCATGGACCGCCACGGCAAGGATGCCATTGCAGTGGATGGCCTTGGCACCGGCTTTGCCCCCGCCGCCCCCAAGGAGGGCTTTGATGCCATCCCCATGTGGGTGGCCGATATGAACTTCCCCACTGTGCCCACCATCCAGGAAGCCATCATCGAGCGCACCAACCACCCCGCGTTTGGCTACTTCAACCCCACCGATGAATACTTCGATTCCATCATCCGGTGGCAGGCAAAGCGCAACGGCGTGCAGGGCCTGACCAAGGAGTGCATCGGCTACGAGAACGGCGTGCTGGGCGGCGTGATCAGCGCCCTGAACTGCGTCTGCTCCAAGGGCGACAAGATCCTGATCCACAGCCCCACCTACATCGGCTTCACCATGAGCCTGAAGAACAACGGCTACGAGGCTGTCCACAGCCCGCTGGTCAAGGATGAAAACGGCGTGTGGCGGATGGACTTTGAGGACATGGAAAAGCACCTGAAAGAGGAAAAGATCCATGCCGCCATCATGTGCAACCCCCACAACCCCTGCGGCCGTGTGTGGGAGCGCTGGGAGCTGGAAAAGGCCATGGAGCTGTACAAGAAGTACGATGTGTATGTGGTCTCCGATGAGATCTGGTCGGACATCATCCTGAGCGGAAACAAGCACATCCCCACCCAGTCTGTGAGCGAGGATGCCCGCCAGCGCACCGCCGCTTTCTATGCACCCTCCAAGACCTTCAATCTGGCTGGTCTGGTGGGCAGCTACCATATCGTTTACAACAGCTGGTGGCGTGACCGCATGGAGAAGGAGTCCAGCCTGAGCCACTACAACATGATGAACGTTCTCTCCATGCACGCCCTGATCGGTGCTTACAAGCCCGAGGGCTACGAGTGGACCGACGAGCTCTGCGAGGTGCTGACCGGCAACATCGATTTTGCCTGCGATTACATCGAGAAGCATTTCGAGGGCGTGACTGTCTCCAAGCCGCAGGGCACCTACATGCTGTTCGTGGACTGCACCGACTGGTGCAAGGCCCACGGCAAGACCATTGAGGATGTGGAGCACGCCTGCTGGGATGTGGGCGCTGCCATCCAGGATGGCACCATGTTCTTTGGCCCCTGCCACCTGCGCATGAATCTGGCTTCTCCCCGTTCCCGCATCGAGGAGGCGTTCCACCGCATGGACAAGTACGTTTTTAACGCATGATCACTTAATCATAACAAAAAGTCCCGGCCAGAATGGCCGGGACTTTTTGCATCATTACGCTTGGTTCAGATCGAAATTGCCCACCAGCAGGTAGTAGAGCACCTCCACCACCAGCGCTGCCGAAAGCTGGGAAGGCAGCATATCGCTGGCAATGCGCTGGATACGGTTGGAGGCCAGCAGGGTATAGCTGGCGTGGCCTGCCAGCGCCGAGCGCTTGTCGCAGGTGATGAGGATGACCGGTGTGCCGTTCTTCCGGGCGGCACGGGCGGCTGTCTCCAACGCCTCGCAGCGGCCTGCGCTGGAAATGAGCAGCAGGGCATCTTTTGGGGTCAGTGCCGAAGAAAAAGACGGTGCCTTTTCCGGCACTGGGTTGATCGTGCAGCGCTTGCCCAGACTGCTCAGCTTGAGTGAGGCATCCATGGCAACGGGCAGGCTGCTGCTGTTGGCTTCGATCTGAATGATCTCTGCCGCCCGCAGAATGGACAGCACTTTTCTCAGCTGGACAAGGTTCAAGGCCTGAATGGTGGCCTGAACCTCCTCCTGACGGTTGTTCTGAAGATCGAGCAGGGCCTGATGCAGCGGGTCATTGGGGGGCCTTTTGCGGGCCTCCGTTTCCTGCTGCTCCAGCACATCCCGCGCAAGCTCCAGTTGGAATTTGCGGTAATTTGCGTAGCCGAGCTTGTGGCACAGCCGGGTGACCGTGGCTTCGGACGAGTGGCTGGCCTTTGCAAGCTCCGCAGAGGTGGCGACCGAGGCCCACTTTACATCTGCAAGAATGCAGTCCGCAATGCGCCGTTCGGCGCTGTAAAGCTGGAGCCCGGAGCACAGCTGGGTGACGACGCTTCCCGGGGAATCGTGCATAGCAATACCTCCCTGTGCGCGCTGTGCATTGGGCACAACGCACAGTACTCTGGGAATAGTATACCGGCTTTTTGGTGAAAAATCAATTGAATCTGGCAAGAAAATGCAGATCGTTCCAAAATAAACCGGGATTTCTTGGCGCGGGGTGCATCAAAACCGGCCTGTGTGTTGGGGGCGGCGTAATGGATCCTGCGAATTTTTCATGCAGGGTGCCGAAAGTGAAAAAAGGACTGCTCCGCTGGAGCAGTCCTTTTTACGTTTTGAGGGGCGGGAAGGTGCGATCAGCACCCTTCCTTTTCGGCCAGCTTCCGGCCCATGAGCACGCCCATGACGGAGGCCATCATCAGGCCGCGGGTCCAGCCGGAAGAGTCACCCAGGCAGTGCAGGCCCCGGATGTTGGTGTCGAGGTTCTCGTCCATCTTGACCTTGTTGGAGTAGAACTTCAGCTCGGGGCTGTAGAGCAGGGTCTCGTTGGCGGCAAAGCCGGGCACGACCATATCCAGCATCTTGATGAACTCGATGATGTTGGTCATGGCGCGGTAAGGCATGGCGGCGGTGATATCACCGGCTACGGCATCCTTCAGGGTGGGCTTGACGTTGGATTGCGCCAGCTCCTTGGGCCAGGTGCGCTTGCCGTCCAGAATGTCGCCGTAGCGCTGGACCAGGATGTGGCCCGCGCCCAGCATGTTGGTCAGCTCACCCACCTTCTGGGCGTAGGCGATGGGCTGGTTGAAGGGTTCGGTGAAGTTGTGGGACACCAGAATGGCCAGGTTGGTGTTCTCGCTCTTCTTCTCCTTGAAGCTGTGGCCATTGACCACGGCCAGGTCGTTGTCGTAGTTCTCCTGCGCCACAAAGCCGCCGGGGTTCTGGCAGAAGGTGCGCACCTTGTTCTTCCAGGGCTTGGGGTAGCCGATGAGTTTGGACTCGTACAGCACCTTGTTCACCTTTTCCATGACCTCGTTGCGGCACTCCACGCGCACGCCGATGTCAACGGTGCCGGGCTTGTGGGCGATGTGGTGCTCGGCGCAGATCTTCTCCAGCCAGTCGGCACCGCGGCGGCCCGTGCCGATGACCACAGTATCGGCATAAACGGCATGGGCTTCCTCGTCCTTGGGTCCCTTGATGAACACGCCCTTGCACTCCTCGTTCTCCAGGATGATGTTCTCGCACTCGGTGCTGAACAGCATCTCCACGCCGTTGTCGGCCAGATAGTTCTGGATGGCCAGATACAGCTGCTGGGCCTTCTCGGTGCCCAGATGACGGATGGGGCAGTCCACCAGCTTCAGGCCGGCGTGGATGGCGTTCTTGCGGATCTCCTTGATGTCCTCGCCGGTGTAGATGCCCTCCACATGGGGGTCGGCACCGAACTCCAGGTAGATCTTATCGGTGTAATGGATGAGCTCCTGTGCGAACTCCTCGCCGATCAGGCTGGGCAGGTCGCCGCCCACCTCATAGGAGAGGCTCAGCTTGCCGTCCGAGAACGCGCCTGCACCGGAGAAGCCGGTGGTGATGGCGCAGGTGGGGCGGCAGTTGACGCAATGGCCCAGCTCGGCCTTGGGGCAGTGGCGCTTTTCCACCGGCTTGCCCTTTTCCACCAGCAGGATCTTTTTCTTGCTGCCATGGCGCAGCAGCTCTACGGCGGTGAAGATGCCGGCCGGACCGGCACCCACAATGATCAGATCGTATTTTTCCATCTCTAGTTTTATCCTTTACTATTAGTTACAAACTCCCTCAGTCGCCTGTCGGCGACAGCTCCCTCGGAGAGGGAGCCTTTTCTCGGAGGGAAGCTTTATGGGGGTGGCCAAAGCCTCCCTCATGGAGGGAGGTGGCATCGCGCAGCGATGACGGAGGGAGTTTAATCCTCTTCCTGCTCCACTTCCGCGCTCTCATCCACATGATCCAGCTCCACGGCGGAGGCTTCCACATCGGCAGGAGCGATATCGGGGGCGATCACGCCGTCGCCGTTCAGGTCCTGACCGGTCAGGGATTCCAGCATGGACTGGGTCTCGGGGTGGAGCTTGGAAAAGCGGCGGATGGCCAGCACGGTGTACAGGGCACTGAGCAGGTTGATGGCACCCTCGATGATGAGGATGATGCCAATGGCCATGACCAGCGTCTCCATGGTGCCGAAGGGGTTCAGGATCATCACCACGCCCAGCACCACGCTGAGCACCGGCAGCAGCAGGAAGCCCTTCCAGCTGGGGTACTCACAGCGGCGCAGGTCCAGAGCGTTCTGGATGCGGCCCAGACTGTCGAAGATGACGAACAGGCCGAACACGATGGGCAGGATGCGCACCACGATGTCGCTGCGGAGGATCAGGAACGCGCCCAGGCCCAGGCAGATGATGCCCGAGATGAGGGTGAGCTGGCTCTGGAAGATGCCGCGCTCCACGGCAAAGTAGCGCACCAGCTGAACGGCGGCGCACACCAGCACCACGCCGCCCAGGGCGTAGCAGACCACGTTGAGGGCGGTGGAGGGACGCATGAGCAGGAAGATGCCCAGCCCCAGGTAGAGCACGCTCATCAGGATCAGATTCCATTTCAACTTCTTTGCCATAAAAGGTCACGTTCCTTTCTTGTGTCGGACAGGTTTTGAAACGGTTTACTGTGCAGCGGCAGCGTTGTCGTACATGGGCTCGATGATCTTTTTGTCCAGGCGGGCAAAGAAGATAAAGCTCAGGCTCACGCTGGCCAGCTCTGCAATGACGAAGGACCACCACACCATATTCACATTGCCGGTCTTACTCAGCAGCCAGGCGGCGGGCAGCAGGACCACCAGCTGGCGGCAGACCGAGATGATCAGGCTGAACATGCCGTTGCCCAGCGCCTGGAAGGTGGAGGACAGGATGATGCTCATGCCGGCCAGCAGGAAGTGGAAGCAGATGATGCGCAGGGCGGGCTTGCCGATGGCCAGCATGGCCTCGCTGGCGGAGAACAGGCCCAGCAGCTTGTCGGGCAGGAACTGGAACAGCAGGAAGCCGACCAGCATGATGGCCTCGGCATAGAACATGGCGCACTTGATGGTCTTTTTGACGCGGTCGGGCTTGCGGGCACCGTAGTTGTAGCCGATGATGGGCACCATGCCGTTGTTCATGCCGAAGATGGGCATGAAAACGAAGCTCTGCAGCTTGAAGTAAACGCCGAACACGGCCACGGCGGTGGCGGTAAAGGCCATCAGGATCTGGTTCATCAGGAAGGTCATCACGCTGCCCACGCACTGCATGGCGATGCTGGGCAGGCCGACAACGTAGATCCGCTTGATGGCTTCGGCGCTGGGGCGGAAGCCCTTGAAATCCAGCTGGATATCGGGGTTCTTGCGGAGGTTGAGGTAAAAGGAGACCCCTGCGCCGCAGAACTGGCCGATGACGGTGGCCAAGGCTGCACCGGTGGTGCCGGACAGGGCCTCGCCGCAGTAGCCGAAGATGAAGATGGGGTCAAGGATGATGTTGACGACGGCACCCACCAGCTGGCTGATCATGCTCAGGGTGGTGCGGCTGGTAGCGGCCAGCAGTTTCTCGTTCATCACCTGCATGAACATGCCCAGGCTGAGCACGCAGCAGATGGTCAGGTAGCGGATGCCCTGCTCGGCGATGTCGGCATCGGCGGTCTGGGCGTAGAAGTAGGGGCGCACAGCGGTCAGGCCCAGCACCAGAAAGACCAGGTAGCTGCACAGCGCCAGGAACAGGCCGTTCTCGGCGGTCTTGTTGGCGCGGTACTGGTTCTTTTCGCCCAGGCTCTTGGAGAGCAGGGCGTTGACACCCACGCCGGTGCCGATGCCCACGGCGAACATCAGGTTCTGCAGCGAAAAGGCCAGAGAGACGGCGGTCAGAGCGTTCTCACTGACACGGGCGACAAAGATCGAGTCCACCACGTTGTACAGTGCCTGCACCAGCATGGAGATCATCATCGGGATGCTGAGCTTGATCAGCAGCGGGTTGACATCCATGGTGCCCATGATATTTTCGGGTTCGGAAAGATTGAGCTGTTTGTTTTCCACGATTTCTCCTTTTGACGTTGAATGATAGAGGAAGGCTCCTCCCTGCATCTGCTGGCGGCGGTCGTTGCCGTTGCCCAAAACGTGGGCAGAGCACAAATGCGCCCTGCCCACGAAGCAGCATTGTTTTTTGGGCCGTCCGGCCCGGCGGGGATCACTCAGCCATGGTCTTTTCCTTGGCGGCGACAGCGTCCAGGATCATCTTGACGCAGGTCTCGCGGCCCAGGGCGGCGTTGATGGCCAGATCGTAGTTGTGGGCATCGCCCCAGCGGTTCTGGGTGTAGTAGTTGTAGTAGGCAGCACGGTTGCGGTCGGTCTTTTCGATCTCTTCCTTGATGCCCTTCTCGTCGTGTGCCTTGACCAACGGGTCGGTCTTGGCCAGCTCACGCCGCCATTCCACCGGTGCGTAGATGAACACGCGCAGCACATCCTTGCGCTCCCGCAGCACATAGTCACCGCAGCGGCCCAGAATGACGCAGGGGCCTTCCTCGGCCAGCTGCTTGATGATGCGGCTCTGCAGGATGAACACCTGATCGCCCAGCGGGAGCTCGTTGCCCATGGTATACAGGCTGTACAGCAGGCTGTGGGTGCGGCGTTTTTCGCTGGCGGCTACGGCTTCCTCCGAGAGGCCGGAATGCTTTGCGGCCATGGTGATCAGCTCCTTGTCGTAGAGCTTGATGCCCAGTGCGTTTGCAACATCTTCTGCGATATAGTTGCCGCCGGTGCAGTACTCACGTCCAATGGTGATGATCGTTTTTGCCATAATGTGTTCCTCCCTATGTTGTGGTTTCTATCCCGAAAAGCGCTTTGCGCTGCCGGCTCAGAGGCCGGGCTGCACGGTGCTTGGGTCCTGTTGGGGTGCGGCAGGCTCTGCCGCGGGCTTGGGGGGCGCGGGGAGACGGACTTCCGCCACCCGCATCCGCCCGGTCTGGTCCACCGCGTACACGCTGCAGCGGCCGCCTGCGGCCAGCTGTTCGGGCGGGAAGAGCAGCCCGCCCTCGGGCGTGCGCTCCATCCGGCGGAAGGTGCGGTGGGCGGTGGTGGCGTGGGCCACACCATCGTGGACAGCATAGGCCGCCCAGCCGGAAAAATCCTCCGGCAGCGGATCCTGCTGGCCCCGCTGCTCAAAGAAATAGCTGTCATCCTCGGCGCGGGTCAGGTCGCACCGCACCCGGTTGGGCAGGTCGGCGGCCACTTCCCGCTGCTTGGGCCGCAGGGCAATGGCCCGGCCCGTGAAGTATCGCATAAAATCCGCCAGCGCCATGGTGCAGTTCACGGCACCGTCGCTGTCGGCAGTGGGGTCGTTCAGCAGCACGAAATCCGCCAGAACGGCATCATCGTGCCCGAAGCCCCGCAGGCCCATCCAGACCCCCACGGGGTCACGCTGGCCCCGGACGCGGCGCTCCACCCGGACTGCGATGGAGCAGTCATCGTGGATCTGGGCGCGCAGGTCGGCCAGATCCATCCAGGCCTGCCAGCAGGGGTAGCCGCAGCAGCCCGCCGCCGCAGCCGCAAAGGCGGCATTGCCGGTGGAGCTGGTGGCTTTGTCCTCCATGGCGTAGGCAACTTCCTCGGGCAGGATATCCTCGCCGTAGCGGTTCATCAGGGCCGCCATCACAAGGGGCAGGTCCATCTCCCGGCCAAAGCTGGGGTCGTGGGCGCTCAGGCAGTATTCCGGCAGGTAGAGCCGCCGGTTCAGCGGGTGGCCGTTGTGCTTCTCCCAGGCAAGGGGGCGCACAGCGGCGGCCAGCAGCCGGACAGCCGGGGTTGCCTTGTCATCGTTGGTGGAAAGGTTCACCTGCAGCTGGATGCCGGTGCCGCCGCCCGGCGTGGCAACGGTGACGGTGTCCCCCATCAGGAACACCAGCCCGTCGTCGCTCTGGGCTTTGATGCTGCAGCGGGGGTAATCCGGTGCCCACTTGCCAAAGCTGAGCCAGCCAGTCCAGGTGTTCCCGGCATAGACCCGGCAGCGCACCTCGACCATGGTGTTGTGGGGGGCGCTGGCGTTCCAGCTGACATTCAGGTTGCAGAAGGCCGGCATGGCGAACTCCGGGGTGGTATAGCTGCCGTAGGGCAGGTAGCGGCCGGCGGAGGAATCCAGCACCACCGCGCCGCTTTCCAGCGCCACATTGTCCAGTGCGCCCCGGGAGAAGGTCTCGGTGCCGTGCAGCACCAGATTGTTCCGTTGTTCCATCCGCACTTCTCTCCTTTGCGCGCTGTGGACGGCGCAGTGTTATTCTTCGGGGGTGTCCTGGCCGCGCTCGGCGCGCAGCTCTTTTTCCAGCTGGGCATCGTGGAGCTTCTGGATGCTCTCCTCAATGTGGAACACCCGGTTCAGGTCGCCGTAGACGATCTGGCAGCAGATCTCGCACTGGAACCAGAAGCCGAACACCAGCATCAGCAGCAGGCCCAGCGGCATGCACAGGATCACCAGGCCCCAGAACAGGATGGTGACCAGCGCCGCGGCCAGCGCGTGGGGCAGGAACGCGATCATGCAGTTCAGGCTGTTTTTCAATGTCAGGCGCAGGGGCTGATCCAGCAGCACGATCTGGGGCCACATGTAGGAAAACAGCATGTGGAACAGCACAAGGTTCAGCACCGTGGCCACCCACATGGGAACGCCCACGTTGGTGCCGTGGTACAGCATGTTGAAGCAGAAATAGACCAGGAAGATCTGCACCGTGACGACCACGCAGTGCAGGATGCCGGGCAGGATGCTGGCCTTGAAGTTCTGCCGGAAGGCCCGGCGGTAGGTCGTCCACCAGTAACCGGCCTCGTCACGCAGGGCACGCAGCACCGTGTCGTACATGCCGGCCAGCGCGGGGCCTGCAAGGATGCCACCCGCAATGGCGCTGACGATCATCACGGTCAGGTTGTTCATCAGGAAGCCGATGTACACCAGGCAGATCACCGGCAGAAAGCCGATGCAGGTGAGCAGGTTTGCAAGGAACATGCCGCTCATATCGCGGCCCACCAGCTCAAAAAAGCGGCCTATGCCCGTTTTGCGGGGCGTGTCCTTTTCAACGCCCGGCCCGTCCTTGAAATCTTTAGAAGAAGGAAATAAACCCATTTGTTCCGGAATACCTCTCTTTTGTAATGGGCAGCAATGCCATTGTGCTACCTTTCTGCTTATAAATATACCCGGATTTTGTGGATTTTGCAAGCTAAAAAGCACGTATTTGTAAAAAAAGTGTGTTCTCTCCCATTTTGCCCCAAAGTATGTTACAATGATACTGGCCTTTTGGGCCGGAAGGAGGAAAGGAATTTGAGCATTTTACGCACCATTGCGTTATTCGTTTATCTGTTTGGCTATATGATCGTGCACTATGCCACCCTGCGCCGGGCCGAGCGTGCCCTGGCTGCTGGGGATCTGGATACGGTGGAGCAGATCGTCAAGGCCAACATCCCCCGCTGGAGCCGGGGCATCCTGCATGTCACGGGGGCCCGGATGACGGTGGAAGGGCGGGAGAATATCCCGGCGGGGCCCTGCGTGTTCGTGGGCAACCACCGCAGCTACTATGATATCCCCATCCTGCTGACCGCGCTGGACGCGCCCCACGGCATTCTGGCAAAGGAGGAGCTGGAAAAGATCCCCCTGCTCAACCGCTGGATGAAGCTGCTGGGCTGTGTGTTCGTCAAGCGGGATGACATCCGCGCTTCCGTCAAGGCCCTGAACGATGCCACCGCCATCGTGGAGAGCGGCCGGAGCTTCGTCATCTTCCCTGAGGGTACCCGCTACAAGGGCGAAGAGGGCGGCGCGGGCGAGTTCAAGGCCGGTGCCTTCCGCATTGCCATCAAGACGGGGGTGCCCGTGGTGCCGGTGGCCATCTCCGGTGCGCGGGGCCTGTTTGAGGGCCACGGCCTGCGGGCCACACCCGGCGATATCCGGGTGCGCATCCTGCCCGCCATCCAGACCGCAGGCATGAGCAAGGCTGAACAGAAGCAGCTGCCCGATGCCGTGCGCCAGACCATTCTGGCCCAACTGTGAGGAGAACTATGGCAAGCTATCGTTACGAGCGGGACATCGACCCCGCAGACCTTGCCCCGCGGGCGGAAAAACAGTATACCCGCAAAGAGCGCTGGGCCAACTGGTGGGATTATAACCTCAAGTGGGTCCTCCTGATCGGCATTGCGGCGGCTTTTGTGGCATACAGCTTCATCGGGCAGTATTTCTTTACCACCAAGCCCGATTATAATGTGGCGGTGGTGGCCCCCTGCTACCTGCCGGATGACACCGTGACCGCCCTGCAGGAGCAGCTGGCCCAGTACGGCGAGGACCTGAACGGTGACGGCAAAACGGTCGTGACCCTGAATGTCTACACGCTGGATTATTCTGCCGGGGATACCCAGACCGAGAGCGATGCCTACCTGACCATGGCGGGCACCACCAAGCTGGCCACGGATGTGGCGGGCGGCCTGAGCTCGGTGTTCCTGCTGTATGACCCGGCAGGCTTTCAGGAGAGCACCGGCTCCCTGCGGTATCTGGACGGCACCCTGCCCGAGGCCGGAAGCGACAGCGACTGGTGGAACATGGTCTACCGCTGGACGGACTGCCCGGTGCTGGCCGGGCTGGACCTGGGCGAGTACCGGGCCGACACCACCCACGCCCAGGGCGGCGACAGCCAGACCTATCTCGCGGATTTCTATGTCGGGATGCGCGGGGCCTGGAACACCGGCACCGAGGAGAACCTTGCGGGCGGCGAGGAGCTCTGGCAGGCACTGACCGCCGGGGCAGTCTCCACCGTGGAAGCGGAGGGGTGAGCCGATGAGGTTTCGCCTCCTGCGCCGGGAAAAAGGCGCGCCCCGCCGCCCGGCCCCCGCGCCGGAGCCGCCTGCCGCGGCTGTTCCGCCCCGTGCCGCTGAGCTGGAAAACCCCTATGGGAGATACTATGGAACGGCGCGGAGCCGGGAAGATCTGAAACGCTGAAGAGGTGCTGCCACGGGCGGCACCTCTTCAATTCTATTCGCTTTTTGCAGGTGCTAGTTGAAAAGTTATCCACCCTGAAACCGCGCGCCCTTTGTTGTTTCCGTGTCCGAGTTATGGTATACTAATCCAGTATCACGAAATGCAAAGGATGTGGAATGATGGACGCACTGGAACAGGCCCGCCGGGAGATCGACACGGTGGATGCCCAGCTGGCTGCCCTGTTTGAGCGGCGGATGAAGGCGGTGCTCAGCGTGGCGGAATACAAAAAGGCCCACGGCCTGCCCATCTTTGATGCCGCCCGCGAAAAGGTGGTGCTGGACAAGGCCGAAGCACGGATCGGGGACCCGGCCCTGCGCCCCTATTACCGGGATCATGTGCAGAACATGATGGACGTGGCCAAGCAGTACGAGGCTGAGGTGCTGGGCCGCAACCGCGCCGCCTATCAGGGCGTGGAGGGTGCCTTTGCCCACATCGCGCTCCGGGCGCTCTTTCCCCATGCCGAGGCCGTGAGCTGCCCCACCTGGGATGAGGTGTTCGATGCCGTGGAGAAGGGCGATGCCGCCCACGGCGTGGTGCCCTTTGAGAACAGCCACGCGGGGGATGTGTCGGCGGTGCTGGACCTGTGTTACAACCACCCCGGGCTGTGGGTGGTGGATGTCTACGACCTGCCCATCTCCCAGAACCTGCTGGTGCTGCCCGGCACCCAGCTTTCCGACCTGACCCGTGTGTACAGCCACCAGCAGGCCATTGCCCAGAGCGAGACCTTCCTGAAGCAGTTCGGCCTGCCCGCCACGGCCATGCCCAACACGGCCATGGCGGCAAAGTTTGTGGCGGAGAGCGGCGACCGGACCAGGGCGGCCATTGCCAGCGTGGAGACTGCCGCCCTGTACGGGCTGGAGGTGCTGGTGCCCAGCATCAACACCGACGGCGACAACACCACCCGCTTCATCGTCCTCAGCCGCGAAAAGCCCACGGCGGGCAACCGGTTCTCCCTGCTGTTCACACTGGACAACAAGCCCGGCAAGCTGGCCGAGGTCATTCAGGTCATCGGTGCCAGCGGCTACGATATGGAGTCCATCAAGAGCCGCCCGCTGCCCCACGTCCCCTTTGATTATTATTTTTATGTCGAGCTGGTGGGAGACCCCGCCGCCGAAAAGACCGCCGCGCTGCTGCGCGAGCTGAATCATGTCTGCCGCACGGTACGGCTGTTAGGAGTGTATACGAAATGAGCGATTTCATCGGGACAAAGCTCACCATGAATCTGGGCGAGCGCAGTTATGATATCATCCTGAAAAACGGTGCACTGGAAAACCTGTACCAGTTTGCCCGGCTGGACCGCAAGGTGGCCGTTGTCACCGACAGCGGTGTGCCTGCCGAGTATGCCCAGCGCGTGGCCGACCAGTGCCGGGAATCCACCATCATCACGGTGCCGCAGGGAGAGGCCAGCAAGAGCTTCAAGGTTCTGGAAACGGTGCTCCGGCAGATGCTGGAGTTCAACATGGGCCGCGGCGACCTGGTGGTGGCCGTGGGCGGCGGCGTGGTCGGGGATCTGGCCGGATTTGCCGCTGCCATCTACATGCGGGGCATCGATTTTATCAACTGCCCCACCACCACCCTTTCCATGATCGATTCCTCCATCGGCGGCAAGACCGCTGTGGATCTGGGGGATACCAAGAACATCGTGGGCGCGTTCTGGCAGCCCAAGCTGGTCATCGTGGACCCGGCCACCCTTTCCACCCTGCCCCGCCGCCACTACATCAACGGCCTGGCGGAGGCGGTCAAGGCGGGCCTGCTGGCGGACCCCGAGCTGTTCGCCATCTTTGAAAAGGGCGATATCGACACCCAGATCAGCGAGATCATCTACCGCAGCCTGCGGTTCAAGAAGAACGTTGTGGAGCAGGATGAGACCGAGCGCGGGATGCGCAAGGCCCTGAACTTCGGCCACACCATCGGCCACGGCATCGAGGCCGTCAAGGGCATCAAGGGCCGCCGCACCGTGGGCCTGTTCCACGGCGAGTGCGTGGCGTTGGGGATGCTGCCCATGATCGAATCCAAGGCGCTGCAGAAGCGGGTGCGGGCGGTCTACCGCCGCATCGGCCTGCCCACCCGCACCACCTATAACAAGGAAAAGGTGCTGGCCGAGATGCTGCACGATAAAAAGGCCCAGGGCGGCCAGATCACGGTGATCAAGGTGCCGGGTCTGGGCTGCTGGCGGGCCGAGACCATCCCCGTGGAGGGCCTGCGCCCCCTGCTGGGTGTGGAGGAGTAAGCCATGAAAAACACCTTTGGCAGCGACCTTTCGCTGACCATTTTTGGCGAGAGCCACGGCAGGGCTGTCGGCGCGGTGCTGGACGGCATGGCGGCGGGCGTGCCCGTGGAGGAAGCCTTTCTTGCTGCCTGCATGGACAAGCGCCGTGCCCGGGGCGACGGCCTTTCCACCCCCCGTGTGGAGGGGGATGCGGTGCAGTTCTTGTCCGGCGTGGTCAACGGCCGCACCACCGGCACCGCCATTGCCCTGATGATCGAAAACCAGAACACCCGCAGCGGCGACTATGCCAAAACAGCTGACCTGCTGCGGCCCGGCCATGCGGATTACACCGCCTACGCCAAGTACCACGGCTATCAGGATGCCCGGGGCGGCGGCCACTTTTCGGGCCGCGTCACCGCCGCACTGGTGGCGGGCGGCGCTCTGGTGCTGGGAGCCCTGAACCGGGCCGGGATCGAGATCGTGACGCACATCGGGCGGTGTGCCGGGATCGGCGATGCCCCCTTTGCGCTGGACGATCCCGCCGCGCTGGCGGCGCAGGCCGAGGCACTGCTGAATCAGTCCGAGGGCTTTGCCCTGCTGGACGGCAGTGTGGAAGAACCCATGAAGGCCGCCATCCGTGCCGCCGGTGCCGAGGGCGACAGCGTGGGCGGCGTGCTGGAGACCGCCATTCTGGGCCTGCCCGCAGGCGTGGGCGAACCCTATTTCGACAGTGTGGAGAGCAAGCTCGCTCACCTGGCCTTCTCCATCCCGGCGGTCAAGGGCATCGAGTTCGGCTCCGGCTTCGGCTTTGCGGACCAGAAGGGCTCGGAGGCCAACGATGCCTTCCGGATGCAGGGGGAGCGCATCGTCACCGCCACCAACCACAATGCGGGCCTGAACGGCGGCATCTCCAACGGGATGCCCGTGGTGTTCCGCACGGCGGTCAAGCCCACCCCCAGCATCTACAAAACGCAGGACACGGTGGACTATATCGCAAAGAAGGACGCGGAGCTGTCCATTCAGGGCCGCCACGACCCCTGCATCGTGCCCCGGGCCGCCATTGTGCAGACCTGCGCCGCCGCGCTGGCCGTGGGCGACCTGCTCACCGCAAAATACGGCATGGCCTGGATGGAGGACCCCACCGGCTACCGCAAGGAGGTGCTGTAAATGGAATACGGACTCATCGGCGGGCGGCTGGGCCACTCCTACTCCAAGGTCATCCACGAGATGCTCTGCGGCTACCGGTACGACCTGTGCCCCCTGCCCACGGAAGAGGAAGTCCGGGCCTTTATGACCCGGCGGCAGTTCAGGGCCATCAATGTTACCATCCCCTATAAGCTGGTGGTCATGGAGTACTGCTCCTACATCGACCCCCACGCCAGGGCCATCAACGCCGTGAACACCATCGTCAACAGGAACGGCCTGCTCTACGGCTACAACACCGATTACCCCGGCTTCTCCTACCTGTGCGATGCACACGGGGTGGAGTTCAGGGACAGGACCGTGCTCATTCTGGGCACCGGCGGCACCCACAACACCACCTGGGCCGTGGCCCATGACCGGGGCGCGAAACAGATCTATACCGTCAGCCGCCATCCCGACCCCGAAAAGGGAGAGCTGACTTATGCTCAGGCCCTGACCACCGGGGCGCAGATCATCATCAACACCACGCCGGTGGGCATGTACCCCAATGTGGGCGTGAGCGCCCTGGATATCACCTCCATGCCCGGGCTGGAAGCCGTGATCGATGTCATCTATAATCCCGATAAGACCGAGCTCATCCTCCGGGCCGAGGAGCTGGGGGTGCCCATTGCCGTCGGCGGCCTGGAAATGCTGGTGGCGCAGGCAGTGTACGCGGCAGAATTTTTCCTCGACCGCAAGTTTGAGGATGCCGGTGCCGAGATCGCCCGTGTGACCAGCGAGCTGCGGCGGGAACAGCTGAACATTGCCCTCATCGGGATGCCCTCCTCGGGCAAATCCACCCTGGGCCGAGCTCTGGCGGAACGGCTGGGCAAGCGGTTCGTGGATCTGGACGAGGAGATCGTCAAGGCCGACGGCCGGAGCATCCCGGACATCTTTGCCGCTGAGGGGGAGGCAGGCTTCCGGAAGCTGGAGGCCGCGCAGACCGCCCGCTTTGCCAGGGAGAACCGGCAGGTCATCTCCTGCGGCGGCGGCGTGGTCAAAGACCCGGCAAACCTCCGGGCGCTCCACGCCAACGGCATCGTGCTCTTTATCGACCGGCCGCTGGAAGATCTGCTGGTGGGCGGCGGCAGACCCCTTTCCACCAGCCCTGAGGCCCTGAAAACCATGGAAGCCCAGCGCCGTCCGCTCTATCTGGCGGCAGCGGATGCTGTGATCCCCAACAAGACCACCCCTGCGGATGCCGTGACGGCGGCAATGGAGGCGCTGGATGAAATTTTTAGTCATTAACGGTCCCAACCTCAACCTGACCCAGTTCACGGAGCCGGGCATGGAGGGGCAGATCGATTTCAATACACTGCTGGATTATATCGAGGCGGGCTGTGCCCAGATGGATGTTCAGGTGGACTTTTTTCAGTCCAACCACGAGGGCGACCTCATCGATGAGATCCAGTCGGCGGCAGGCCGGGCTGATGGCATCATCCTCAACCCGGGCGGCTACGCCTATTACAGCGTGGCCATTCTGGAAGCGCTGCAGGTGTGCGGCGTGCCCGCCGTGGAAGTGATGCTGGCCGACCCCAGCGGCAAGGAGCCCTTCCGCAGCGTGGACGTGGTCTCCTTTGGCTGTCAGGGACGCTTTGCAGGCGAGGGGGTCAGCGGATATCTCCATGCCTGCGCCTACCTTGTGCAGCTGCTCCGGCTGGATGGCGGCGCGCAGACGCACCTGGTGCAGTAACAACCCTCTCAGTCTCGCATTCGCTCGCCAGCTCCCCCGAAGGGGGAGCCCTTGGCAAGTAGGGCAGGCTGTGCAGCAAAACGGAAAGCATAGAGACAAAACAGAAGGGAAAAGAAACAAGATGATCATTTCGACCAAAAAAGGTACCCCCAAGGAAGAGCTGGAAAAGATCGTAGACAAATTCGAGAAGCAGGGCCTGGATGTGACCCTGATCACCGGCAAGGATTACAATGTGTTCGGTCTGGTGGGCGATACCACCAAGATCGATGAGCGCGACGTGCTGGCCAACCCCTGGATCGACAACGTCACCCGCGTGTCCGCCCCCTATAAGCGGGCCAACCGCCTGTTCCACCCCGCCGATTCCATCATCGACTGCGGCGGCGTGAAGATCGGCAGGGGCGAGAAGATCGCCGTGATGGCAGGCCCCTGCAGCATCGAGGGGGAAGAGCAGGCACTGCGCATTGCCAACGGCGTAAAGGCGGGCGGTGCAAGCCTGTTCCGCGGCGGCGCTTATAAGCCCCGCACCTCTCCCTACTCCTTCCAGGGTCTGGAGACCGAGGGTATCCTCGATATGGTCAAGGCACGGGAGGCCACCGGAATGCCCATCGTGTCCGAGCTGATGAGCGAGGACCGGATCCCGGAGTTTGAGGAATATGTGGACGTGGTACAGATCGGTGCCCGCAACATGCAGAATTTCCAGCTGCTCAAGGCCGTGGGTAAGATGCACAAGCCTGTTCTGCTCAAGCGCGGCCTGTGCAACACCATCGAGGAGTGGATCATGTCCGCAGAGTATATCATGGCCGGCGGCAACGAGCAGGTCATTCTCTGCGAGCGGGGCATCCGCACCTTTGAGAAGTACACCCGCAACACCCTCGACCTCTCCGCTGTGCCCATCATCCACGAAAAGACCCATCTGCCCATCATTGTGGACCCCAGCCACGCCACCGGCAAGGCCAATCTGGTCGAGCCGATGATGATCGCCGCTGTGGCCGCCGGTGCCGACGGTCTGGAGGTGGAAGTCCACTATGATCCCCGCCACGCATGGAGCGATGGCGCACAGTGCCTGACCCCGGATGCCTTTGCACAGGCCATGGCAAAGTGCCGTCAGGTCGCATGGGCCATTGGCCGGGATATGTAACACGATGAACGGCCTCACCCTCTCAGTCAAAGCCTGACGGCTTTGCCAGCTCTCCCAAAGGGAGAGCCTCTGGCGAAACCACAGACCTTGCGGTGGACTGCCAAGGCCTCGCTCTTTGGGAGAGGTGGCAGCGCAAAGCGCTGACGGAGAGGGCGAGCCAGGTAAAGTAACACGATGAACATTACGATAAAATCAAGCCGGACGGTGGGCGGCAACATCGCCGCGCCGCCCAGCAAAAGCATGGCTCACCGGGCGGTGCTCTGCGCGGCGCTGGCAAAGGGAACCTCCCATCTCCATCATCTTGCTTTCAGCAAGGATATCTCCGCCACGCTGGGCGCGGCGGGCCGACTGTGCGCCCGTGTCACCACCGGTGAAAACGACGCAGTGGTGGAGGGGCTGGGCCGCTTTCTGCCGGTTGATGCCCCCGTGGACTGCTGTGAGAGCGGCAGCACCCTGCGCTTCCTCATCCCGCTGGCCAGCCTGACCGGGCAGGAAGTGACTTTTACAGGCCGTGGGCGGCTGATGGAGCGGCCCCAGTCGGTCTACAAAACGCTGTATCAGCAGCAGGGCCTGCGCTTTGAGCAGGGCGCGGACCGCCTGACTGTGGAAGGTGCCCTGACCCCGGGCGAATACGAGCTGGCGGGCAACGTGTCCAGCCAGTTCATCAGCGGGCTGCTGTTTGCCCTGCCCCTGCTGGGCGGCACCAGCACCCTGCACCTCATCCCGCCTGTGGAGAGCCGGAGCTACATCGATATGACCCGCGCGGTGCAGCACGCCTTTGGCGTGGAGAGCCGCTGGCTGGATGAAAACACGCTGGAAATTCCCGGCGGGCAGCACTATCTTCCCGGTGATTACACCGTGGAGGGCGATTACAGCCAGGCGGCCTTTCCTGCCGTGCTGGGCGCTGTGACCGGCGGTGTGGCCATCACCGGCCTGTCTGAGGAGACCTTGCAGGGCGATGCGGCCATTCTGGAGATCCTCCGGCGGTGCGGCGCAAGATTCACCCGCACTGGGCAGGGCGTGGTGTTTGAAAAGGCCCCGCTCCACGGAACGGACATCGACCTTGCCGACTGCCCCGACCTGGGCCCCGTGCTGATGGTGCTGGGCCTGCTGTGTGAGGGCACCACGGTCATCCGCAACGCCGAGCGTCTCCGCATCAAGGAGAGTGACCGCATCGAGGCCATGGAGACCGAGCTGCGGGCCTGCGGCGGGCAGCTGGAGAGCGAGGGCGGCACCATTACCATCCATGGGGGTGCCGGAGCGCTCCATGCCCCGGAGCGGCCGCTTTCCGGCCACAACGACCACCGCGTGGTGATGAGCCTTGCGGTGCTGGCGCTGGCCGCCGGGCTGGCCCTGCCCATCAGCGGGGCCGAGGCCATCGCCAAGAGCTGGCCGGATTTTCTGGAAGCCATCAAGCCTTTGGGCGCGGAGGTGGAACATGTTGGATAAATCAAAGCGTTATCTCATTGTGGGCCTGGGCCTGCTGGGCGGCAAGTACGCCTTGGAGCTGAGCAGGGCCGGGTTCCATGTGGACGGCATCAACCGCAGCGAGGGCCATCTGCAGTATGCCCTCGACCACGGCTATATCGCCAGCGGCAAGACCCACGATTTTGAGGATCTGGTGCGTCAGGCCGATCATATCATCTTTGGCTTGTACCCCACGGCCCTGCTCGAGTGGTTCCGGACCTACGGCAACCTGCTGAAGGAGGGCTGCATCTTTACCGATGTGTCGGGCGTAAAGACTGGTCTGGTGGAGCCCATTCAGGCCATGTGCAGGCCGGGCGTGGAGTTCATTGCCAGCCACCCCATGGCGGGCCGTGAGACCTCCAGCGTGGAGCACGCCGCCGAGGTGAATTTTGCCCCGGCCAACTTCATTGTGACCCCCACGGACAGGAACACCCCGGAGGCCGTTCAGTGGGCCAGGGAGCTGGCTGAGGTGCTGGGCTTCAAGCATATCTGCACCCTGACTGTGCAGGAGCATGACAGGATGATCGGCTATGTCAGCCAGCTCTGCCATGCCATCGCCGTCAGCCTGATGTGCGCCAACGACAATACCTCGCTGTGCGAGTACACCGGAGATTCCTTCCGGGACCTGACCCGCATTGCACGCATCAACGATAAGATGTGGGCGGAGCTGTTCCTCTGGAACAAGGAAAACCTCATCTCCGAGATCGACCAGTTCAGCGGGGCGCTGAACGAGATGCGCAACGCCCTTGTGGCCGATGACCGGGAAAAGCTGGAGGAGATGTTCCGCCTGTCCACCCAGCGCCGCGCGGCGTTTGATAAGAAAGCGCCGTAACCTTTTCAGCACACAGCACTGCTGTTTTTCCCAGCTCCCCTGCTGGGGAGCTGGAAGCGAGACTGAGAGGTTTGGCACAACACGAAAAAATGAGGTGTACCGAATGCCCAAACAGGAAGGCCAGAAATCCAAGCTGCTGGCGCTATTGCGCATTTTTGAGCAGCAGACCGATGAAAACCACCTGCTGAACGTGCCGCAGCTGGTGGAGCTGCTGGAGGCGCAGGGCATCCGCTGTGAGCGCAAGAGCGTGTACAGCGATATTGAGGCACTGGGTGCGCTGGGCTATGACATCAAGCTGCGCCGAGGCCGGGGCGGCGGGTATTTCCTTGCCAGCCGCACCTTTGATCTGGCGGAGCTCAAGCTGCTGGTGGATGCCGTGCAGGCAAGCCGGGTGGTATCCGGCACCACGAGCAGGCGGCTGATCCACAAGCTGGAAAAGCTCTGCTCCAACTACGAGGGCAGCCAGCTGCAGCGTCAGGTCTATGTGGAGGGCCGCCCCAAGACCGACAGCAAGAGCCTGCTGTACAGCATCGATGCCCTGCACGAGGCCATCAACAACGGTAAAATGGTGGAGTTCCTCTACAGAAAAGCCGACAGCCGCGAGAAAGAGAAAAAGACCGTCAGCCCGTGGCAGCTGGCCTGGGAGAACGGGTGCTACTACCTCATTGCCTTTGCCGATGAAAAGGGCATCCGCCATTATCGGGTGGACAAGATGAGCGGGGTCCGGGTGCTGGATGCGCCCCGGCGGGGTCAGGAGCAGTTTGCGGATCTTGACCTGCCTGCTTATCTGCGCAAGCACTTTGGAATGTACGGCGGGCCGGAGCATCGCGTTACCCTGCGGTGCACCGCGGATCTGGAAGGTGCCATGCGGGAGCGCTTTGGCGCAACGCCAATGTTTTTACCCGAGGAGAATGGCTGCTTCCATTTTGATGTCCCCATCTGCGTCAGCGACCAGTTCTATGGCTGGGTCTGCGGCTTTGGCGGCAAGATAGAAGTGGTTGCCCCGCCCGAAGTGCGGCAGGGGCTGTTTGACCTGAGCAGCAGAATTGCAAAGGCAAATCAGTAAAAAATCATACACACAAAAAGGTGCTGCCCCGCAGGTTGATCTGACGGGGCAGCACCTTTTATTGTGTATAGCTTGCTTTTAATTATTCCAGTACGTCCTGATATCCTTCAAGCTCTTTCTGAAGGCGTACCAGTCCACTGCTGATACCGTCATGTCGGCGGAAAATATCCTCATATTGCTGAGCAGTTTCTTTGTCCAGCGAATCTTCAAATTTAAGATAATGCCCAGTAACAGTTTGCCAGAAGTCATATTTGATTAAATCCGGTTGCGATTCAAACTGAACATCAAGAACCGCATCCCTCCGGGCAACGATTCTGCCAGGGCCATACTTGAGATTTGCCACAGCAGTACCGGGCACAAAGACTGCGTCATAGTGCTGTACTGCCTGATCCAGCAGAGTATACTCTTCTTCCGCTTTCTGATATTCTTCTTGCAGTGCCAGTGCCTTGTTCAAACGCTCCTGATATAGTTTTTTCTCTTTGAATGTGATATTTTTGAATGTGAGTCCTTTGTACAAGTTATACACAGATGTGCAATAGATGATATCATATGCAAGTATGTGTTTTGCTTCATCATTAGCAAGATCATCACGAATATACTGGAAATGACCATCAAAACGGCTCTTATCCGTGGACATCAATTCTTTGCA
Organism: Faecalibacterium sp. BCRC 81149; assembly: GCF_022750605.1. Taxonomy (NCBI): domain Bacteria; kingdom Bacillati; phylum Bacillota; class Clostridia; order Eubacteriales; family Oscillospiraceae; genus Faecalibacterium; species Faecalibacterium sp. BCRC 81149. Next base: position 33,036 of record NZ_QXJA01000003.1, on the reverse strand, counting down.
GTTCTTAATCTCTGCAACAAGTTCATCGCACATCCGGTAATATTCTTTCAGTTTAATTTGGTCGCCAGTGCCCCAATCGCCATAGTACTCCACGCAATCCGCAAAAAGCTTTGCCTCATTTGCTTTGTACATATAGTATTTATCCGGTTCATAGAGAAACAGATATCCGGCAACGGAACGAGCCGTCTGTTTATAGCTGTAATAGTTCGGAAAATATTTCAGCCGTAGTTTTTCACTGTCCTCAAGAAATGCTGCGATTTTTTCTTCTCGCTTTTCCAAATCACCGCAGTCATCCTTGAACAAATCCTGAAACAGCCGCTTGACAGAATTAGCTGCTTCTTCGTTCTTCTGGGAAATTTTTACCAATCCGCCAAAAGGCTGCATCTTCCCATCAATGATTGTTTCTACAACACGTTCCTCTTTTTTGTGACCCTTGATATGATCTAAGGCTACTGCAAAATTATGTCCAGACTGTTTGAAGGCAGCATCCATTTGCTTCCGGAATTGTTTTGCTGCCCACCATTTGAATGTTTCATTGTGCTCCGGGTCATTCAGCTCTTCAAAACGGTCAATATAGTTTGCGAAAATCTGGTGCAGGTTTTTGGTATTCATCAGAAACTCCTTTCTCCGTTTTATTCTTCCGGTTCCTTCAATTCCAGATCACTGGGCAGGATCAGATCCAGCGCGGCGGCAGGCTCGGCCACAAGGCGGCGGCTCTGGTGGAAGATGGCCTTTTCCAGTGTGTTGCGGGCAAGGCGGCCATTGCCGGCAGTGCGGGCATCGGCAGCCTGCCAGCGGGCATAATAGCCCAGCAGGGGTTCGGTGCAGCTTTCGGCCAGACGATACCCCTTGTTCCTTGCCTGAACGTGGGTGATCTGCAGCAGCTCCTCAGCAGTGTAGTCCGGGAACTCGATCTTGTTGGGGAAACGGCTGGCAAGGCCGCTGTTGGCGGTGAGGAAGGTCTCCATCTCCTTGGTGTAACCCGCCAGAATGACCACAAGCTCGTCCCGGTGATCCTCCATCCCCTTCACCAGCGTGTCGATGGCTTCCAGCCCGAAGCTGTCCTGTTCACCCCGGTAGAGGCTGTATGCTTCGTCAATGAAGAGCACGCCGCCCAGAGCGCTCTCGATGACGCTGTTGGTCAGGGGGGCGGTGTGGCCGGTGTAGCGGCCCACCAGGTCAGCACGGGTCACCTCCACCAGCTGCCCGCCCTTGAGGGCACCGATGGCTTTCAGGTATTTCGCCACCAGCCGGGCAATGGTGGTCTTGCCGGTGCCGGGGTTTCCGGTGAAGATCATGTGCATGGACAGGCTGGCCGTTTTCAGCCCGGCAGCGGCCCGGCGCTGCTGCACCTGCAGGTTGTCGGCCAGACCGAACACATACTCTTTCACGGGAGCAAGGCCCACCAGTTCGTTGATCTCGGCCCGGATGGCATCCAGTGCGCCGGTATAGGCCGCAGGCAGCAGGTCAAAGAGCGGTTCCTCCGGGCCATCGTTCAGCCGGAACAGCAGCCCTTCCGGACGGGCGGTCAGGGCCGCCGTGCCGGACAGGGTCTTGTCCGTGCGCAGGCAGTATTCGCTCAGGGCACGGAAGATGCGGTCACAGCATTCGGCCAGCCCGGCGGCACCCTTCTGCGCGGTGCACTGGGCCGCGACATAGTCCCGCACGTCGGCCCCGGCGGAAAGGGTCAGCCCCAGCCGGGTGCGGATCTTCTGGGCCAGCGCGTTGAGCTGCTGCGCGGCAAGGGCGGCCAGGTCCTCCCGGGTGTAGGAGGCCGTTTCGCAGACATCCCCCAGCGCCGACACCAGCGCCGCGCCGAATTTGTCGGCCAGTGCCTCCCGGCCCTTGTGGGAGTAGAAGATGAGGTATTTGCCGCAGGGGTCGATGCGGCTGACGGCTCCCGGGGCAAGCGCCGTGCCTGCATCCACAAGGATGCCCTCTTTGTTCACGAGATACCGGCTGGACAGGGGGGCGCTGCCCTTGACGGCCAGATCGGACAGGGTCTTCAGAAAGCCGGGATAGCAGCTCTCATAGTGCTCAAAGGCAAGGATCTCCCCGGGCGCGTGCAGGGCAGCGTAGAGGTCCTGCAGGAAGAGCTTCTCGGCTCCGGAATTGGGGTAAAGGGCCAGATCCAGCGTGGCGATCCTGTCGCTCTGCAAAAGGCCCCGGGCCGCCATGCAGCGGGCAGTTTCTTCCAGTGCAAAATGCCTGCCTGTGCCTGCCCCGCCTGTGAGCAGAATGACGTTGCGGGCGGCGGGGGCCTCGGTGCCCAGCACAAAGGGGCGGCGCATGGCCCGCACCACGCTGTCCACAAAAGCATCCTGCCCCAGCACCGTCTGCCTGACCTCGGCGGCAAGGCCTTCAAAGCTGCCCAGATGTTCCGGCTTCACGTCGGTGGTGCCCCTGGCCAGCAGGCCTTCGTCCTCCATGTCCCGCAGCATCTGGCGGCTGCTTTCCAGCGCGGCGGCGGTGGCATCGCTCTGGGTTTTGAGCTGGGCGTTCTGCTGCTTCAACAGCTCGTCCAGCCGTTTCTGCTGTTCCAGAAGCGCCGCGTTCAGGTCGGGCAGGGCGGCGCTGCCGCCTGTTTTGGGTGCAGAAGCGCCGGGGGCGGCCTTGAATCTGCCCCCCGGGCCGAACACGCCGTTCATCAGACTTTCCCAATCATCGGTGTATGCCATAAAACTACCCTCCGTGCAGTGTTTTTTCTTTCAGTATAGCGGAGTCTGGTACGTTTTGCAAGGAAAGGGTTGAAATAAAGGACAAAGTTCGTTACACTATTGTCAAATGAAAGGATGAATTGCCATGGAGCCAAGAACACCTGCTGAATGGAAGACGCTGTTTGAGAGCGAAGCCTTTGCCCGCCAGACGGAATACTACGGCCCGCTGGGGGTGGAGTATACCCCCGCCGGGACGCACCTGCGCCTGTGGGCTCCCACGGCAAAACAGGCAGCAGTGAACCTGTACCGCCGGGGTACCGGCGGGGCCTGTGTGGGCACCCTGCCCCTGCAGCAGCAGGACAAGGGTGTGTGGAGCGTCTATCTGCCCGGCGACCAGCACGGGAAATACTACGATTTCACCCTTACCACCCCGTTTGGCACCTGCAATGCAGCGGACCCTTACGCCCGCTCGGCCGGGGTGAACGGGGTGCGCAGCATGATCTTTGATCCGGCCCGGGTGGACCCGCAGGGCTGGGAGCGGGATGTGCGGCCGGTGATCCCGCCGGCCCGCCGCAGCGTGTGGGAGGTCGGCATCCGGGATTTCTCGCAGGACCCGGCCAGCGGCGTGCACACAGCCTGGCGAGGCAAATTCCTGGCCTTTACCCAGCAGGGGACGACCCTGAGCAGCGACGGCATCCACCCCACCTGCCTGAATTACCTCAAGCGGCTGGGGGTGAGCTATGTCCAGCTCATGCCCATCTTCGATTTTGGCAGCGTGGACGAGAGCCGCCCCCTGACCCGGCAGTATAACTGGGGCTACGACCCCACCAACTTCAATGTGCCCGAGGGCAGCTACTCCACCGACCCCACCCGGGGCGAGGTGCGGGTGCGGGAGTGCAAGCAGATGATCGCGGCCCTCCATGGGGCGGGCATCGGCGTTGTAATGGACGTGGTGTATAACCACATGTATCGTTCCGACAATGTGCTGAACCGGGCGGTGCCCCTCTACTACTTCCGCCAGAACGACGATGGCTCCCTCTCCAACGGCAGCGGCTGCGGCAACGAGTTTGCCTCCGAGCGGCCCATGGCCCGGCGCTATCTCATTGATTCGGTGCTCTACTGGGCACGGGAATATCACATCGACGGCTTCCGGTTTGACCTGATGGGCCTGTATGACGTGGAGACCATGAACCTCCTCCGGGCTGAACTGGACAAGCTGCCCGGCGGGCGGGATATTCTGATGTACGGTGAGCCGTGGCAGGGCGGCTGCAGCGCCCTGCACCGGTACGAGGCCAACAAGAACAACCTGAACATGCTGAACGAGCGCATCGGCATCTTTTGCGACAACACCCGGGATGCCATCAAGGGCGGTTGCTTCGATGCCCGGGAGCCGGGCTATGTGGAGGGCAAGCCCGGGAGTTTCTGGGATATCGGTGCTTCGGTGGCGGCGTGGTGCCGCAGTGAAAAGCTGCCGCCCCACGCCCCGGGGCAGATCATCAGTTACGTTTCAGCCCACGACAACTTCACCCTGTGGGATAAGCTCCTGATGGTGCGCTACGCCCGCCCGGAGTTTGCCGCTGTGGACAAGACCGCCCTGGCCCAGAACCGGCTGGCGGCGGGCATCTACCTGACCAGCATGGGCCTGCCTTTCTGGCAGGCGGGCGAGGAGTTTGCCCGCACCAAGAAGGGGCAGGGCAACAGCTACCGCTCCAGCCCGGCCCTCAACCGGCTGGACTGGCACCGGGCCGAACAGTTCCACAGCCTTGTGGATTACTACCGCGGGCTCATTGGTCTGCGGGCGGCGTTCCCCCGGCTGGGCGCGCTGGACAAGGCCGGCCCTGCCGCCATCGAGTTCTTCTCGCTGGAACAGCCTCTTGTGGGCTGGCGGCTCCCCGCTCAGTGGGGCGACGGCGCAGCGTGGAGCGCCCTGTGCGTCTACTATAACCCCACCGAGACGGCGCAGGTCGTCACCCTGCCCGGCGGCAGCTGGAAGCTGCTGAGCGACGGCATCTCCTCCAGCCTGTGGCGGGGCAGCAGCCGCATCTGCACCGGCCAGACCGTTCTCCTGCCCCTGAGCGCCACCGTGTTCGGGCAGGTATAAAAATACGGTCTGCCGTTGCTTGACAACCTGCAATTGAAAATCCCCTGACCAGTTCAACGCCGGTCAGGGGATTTTTGATTTATGGATCAGGAAAAAGATTGGGGAAAATCAGGAGTTTTTCTGTGCCTGCTGGGTCTGGGCGTTCTTTTCGCCCAGGGTCAGGCTGACGGTCTGCATCTGGCCTTCCCGGGCCACGGTGATGGAAAGGGTATCACCGGCGGCATGCTGCTGGATCAGGGTGCCAAGGTCGTCCTTCTGGGCGATCTCAGTGCCGTCGATGCTCACGATGCGGTCACCGGTCTTCAGACCGGCCTTGTCGGCGGGGCCGCCCTGCACAACATCCACAACGTAAACGCCGTAGGCATTGACGTTGAGCTGTGCGGCGGTCTGGGCATCGGTCACAGCCAGATAAGTGATGCCCATGTAGGGGCGGCCGGAGACGTAGCCGTTCTCCAGCAGATCCTGTGCCACCTTGATGGCATCGTTGATGGGGATGGCAAAGCCCAGACCCTCCGCATCGCTGGAGGAGGACTTTGCGTTGACCAGACCGATGAGCTCACCGTTCATGTTGAACAGGCCGCCGCCGGAGTTGCCGGGGCTGACAGAGGCATCCATCTGGATCAGGGACATGGTGTTGGTGGAGCTGGTGCCCTGGATGGTCACGCTGCGGTTCAGGGCGCTGACGATGCCGCTGGTCACGGTGCCGCCCAGCTCACCCAGCGGGTTGCCCACGGCCAGCACGCTCTCGCCCACGGCAAGGCTGTCGCTGTTGCCAACGGTGGCGGGGGTCAGGTCGGTGGCATCGATCTTGAGGACAGCCACATCGCTGGTGTCATCCTCGCCCACCACGGTGGCGGGGTAATCGGTATCGCCGATGGTCACGGTGATGTTGGAAGCGCCGGACACAACGTGCGCACAGGTCAGGATATAGCCGTCGGAGCTGATCACGACACCGCTGCCAGCACCGCTCTCCACCTGGCTCTGGCCGTACCAGGACCACTGGGAGTAGACCACCTGCTCGGTGGTGATGACCACAACGCTGGGGCTGACCATCTCAGAGACCTGAGCGGTGGTCATGCCGGAAGCGGTGTTCACCGCGGAGGCAGAGCCGGAATCACTGCTGGACGTGGAGGAAGGTGCCACCTGCTGGATGACTACCTTGCCGCCTGTGTTGCCCACCCGGGCTCCCACAAAGCCGCCGACAAAGCCCATGGCTGCGGCCAGCACCAGCGCAACTGCACTGCGGGCGATATTGCCATTTTTCCGGCGGCGCTTCTTGGGAGGCTGCTTGGGGCTTCCCTGTGCGGCCTGATACCGGGGGCCTTCCGGAGGCGGCACCGCGCCGCCATCGCTGCCGCCGTTCGGCTCGGCCTGGGGGGCAGCCTGTGCGGCCTCGCCGTAGGTACCTGCCGTGTTGGCGGTGTTCATGCCGGAGGAGCCGACGTTGGGGTAGCCGGTCTCGCCGGTCTGGCTATGTTCAGAGGAATAATCGTATTCCCACTTGTTCTCGTTATCCATACTGGTTACTTCCTTTCTCAAAGGGAATGGTTCGGAGGGGGCGCTTCTGCCGCACCTCCTTGGAACTGTTCCTATTGTATCCGGTAATTGTGAAAAGGAATCGCTGACCGGGTGAAGAATATGTGAAATAAGGTCGCAGCGGGAAGCCTTGACAGCGGCGCGGGGGCTTGGTATTTTAAGAACGACCCTCTCAGTCATCGCTGCGCGATGCCAGCTCCCCCGAAGGGGGGAGCCAACACATCTGACAGGCGAGCAATCGCTGATTTGCAGGGGCCTTATTCGGAGCCACAATAGGCTCTCCCTTTGGGAGAGCTGTCTGCGAGAGCAGACTGAGAGGGCAAGTCCGCGAAAGGAGCAAATTATGAAACTGGAAAAGACCCCGGGCGGTTATGCCCTGTATAAAGAGAAAACCATCATTGGCACCTGCCAGGCCCGGCCCACGGAGCAGGGCGCGGACATCACTGCCCTGACCATTGTGCCGGAATGGCGGCGCAAGGGCTACGGCTCCTACCTGTTAAAAGAGGTATTGCGCAGCCTGGGCGGCTATGACAAAGAGAGCGCCACGGTGTTCACGGCTCCTCTGCCTGCCGATGCGGGGGAGCTGGCCTTCTGGGCAAAGTTCGGTTTTGCGGCAGAGGGCAGCGGCCTGTGCCGCCGCCGCACCCCCGACCTGACGGCCGTGAAGCTTGTGCAGGATTTCCTCGCTGCGCGGCTGGCTGACCCCAGGCTCTGCATCGATGCCACCTGCGGCAACGGGGGCGACACGGCCTTTCTCTGCCGCCTTGTGGGCAAAGAGGGCCGGGTGCTGGGCTTTGACATCCAGCCGGAAGCCATTGCCTCCACCCGGCAGAACCTTGCACGGAAGGGCTTTGCGGCAGAGCTTCACTGCGACAGCCACGCCAACCTCTTACAATATGTGCAGCCCGGCACAGTTGATGCCGTGATGTTCAACTTCGGCTGGCTGCCCGGTGCCGACCATGGGGTGTTCTCCCACGCCCAAAGCAGCATCCCGGCGCTGGAAGCTGCCCTCGAGGCTCTGCGGCCCGGCGGGGTGCTCAGCGCCATCCTGTACAGCGGCAAGGTCATCGGTTCCGACGAAAAGACCGAGATCCTCCAGTGGATGCGCTCCCGGCCCCTGAAACAGTGCACCGTCCTCGTCTGCGGTTTCGCCAATTGGGCCGATACCGCCCCCTTGCCCTGCTTCCTCCTGAAAAAATAACAAAAACTCTTGCATCTAGGTGGAATTGCTGGTAAAATATAAGTTGTGTGTAATTTTGGCATCCTTGCCCTCTCAGCCAAAGCCTGTCGGCTTTGCCAGCTCCCCCGAAGGGGGAGCCAACGCATCTGGAAGGAGAAGTGCTGCAGATCTGCAGGGCCTGTACCTGGAGCAGCAACCGGCTCTCCCTTTGGGAGAGCTGGCTGCGAAGCAGACTGAGAGGGCAAGCCAGTTTACGGAGAATCACCAATGTAACGTGAGATTGACCGAATAAAGAGCCATTCTGATTCAGGAGAAATCAATATATGACAAATCGTGAAGAGATCGAGCGCCGCCGGACGTTTGCGATCATCAGCCACCCCGATGCCGGCAAAACGACCCTGACCGAAAAGCTACTGCTGTACGGTGGAGCCATCAATCAGGCCGGTTCCGTCAAGGGCAAGCAGAGCGCCAAGCACGCTGTGTCCGACTGGATGGACATCGAGAAGCAGCGCGGTATTTCTGTCACTTCCTCTGTCCTGCAGTTCAACTATGCAGGCAAGTGCGTGAACATTCTGGATACCCCGGGCCATCAGGACTTCTCGGAGGATACCTACCGCACCCTGATGGCAGCGGACTCCGCTGTCATGGTCATCGATGCGGCAAAGGGCGTTGAGGCCCAGACCATCAAGCTGTTCAAGGTCTGCACCCTGCGTCACATCCCCATCTTCACCTTCATCAACAAGATGGACCGCGAAGCCCGCGACCCCTTTGAGCTGATGGAGAACATCGAGGAGATCCTGGGCATCAAGACCTACCCCATGAACTGGCCCATCGGCTGCGGCAAGGAGTTCAAGGGCGTGTTCGACCGCAATACCCGCAAGGTGCTGGCTTTCTCCAGCGACGGCCGCGCCAACGGCGTGAAGAAGGTCAACGAGACCGAGGCCGAGCTGGGCGATGCCGCACTGGACGAGCTGCTGACCCCCTACCTGCACCAGCAGCTGGTGGACGAGATCGAGCTGCTGGACGGCGCTGCCGAAGAATTTGACCTCGACAAGGTGCTGCGCGGTGAGCTGAGCCCCGTGTTCTTTGGCTCTGCTCTGACCAACTTCGGCGTGGAGCCCTTCCTGGAAAACTTCCTGCGGCTCACCCCCACCCCGCTGGCCCGTGTGGACAGCCTGACCGGCGAGCCGGTGGACCCCTGCCGCGACGAGTTCTCGGCCTTCATCTTCAAGATCCAGGCCAACATGAACAAGGCCCACCGTGACCGCATCGCCTTTATGCGCATCTGCTCCGGCAAGTTCGAGCGCGGCATGGAGGCTTACCACGTGCAGGAGGGCAAGAACATCAAGCTTGCCACCGGCACCCAGCTGATGGCGCAGGATCGTGCCATCGTGGATGAGGCCTACGCTGGCGATATCATCGGCCTGTTTGACCCGGGCATCTTCTCCATCGGCGACACCCTGTGCACCGGCAAAAAAAAGGTCGAGTTTGCGGGCATCCCCACCTTCTCACCGGAGCATTTTGCCCGCATTGAGCAGAAGGACACCATGAAGCGCAAGCAGTTCGTGAAGGGTATGGAGCAGATCGCCCAGGAGGGTGCCATCCAGATCTTCCGCGAAGTCGGCGGCGGTATGGAGGAGGTCGTGGTCGGCGTGGTCGGCGTGCTGCAGCTGGAAGTGCTGGAGTACCGCCTGAACACCGAGTACAACGTGGAGATCCGGATGCAGCAGCTGCCGTTCGAGCAGCTGCGCTGGGTGAAGAACGACCCCGACACCTACAACCTGCGCGACTTGGACCTGACCAGCGATACCAAGGCTGTGGAGGATATGAAGGGCAACCGTCTGCTGCTGTTCACCTCTGATTGGGCCGTCCGCTGGGCCGAGACCCACAACGACACGCTGGAATTGAGCGAGTTCGGCAATATCTGATTGGAAAAAAGAGAGCTGCTGTGCGGAGCTGACTCGCACCGCAGTTCTCTTTTTTATAAAAAGCAAAAAACACAACAAAAGATGCCAGCCTCTGTATGAATGGTTCCCATTGCGGGGAACACTGCTGGCATGGAGGGAAACGTATATGGAAAACCTGAACATTGGCCGCAGCGGCATCGAAGTACCTTTTCTGGGCATGGGCACCTGGGCCATCGGCGGCGGCAGCTGGTGGGGCGACAACGATGATGCCCTTTCGGTCAAAGCCATCCAGACTGCTGTGGAGCAGGGCATCCGGTGGATCGACACCGCGCCCATCTATGGCCTGTACCACAGCGAGACCGTGGTGGGCGAGGCCCTGAAGCACATCGACCGGGACAAGGTGGTGCTCTCCACCAAATGCGGCCTGGAGTGGCGGCATGAAACGCCGGTGCTCCACAAGGTCGTGGACGGCACCGCCGTCTACCGGAATCTCTCGGCGCAGAGCATCATCGAGGACGTGGAGGACAGCCTGCGCCGCCTGGGCACCGACCACCTGGATGTGCTGTACACCCACTGGCAGAGCCCGGACCTCGGCCTCTATCCGCTGGAGGAGACCGTGGAGGCCATGATGAAGCTGAAGGAGCAGGGCAAGATCCGCGCCATTGGTGCGTCCAACGTGACGGCGGATCTCATCCGGGGCTACTGCCGGTACGGCCAGCTGGATGTCATTCAGGAAAAGTACAGCCTGCTGACCCGCCGCATCGAAAAGCAGCTCCTGCCCACCTGCAGGGAGCTGGGGGTTTCGGTGCAGGCCTACTCCCCGCTGGAGCAGGGTCTGCTCACCGGCAAGGTCACCATGGAGACCACCTTCCCCGAGGGCAGCACCCGGAACAGCAATCTCTGCTTCCAGCCTGCCCGCCGGAAGCAGGCGCTGGACCTGCTGGCCAAGTGGGATGACCTGACCGGGAAATACGACTGTACCATGGCCCAGCTGGTCATTGCCCTGACGGCCCGGATGATCCCCGGCCTGCATGTGCTGTGCGGTGCCCGCACCCCGGAGCAGGTGCTGGACAATGCCGGTGCACTGAACATCAAACTGGATGGCGCGGATGCCGTCCGCATGAAGTGGGACGTGGATGCCATTTCCTGAGCCGGTGCTTCAGAACAAAAGCAGATAACCAAAAAGGGACGATGCCGCAAAAGCATCGTCCCTTTTTGGTTATTTGTGCTCCTTCAGCTGGCAGAGGAAGTCATCGGCTTCGATGGCCTCCGGGGTGAAGGAATTGTTCTTCCACCAGCTGACCAGCGCGGTGGCAATGGTCAGGCCGGTGGAGACCAGCTGCTCCAGCTCTGCCGATTCAATGGGCAGGACACGGTGGCCGGTGGCGCTGAGCACCTGATTGGTCAGCGCCAGTGCCAGCGCCGCCGTGCGGGCCAGCGTGGCGGGAGAGATCTTGCATTTCTTCATGGGGAACTCCTTTCTTTTATAGGATGGTACGGTCGAGCCCCGCCCGGTGGAGCAGGGCGGGATAATCCTTTTCGGTGCGGCTCAGGTCCACGGGGCCGGAGATGCCGGGTGCCCTGCCCCTGCTGGTGTACTGCCACATTCCGTGCCTGCGGGCCGGGCGTTTGCCCCGGTAGTCCGCCAGCCAGAGGTCAAAGGGGGCCAGTGTGTCCATGTGCAGGGCGGTATCTGCAAAATGGGTGTAGGTGTATACCATGGCGTACAGGCCCCAGTGCTCCAGCTGCCGTGCCGCCCCGGCAACAAGGGCGGAGAGCGCGTCCGGTGTCAGGGCACGCAGACGGGCATCCTCCACGTCAATGGCAGCGGGCAGCTGAAGCCGCTTTCCCCTGAGGGCATCGTGCAGGAGGGCCAGCTCGGCATCCCGCTGTGGGGCGGTAACGGCACAGCTGTAATAGTAGACCCCCACCGGGATGCCCAGCCGGATGCAGGCAGAGTAGTTTGTTTCAAACATGGGGTCGATGTAGGGCGTGCCGCTCCTGCTGCCCAGTGCGCGCAGCATTACGCCGTGGACCCTGCCGCTGGCTTTTACGGTATCCCAGTCTATGCGGCCCTGCCAGCGGGAGACATCCAGCACTGTGAACATCAGGTGGCCTCCAGCAGGGTCTTGAGGGCGGCGGGAGTGATGGTGTCCACCACCAGACTGCCATCGCTGCGGATGGACAGCACCCGCAGGAGGGCACCAGCCTGCGGGGCCACCGGGGCAGGCAGCGCGCCCACGTCCTGCGCGTCCAGCACCACTGCGCCGCCTTTGCCGTTGACACTGAGCAGGGTGCCGTCCTCGGGCGCAAAGGATTCGGCGCGCAGGGCGGCGCTCTCGGCGCGGGAAGCTGAGGTCGCGGCACGGCTGCCATTCAGTGCGGCCCGCTCGGCAGCGTCGGCAGCGGCCTGCGCCTGCCGGGCGGCACTGGCCTCACTGGCGGCACTGTTCTGGGCCGCCTGCACCGCTGCATCGGCCTGCCCCGATACCTGGGCGATGAACTGTTCGTACACCGAGGGACTGGGCTCCTCCTCGGTGCCGTCGGTGGGCAGGATGTCGTAGACATCGTACCGGCCCGGGCGGGTGTAAGCGGTATAGCCGCTGCCGTCGGTGGCGGCCAGCATCCATTGCCCGGCGGGCCAGCCCGTGAAGCTGCGGCCCACGGGCGCGCTGTGGGCTGCATCCAGCACAAGGGGTGCGGCAAGGGTGCCGTCGCTGTGGCGGATGTGCAGGGTGACGCTGCACCCGGCCCATTCCGCAGGCAGCTGGAACACCAGCCGGTCCACGCCCTCGGCGTTCTGTGCGCCCAGGTGCAGCCGGGCGGGCTGGGCTGTGAATTCGGTGCCGCCCAGCGTGCGGGGAGTGATCTTGATCTGCATAAAAACCTTCCTTTCTTCGTTTTGACCCCATTGTACTGGTTTGCGGCAGGGCGCGGAAGTGTGGTCTTTTTTTATGGTGTTTTTTCCCTTTCGGCATTTTGCTGGAAGCCGGTTTTTGACAGAAACTGCGGAGAAACTCCCCGTTATTTCCGGCAGGAAAACAGCGGGGAATTTGTGCCGCAAAATGTCGGATTACGCATGATTGATGCGCCGGAATGTGCAAAAGAACCCGGCGATTTCTCCCAGGGAAACAGACTTGAAATGTTAAAAAATTATGAACGGATACGACCAATTTTTTGGGAAAATTTCAGAAGGAAACGCCCGAAATCATTCTGAATCAGGGAAAACAATGTGCAGATTGCACAAAAAACTATGTGAAGCAATTGTCAAACTGAATCACGCGGATTTGACAAATGGGCCGTTGTCTGCTAAAATAGTGCCCGCTCAACGGATCATACACACGTTGGAGCGTCTAAATTTTATTTCTCAGGAAGTAAAACGCCGTATAAAAAGACGGCCCTTTGCAGGGGGAAATGCCCTGCGCTATGCGGGCAAAGAAAGAGCCCGCCGCATTCCAAAATGATGAAAAGAGAGGAGTTGTCTCGTATCGCTTCCGTCAAATTTCAAAAAGCATTGTCTGACCGCGCTCGTGCGGTCACACCCCGTGTGCTGGCGTTCTGCGTCATGGCAGTGAGCCTTGTGTTCACTTTGGCCGTGACCGCCGCGAATCTGCGGCTGACCTACGTCACCGACTCCGATGGTGCGCGTCAGCTGGTGGTCAGCAGTGAGACTGACCCTGCCCGCGTCATGGGCCTTTCCGGCATTGAGGCCGAAGAGGGCGACCACGTTTACTACACCGCGTTCAGCGGCAATCTTGCCACCCTGAACATTGAGCGGGCCTTCACTGTGAACATCCAGGCCGACGGCCAGGAGTACCCGGTGAAGATGGCCTTTGGCACTGTTGCCGAAGCGCTGGAGCGCGCCGGCATCACCCTGGAGGCAGATGACTACACCGAGCCTGCGCTGGATCAGCTGGTCACTGTGGGCAGTGAGATCACGGTGCACCGGGTGGACTACCAGGACAAGGTGGAGACCCAGACCATTCCCTACGACACCCAGTATGTCTACACCAGCCTGTACTTCCGCAACACCGGCCGGGCCACCACCCTGCAGCATGGCGCGGAGGGTCAGCAGACCGTGACCACCCGCGAAAAGTATGTGGACGGCGAGTTGGAAAACAGCATGGTGGTGGATGTGACCACCACGGTGGAGCCCACCGACCATGTCATCAAGACCTATGGTGCCGGTGCGCCCGTTTCTCCCCTGACCGGGCCGGACGGCACCACCAACGCCCCCGCCTCGTACAGCCAGGTCCTCACCGGCAAGGCCACGGGCTATTATTCCCGCACGGGCAAGGGCTCGTCGGGCCTGGGCCTGGGCTATGGCACCGTTGCCGTTGACCCCAGCGTCATCCCCTATGGCACGCTGCTGTACATCACTTCCACGGACGGCAGCTTTGTTTACGGTTATGCCGTTGCCACCGACACCGGTATCGCGGTGCAGAAGGGCCAGATTCTGGTGGATCTGTTCTATGAGACCTACGCAGAGTCGGTCATCAACGGAGCCATTCAGGTCAACGTTTACGTTGTAGGCTGAACCGCATAGCACACGGAAAAATTTGAAAAAGCACCCGCTTCAGTTTCCTGGATTTGCAGGAAAAATGAGGCGGGTCTTTCTTTTTGCCCTATATTCTGTAAGGTTTGCCGAGAATTCTTGTGTAAAATTAGATAAGTTGACCACAATGGAAAAATATTGACGAAAAGATTATGGTAGATTTTGACGGAAAGCCCTTGAAAAATCGGACAAAATTCTTTAATATAAGAGAGTACAAAGGTATAGGCTCACTGCGGCCTGTACGGGGAGGAGCTGTTTATGAGACCGACGGAAGAAAAGATCCAGAAAGATCCCTCGGATCTGCCGATTTATCTGTTCAAGCAGGGCAACAACTGCGAAGCATACCGTTACTTTGGTGCACACCTTGAGACCCGCGCCGGAGAGTCCGGTGTGGTGTTCCGTGTTTGGGCACCCCATGCAGCCGCCATCAGTGTGGTGGGCGATTTCAACAGCTGGAAGCCGGGCAGCCACCCGATGCGCAAAGTGGATGGGGATTCTGTCTGGGAGCTGTTCATCCCCGGCGTAAAGGAATACGATGTCTACAAGTACTGTGTGACCACCCGGGGCGGCGACCTGATCTACAAGGCCGACCCCTATGCGTTCCACGCGGAGACCCGGCCCTCCAACGGCAGCAAGGTCTACGATATCACCGGCTTTGCCTGGCACGATGATGCCTGGCAGGCGGCCCAGAAAAAGGCGGACGTGATCAACGGCCCGATGAACATCTACGAGATGCACGCGGGCAGCTGGAAGCTGAAGGACGAGAAGGTTCCCTATAACTATTCCGAGCTGGCCGACGAGCTGATCCCCTACATCCGGGAGATGGGCTACACCCATGTGGAGCTTCTGCCCGTGATGGAGTATCCCTTCGACGGCAGCTGGGGCTACCAGGTCACGGGCTATTTTGCCCCCACCAGCCGCTACGGCACCCCCAAGGACTTCATGGCCTTTGTGGACAAGATGCATGAGGCCGGCATCGGTGTCATCATGGATTGGGTGCCCGCCCACTTCCCGAAGGATGGCTTCGGCCTGTACAACTTTGACGGAGAGGCCTGCTACGAGGACCCCAACCCTAAGCGCGGCGAGCACAAGGAGTGGGGCACCATGGTGTTCGACTTCGGCCGCAGCGAGGTGCAGAGCTTCCTGATCTCCAGCGCCCTGTACTGGCTGGAGCAGTACCACATCGATGGTCTGCGCGTGGATGCCGTGGCCTCCATGCTGTATCTGGATTACAACCGCAAGCAGGGCGAATGGGAGCCCAATAAGAATGGCGGCAAGGAGAACCTGGAAGCAGTTGCTTTCCTGCGCAAGCTGAACGATACGGTTCTGGGCCGCCACCCCCACAAGTGCATGATCGCGGAGGAGTCCACCGCATGGCCCATGGTCACCAAACCGGCCAGCGACGGCGGCCTGGGCTTCAACTTCAAGTGGAACATGGGCTGGATGAACGACATGCTCAGCTACATGAAGACCGACCCGCTCTTCCGCGCGGGCAACCACAACAAGGTCACCTTCAGCTTCTTCTATGCCTTCAGCGAAAACTTTGTGCTGCCCATCAGCCACGATGAAGTGGTGCACGGCAAGGGCAGCCTGATCAACAAGATGCCGGGCGAGTACGATGCTAAGTTTGCCAACCTGCGCACCTTCTTCGGCTACATGATGGCCCACCCCGGCAAGAAGCTGCTGTTCATGGGGCAGGAGTTTGGCCAGTTCACGGAGTGGAACGAGGAAAAGCAGCTGGATTGGATGCTGCTGGACTACGACAAGCACACCGAGCTGCAGAACTACGTCAAGACCCTGAACGCCTTCTATAAAGAGCACCCCGCCTTCTGGCAGATCGATTACAGCTGGGAGGGCTTCCAGTGGATCGTGCCCGATGACTCCAAGCAGAGCGTGGTCGCCTTCCTGCGCAAGGACGCAAACGGCAAGCAGATCCTGGTGGTCTGCAACTTCAACCCCGTCCTGCGCGAGGGCTATACCCTGGGCGCACCGGTGGCAGGTACATACAAGGAAGTGCTGAACAGCGATGACGAGGCCTTCGGCGGTTCCGGCGCGGTCCATAACAAGTCCGTGCGCACCCACAAGAAGCCCCTGCATGGCTTTGAGCAGAGCATTACCATCACCCTGCCGCCCATGAGCACCCTGTATTTTGAGGTGCCCACCAAGCGCACCCGCAAGGCAGCAGATCCGGCCAAGACGGCCCAGACCGTGAAAAAGACCGCTGCCAAAAAGACAGCCGCCAAGACCACGAAGACCGCCAAGGCTGAGCCTGCCGTGAAGGAGGAAAAGCCCAAAAAGACCTCCCCCCGCAAGGCAAAGGCAGAAGCGGAACCTGCACCGGAAAAGGCCCCGGTCAAGCGCGGCCGGAAGCCCAAGGCAGAAGCCGCTGCCGCACCCGAAGCAGCACCCGCCAAGCGGGGCCGCAAACCCAAAGCCGAGCCCGCTGAAGCTGCCCCCGCGTCAGCCGAAAAGCCTGCCCGCAAGCCCCGCGCCAAAAAGGCCGCCAAGACCGAGGAGTGACCGGGGCGCATCCGCACAACACAGTCAAACCATTTCCAAATCCAATAAATCCGGAAATGTGTAAAAGGGGAGAATAAAGCTATGGCAAAAGAAATTGTGGCAATGATCCTTGCCGGCGGACGTGGCTCGCGCTTGTACGCGCTGACACAGAAAACGGCAAAACCTGCAGTGGGGTTCGGCGGCAAATACCGCATCGTGGACTTCCCGCTGTCCAACTGCGTCAACTCCAACATTGATACTGTGGGCATCGCAACCCAGTATCAGCCCCAGAAGCTGAACGAGTACATCGGCAACGGCCAGCCTTGGGATCTGGACCGCCTGTACGGCGGCGTGCACACCCTGCCCCCCTACGAGCAGGCAAAGGGCACCGACTGGTACAAGGGCACTGCAAACGCCATCTACCAGAACATCAGCTTCATCGACAGCTATGATCCCGAGTACGTCATCATCCTGTCCGGTGACCAGATCTGCAAGCAGGACTACGCCGACTTCCTGCGCTTCCACAAGGAAAAGGGCGCGGAGTTCTCCGTGGCTGTCATGGAGGTCGATTGGAAGGAAGCTTCCCGCTTTGGCCTGATGGTGGCAGACGAGAACGATAAGATCACCGAGTTCCAGGAGAAGCCCCCGGTTCCCAAGTCCAACCTGGCTTCCATGGGCATCTACATCTTCAACTGGGATGTGCTGAAGAAGTACCTGGAAGAGGACGAGGCTGATCCCAACTCCAAGAACGACTTTGGCATGAACATCATCCCCGCTCTGCTGCGGGATGGCCGCAAGATGTATGCTTACCACTTCAACGGCTACTGGCGTGACGTGGGCACCATCGACAGCCTGTGGGAAGCCAACATGGAAGTGCTGGACCCCGAGAACTCCGGCATTGATATCTTCGACAAGAAGTGGAAGATCTACAGCCGCAACCCTGTGCTGCCCGCCCAGAAGATCGGCCCCCGCGCCGTGGTGCAGGATTCCCTCATCACCGAGGGCTGCCAGATCTATGGCCGCGTCCAGCACTCTGTCCTGAGCGCAGGCGTTACCGTGGAAGAGGGCGCTACCGTTGAGGATGCTGTCCTGATGGATGGCGTTGTGGTCAAGGCGGGTGCCGTGGTCAAGCGCTGCATCCTGGCTGAGGACGTTGTGGTGGGTGCCGGTGCCAAGATCGGCGGCGAGGGCCCCATTGCACATGTGGGTACCGGCCTTACCGTTGGCGCAGGCGCTACCGTAAAAGAGGGTGCCAAAGTATTTGATTCCGTCAAGGAGGGCGAGGAAGTATGCTGAGCCAGAACAACAATGCGTTGGGCATCATTTTCCCCAACAGCTATGATAACACCGTACCGGAGCTTGTGACTGAGCGCACCATGGCTTCGATCCCCTTTGCAGGCCGTTACCGCATGGTGGACTTTATGCTGTCCAGCATGGCAAACTGCGGCATCTCCAATGTCTCCATCGTGGTGCGCAAGAACTACCACTCCCTGATGGATCATCTGGGCACCGGCCGCGAGTGGGATATGGCCCGCCGTCACGGCGGCCTGAACATCGTGCCTCCCTTTGCAGAAAAGGGCGTGCGCATCTATTCCGGCCGTGTGGAGGCTCTGGGTTCCATCCTGAGCTACCTGGAGAACCAGAAGGAGAAGTACGTTGTGATGAGCGATGCCAACATCGCCATCAACTACGATTTCAACGCCCTGCTGGCTGCCCATCAGGCCAGCGGCGCGGATGTGACCGTCGCCTACCAGAAGACCGAGATCCCCGAGGGCCGCAAGAACGACAACTATACCCTGACTGTGGATGCCGATGGCCGTGTGACCGAGCTGCTGTTCAACGATTACCGCTCCGGTGTCCAGAACCTGGACCTGAACATCTACGTTCTGGAGCGCGAGACCCTGATCAAGCTGGTCAAGGATGCGACCTCCCGCGGCCTGATCTACTTTGAGCGTGACATCCTGGCCCACAACGTCAACATCCTGAACATCCGTGCTCTGGAGTACACCGGCTATGTGGCCCATGTCTGCGACATGAAGAGCTACTTTGATGAGAACCTCAAGCTCATCGATGAGAAGAACCTGAACGCTCTGTTCCCCAAGGAGAGCCCTGTTTACACCAAGATCCGTGACGACAACCCCGTGCGCTACGTCAACGGCTCTTCCGTCAGCAATTCCCTGCTGGCCGATGGCTGTGTCATCGAGGGCACCGTGGAGAACTGCGTGCTGTTCCGCGGCGTTCGCGTCAAGAAGGGTGCTGTGGTCAGAAACTGTGTCCTGATGCAGGATACCGTTGTGGAACCAGGCGCTCAGCTGGACTGCGTTGTCACCGATAAGAACGTGCGTGTGACTGCCGAAAAGAAGCTCTCCGGTACCGAGAGCTTCCCGGTCTATGTTCAGAAGAACCACACCGTCTGAGCCTGACACATTGAAACTTTCACAGGGGCGGCTCCCCTCCCCGGTAGCCCCTCTCAAAGAGGGGCGGGGGCCTTTGCGCCCCCGCCCGCTCTTTGCGTATCCGCCCTTTTTTCTGGAAAGGAGAAATACTATGAAGATCCTGTATGCCGCTTCGGAAGCGACCCCCTTTGCCAAGTCCGGCGGTCTGGCCGACGTGGCAGGCTCCCTGCCCAAGGCTCTGGTCAAGGACGGCGTGGATGCCCGCGTCATCATGCCGCTGTACGGCGACCTGAAAATGCGCGACAAGCTGGAGTATGTCACCAACTACTCGGTGCCCGTGGGCTGGCGCAGCCAGTACTGCGGCCTGTTCAAGGCTGAGGTCAACGGCGTGACCTACTACTTCCTGGACAACGAGTATTACTTCAAGCGCCGCGGCCTGTACGGCTTCTACGATGACGGCGAGCGCTTTGCCTTCTTCTCCCGCGCTGTGCTGGAGACCCTGTTCTACATCGACTTCACCCCCGATATCATCAACTGCAACGACTGGCAGACAGCACTGGTTCCCGTTTACCTGAACCTGTACTACCGCCATCTGGATAAGTTCAACCGGATCAAGACCATCTTCACCATCCACAACATCGCATATCAGGGCAAGTACGGCACCGATATCCTGGAGGATACCTGCGGCATCGGCCGCCGTGACCAGCACATCGTGGAATACGATGGCTGCGCCAACTTTATGAAGGGTGCCTTTGAGACGGCGGATAAGATCACCACCGTCAGCCCCACCTACGCACAGGAGATCCTGGACCCCTGGTTCAGCTACGGTCTGGATGCCCTGCTGCGGGAAAAGCAGTATAAGCTCTGCGGTATTCTGAACGGCATCGATATGGAGGCCAATAACCCCGCCACCGACCCCAAGATCCCCTTCAACTACGATGTCACCAACTTTGAAGAGGGCAAGGCAAAGTGCAAGGAGGCCCTGCAGAACAAGTTTGGCCTGCACAAGGATGGCAGCCCCGTTTTTGCCATGGTCAGCCGCATGGTCGGCATGAAGGGCTTTGACCTGGTGCAGAGCGTTGCCGACGGTCTGGTGGACCGCGGCATCGAGCTGGTCATTCTGGGCAGCGGCGAGAACCAGTACGAGACCTTCTTCTCTGACCTGTGCGCCCGTCATCCGGGCCGCGTGGGCACCTACATCGGCTTTGAGCCCGCACTGTCTCAGGAGATCTACGCCGGTGCAGACGTGTTCATCATGCCTTCCAAGAGCGAGCCCTGCGGCCTGGCACAGATGGTGGCCTGCCGCTACGGCACGCCTCCCATCGTCCGCGAGACCGGCGGCCTGCGGGATTCCATCCATGACTGCACGCTGGGCGAGGGCAACGGCTTTACCTTTGCCGGTTACAGCGCCCATGAGCTGTACGATGCCTGCTGCCGTGCACAGGATCGCTACTACAACAAAGAGGACTGGCACAACCTCGTCAAGCACGACATGGAATGCGATTTCAGCTGGGACCTCTCCGCCAAGAGCTACGAGGGCCTGTATAACGAGACCGCAAACCTCTGGTAAATCATTCTCAAAAGTCTGCCTTTTGCCGCCCGGTTCGCAGGAGCCGGGCGGCTTTTTTGCGGACTTCTACACAAATTTTACAAGGATCATCCGCAAAAAGTAGCAAGGCACCTTTGCACTTCCGGCAGGACTGTGCTACAATGAAGAACATTGACAGCTCTTTCCTGTTTTTGAAGAAATGGCAGAGTAGATAAGGAGAACGATATGAACTGGAAACGTGTCATCAGCGGCGTGCTGGCAGCAGCGATGCTGTTCGCTCTGCCGGTGCAGCTTCCGGTGTCGGCAGAAGGCACGGAGGCGGTCGGGCAGGCCGATGGCTGGGAGGAACTGACCACTCTGGAACCTCTTGACGAATGCAACGCTTTCTTTTACAGCAAGGACGACCAGACGTTTGAGAAGATCACCCATCCGGAAAAGGATGTCAAAACCGCAGACGGCATCGTGGACTATCTGGGAGACAGCGCGGTGGCGGTGGTGACTGACCCGGAGGATGCCGCCTACAACGCCGGTGACCGGGGTCAGAACTACGCATGGTCGGCGGTCGGCTACGGCGACTGGCTGTATGTGGGCACCTGCTACGCCGCCATCGGCAACACCCTCTCCCTGATGAAGAGCAGTCTGGGCGACGAATACGACGACAAGGTGCTTGCCGCCACCTTCGATGCCCTTTACAACGGCACTTTCTTTCTGACCGAGGAGGATGGCGGCCGGCCCAAGGGCGTGCTGGTGAAGATCAACACCAGGACCGGCGAGACCAGGCTGTTGATGTCCGGCTCCTATAACGGTTACACACCCCTGTTCCGCAACGCATTGGAGTATAACGGCAAGCTGTACTTCTGCGGCAGTGTGGGTGGCGGCGGCATCGGCTTTCTGCCCAGCATTTGGCAGGTGGACCCGGCCACCGATGTGTGCAAGCCGGTGTATATCGGCCTGAACAGCGTGCAGGATTATGCCGCAGCCTACCAGCAGGGCATCTCCGTGGGCATCCGCGGGATGTGTGTCTACAAGGATCAGCTGGTCATCAGCAACGTGACCATGGATGCCGCCACCGGCAAGAGCAGCGCCGCCCTGCTGATCTCCTCCGACCCGGAAAAGGGCTTTACCCAGATCGCGGATTCCGACAGCCTGTTCCACTACCCCGCCTATCACTACGCCGACAGCATCTACGGCGGCAGTATCTGGGATATGGCTGAGTTCAACGGCCGCCTGTATGTTTCCATCTGCACCGGCACCGAGGACAATATGCCGGACGACAACACCATGCAGTCCTTTGCACTGGTGCGGGGCGACCAGAATGCGGACGGCACCTTCACATGGACACCCGTGGCGGGCGATCAGGAAAAGGACGGTGCCCGCTACACCTTCGGCATCGACCCGGAGCGCACCCGCTCCGGTGCGGCGAACCTGATCGTGTACAACGACCACCTCTATATTGGTGAGTACAACGATGAAGAGATCGCGCTGGAACGCATCCTCTTTGCCAAGACCGGCAAGAACGCCAACGGTCAGTTTGGCGGCGGACTGGACTGCCGATTCATCAACGCCAATCTGGAGCAGTCGGTGAACCTGTACCGCATGGACAGGGACGAGAACATGGAGCTTGTGGTGGGCAATGCCACCAGGATGTTTCCCTCCGGCAGCCTGTCCGGGCTGGGATCCGGCTTTGGGCGCAGCGAGAACCAGTACATCTGGCGGATGCAGGTGTACGATGGCAAGCTGTATGTGGGCACCTTTGACACCAGCAGCATGCTGGAGTGCATTGGTCAGTTCGTCAACGGCAACCTGCTGACGCGCACCCCCGCGCAGTGGAAGACCCAGTGGGAATACCTCAAGACCCTGATGAAGGCACTGCAGGCGACGGACCCCGACGGCAACGGGAACCCCGACACCCTGGCCCAGACCATCAAGTTTTCCTACAAATTCGTGTTCAAAAACATCACGATCGGCAACATCGCCAGTGCCATCCGGCTGCTCAACTACATGCGCAAGGCAAAGCAGGGCTTTGACCTGTATGTTTCGGAGGACGGCGTGAACTTCCAGACCATCACCGTGGACGGCTTTGGAGACCCCTATAACCATGGTCTGCGGGCCTTCGCCGCCACCGACCAGGGCCTGTGCCTTGGCACTGCCAATCCCTTCTACGGCACGCAGGTGTGGATCAGGCGCAAGGACAGCTGACCCCCGCACTTCCAGGATAACCGCCGCCCGGCTCTCAAATGAGCTGGGCGGTTTTTTGTGTTTTGCACAAGAAACCCATCATATTTTTGGTATTGATGCTGCCGGAGACGGACATACTCCACCGTGGACGTACAATTATGGCGTTAGTGTGAACGAACTATGAAGTTTTACCAAAAATCGGTGGAAAATTGATTGAAAAGTTCAGTGGATTGAATTATACTATCCATATGAGCTTCTTAACCGGAGCGAAACCATTGCGAAAGGGTGCGGCGGGCTGCTGTTTCGGGTCTGCGCACAAAGGGAGGGCGACACCGCATGAAGGGCTGGTACAAGGCGCTGGAAGATCTTGTCTGGCTGACTCAGCTGGGCCTGAATATGCTGCTGCCGCTGGTCATGTGCCTGGGCGGTGCCTGGTGGGCGGTGAACAGCTGGAGCTGGCCGGAATGGGTGTTCCTGCCGGCCATCCTGCTGGGCCTTGCCTCCGGGGCGCAGAACTTCTGGTATTTTGCCAAGGAACACCTGGACCGCACCAAAAAGGAAAAACCGAAGCGGGTGGGGTTCAACTCACATCAGTAAACATCACAGGAGGTTCCCCTTTATGAAACTACAGCCGGAATCCAAAAAGGAGCTGACGCGCATCGCCTGCGGCACGGCCATCTGTACCGCTGCCCTGTGGGTGGTGTTTGCAGCGCTGCACCTGGTTGGCTGGGTGAAATTTGATTACACTGTCGTTCTGGGCAGTCTCATCGGCGCAGCCGTGGCCATCGGCAACTTTGCGGGCATCTGCATCGTGTGTCAGAAGGTCATCGACGAGCAGGATGAGAAGCGGCGCAAAGCCACATTACAAGCTTCCTACAACGTCAGAATGCTTTTACAGGCGGTGTGGATCATCGTGTCCATCGGGGCACCCTGCTTCCAGCCCTTTGCCAGCGTTCTGCCCTTGCTGTTCCCCCGTGTCACGATCTACTACCTGCAAATAACCGGCAAGTACAAGCCCCTTGCACCGGCCGGGCCCTCGGTGGATGTCTCTGTGGAGGACGACCCCGAACCCGCCCCGGAGCCGGAGGCTGAACCCCGTGACGAAGGGGGTGAAACGTAACAAATGGAACTGAACGGCGCAAAGATCCTGTATACCATCCATACCGATATCCCCCTGCTGGGCGATCTCAAGATCACCCAGACCCTAGTCACTACCTGGATCGTCATGGCGCTGCTTTCGGGCCTGGCCATCTGGCTGGGCAGCAACCTCAAGCTGGAAAATGTCTCAAAGCGGCAGGCCGCAGCCGAGTTCATCGTGGAGCGGCTGGATCAGTTCGTGCACGACAACATGGGGTATCACTTTGACAAGTATATCCCCCTGATCGGCTCGATCTTCGCTCTGAGCATCGGCTGCAACCTCATCAGTGTCATTGGCCTGTGGAGCCCCACAGCCGACCTGAACACCGAGGCCGCGTGGGCCATTGTGGTGTTTGTGCTGATCATGTACTACAAGATCAAGACCAACGGCATCCTTTCCTATCTGAAGGGCCTGCTGGACCCGATCTTCATCATGGCACCCATCAATGTGCTGTCGGAGATCTCGACCCCCGTCAGCATGGCGTTCCGTCACTTTGGCAACATCCTGTCCGGTACTGTCATTTCCACACTGCTGTACTGGGCGCTGGCAAGCCTGAGCCATGTCATCTTCGGCTGGCTGCCCGGCTTCCTGAGCCAGATCCAGCTGTTCCAGATCGGCATCCCGGCCTTCACGGGCCTGTATTTCGACTGGTTCGGCGGCTGCATTCAGGCGTTCATCTTCTGTACCCTGACCGCAATTTTCATCAAACGTGCTGCCGGTGAGGACTAAGCCCTCACAACGGCATCTCCCAAAACAAAAACTTTTTTGGAGGACAAAACTTATGACTGACTTTCAGTACCTTGCTCGTGGTATCGCCCTGGCAGGCTGCGGCATCGGCGCAGGCTGCGCACTGATCGCAGGTATCGGCCCCGGTATCGGCGAAGGCAACGCTGCCGCCGCTGCCTGTGAGGCCGTGGGCCGCCAGCCTGAGTGCAAGAGCGACGTGACCAGCACCCTGATCCTGGGCGTTGCACTTTCCGAGACCACCGGTATTTACGGCTTTGTTACCGGCCTGCTGCTGATCTTCCTGGCACCCGGCATGTTTATGAAGTTCCTGGCATAAGCGGAACCTTTTACAAAAGAACGAAAGGAGACGCTTATGGAACTGTACCAGGCGTTGATCACGCTGGACGGCTGGACCTTTCTGGCCCAGATCTGCAACCTGATGATCCAGCTGCTCATCTTCAAAAAGTTCCTGCTGAATCCGGTCAAAAAGGTGATCGCCGAGCGCAAGGCAAAAGCCGACAGCGAGATCGCAGATGCGCAGAAGCTGCGCACCGAGGCTGAGGCCATGAAAGCGGAGTACGAGCAGAACCTGCAGAATGCCCGCGCCGAGGCCAACCAGATCGTTGCCCGTGCCCAGAAAACGGCCACCGCCCGCAGTGAAGAGATCGTGGGCGAGGCCCGTGCACAGGCCGCTGCCCTGAAGCAGAAGGCGGAGGCTGACATTGCGCAGGAGCGCAAGAAGGCCGTGAACGAGGCAAAGGACGAGATCGGCGGCATGGCCATGGAGATCGCCTCCAAGGTGGTCGAGCGTGAGATCAAGGAAGCCGACCACAAGGACCTGATCGACGAATTTATCAAAAACGTGGGTGAAGCATCATGACCGAGACAGCAAGGATGTACGGCGGAAGCCTGTATGACCTGGCAGCAGAGGAAGGGCTGGAGACCCGCATTCTGGGCGAGCTGGACGAGGCCGTGGCGCTTTTTAAGGCAAGCCCGGAGTATCTGCATCTGCTCAGCACCCCCAGCATCCCCAAAAAGGAGCGCTGCGGCCTGCTGGACGAAGCACTGCGGGATCGGGTCCACCTCTATGTGCTGAACTTTTTGAAGATCCTGTGCGAGAAGGGCACCCTGCGGGAGCTGCCCGGCTGCGCCCGGGCCTACCGGGTGCGCTACAATCAGGCACACGGTATTCTGGAAGCAGCGGCAACCACTGCAGTGGCAATGACGGAGCAGCAGGTGAAGAGCCTGCACGAAAAGCTGGAAAAGCTCACCGGCAAGACCATCGACCTGAAAACAAAGGTCGATCCGGCTGTGCTGGGCGGCATCCGGCTGGATATCGAGGGCACCGAGCTGGACGGAACGGTTCAGAACCGTCTGGCGGCGCTGCGCAGGGATATCGCGTCCGTGACACTGTGATCCATCGAATTTCCACCCGAAAGATTTTAAGAATTGAGTGGTGAATACAAGACAATGCAACTGAAACCTGAAGAGATCTCCAAGATCATCCGTGCCCAGATCAAGCACTACGAGAATGTCATCGAGCAGAGCGAAGTCGGCACGGTCATCATGGTAGGCGACGGCATCGCCCGGGCCAGCGGCCTGGAAAAGTGCATGGCAGGTGAGCTGCTTCAGTTTGACAACGGCGAATACGGTATGGCCCAGAACCTGGAGGAAAACACGGTCTCCATCGTTCTGCTGGGCTCCGATGTCGGCATCAAAGAAGGCAGCACCGTCAAGCGCACCGGCAAGGTCGTTTCCGTGCCCGTGGGCGAGGCAATGATCGGCCGCGTGGTCAATGCACTGGGCCAGCCCATTGACGGCGCAGGCCCCATTGAGACCACCGAGTTCCGGGCCATCGAGAGCCCGGCCCCCGGCATTATCGACCGCCAGCCGGTCAAGGAACCCCTGCAGACCGGCATCAAGGCCATCGACTCCATGATCCCCATCGGCCGCGGCCAGCGTGAGCTGATCATCGGCGACCGCCAGACCGGCAAGACCACCATTGCATCGGATACCATCATCAACCAGAAGGGCAAGGATGTCATCTGCATCTATGTCGCCATCGGTCAGAAGCGCTCCACCGTGGCAAACCTGGTGCAGAGCCTGACCGAGGCCGGTGCCATGAGCTACACCATCGTGGTGTCCGCCACGGCCTCCGAGCTGTCCCCCCTGCAGTATATCGCCCCCTATTCCGGCTGTGCCATGGGCGAATATTTCATGCACCAGGGCAAGCATGTCCTCATCATCTATGATGACCTTTCCAAGCACGCGGTGGCCTACCGTGCCCTCTCGCTGCTGATCCGCCGTCCCCCGGGACGTGAGGCTTACCCCGGCGATGTTTTCTACCTGCACTCCCGTCTGCTGGAGCGCGCGGCCAAGCTCTCCAATGAGCTGGGCGGCGGCAGCCTGACGGCTCTGCCCATCATCGAGACCCAGGCGGGTGACGTTTCGGCCTACATCCCCACCAACGTCATCTCCATTACCGATGGTCAGATCTTCCTGGAAACGGAGCTGTTCCACTCGGGTGTTATGCCCGCTGTCAACCCCGGCATCTCGGTGTCCCGTGTTGGCGGCAACGCCCAGATCAAGGCCATGAAGAAGGTGGCCGGCACCCTGAAGCTGATCTACTCCCAGTACCGCGAGCTGCAGTCCTTTGCCCAGTTCGGTTCCGATCTGGACGCGGACACCAAGGCCCGCCTGGCACAGGGCGAACGCATTGTGGAAGTGCTCAAGCAGAACCGCTCGGCCCCCGTGCCCGTGGAAAAGCAGGTGGCGATCCTGTATGCCACCATCCATGATCTTCTGGTCAAGGTCAGGGTGGCTGATGTGGCCGAATACGAAAAGGGCCTGTACGAATATCTCGAGAATGATGCCGCCGGTGCCGCTGTGATGGAGACCATCCGCACCACCGGCAATCTGGACAAGGACACCGAGGAAGCACTCAAGGGCGTTCTGTCCGCTTACACCGAGAGCTTCGTCAAGGCGCACTGAGGGAAGGAGGCGTAACGCATGGCAGGTTCCATGAAGGACATCAAGCTGCGCATCAAAAGCGTAGAGAGTACCATGCAGATCACCAAGGCCATGGAGCTGGTGGCTTCCTCCAAAATGCGCCGTGCCAAGGAGCGGGTGGAACACAGCCGCCCCTACTTTGAAACGCTGCACGACACGCTGACCGGCATTGCGGCTGCAGACCCCCGGGCCCGCAGCCCCTACCTGCGCCGGGCAGAGATCAAACGCACCCTGCTGGTCGTCATTGCAGGCGACCGCGGCCTGGCCGGTGGATACAACTCCAACGTGCTCAAGCAGGCGGAGACCCAGCAGGGCCCGGTCACGGTGCTGCCCATTGGCAAAAGAAGTCAGGAGTACTTTGCCCACCACGGGGCCGACCTGTTCACCGAAGAGGTGCTGCTGGCGGCGGATGTCTCGGTGGGTGAGTGCTTTGCCCTCTCCCGGAAGATCACCGAGGGCTACCTGAAGGGCGATTACGACGCAGTGAAACTCTGCTACACCCGGTTCGACTCGATGATGACCCAGACCGCTGTCACCATGGAGGTGCTGCCCCTGACCATTGAGCCCACCGAGGAGCAGAAGGCCGCTGCCCGCCGCAGTCAGATCCTGTACAAGCCCAGCAGCGAGGAAGTGTTCCGCGCCATCATCCCCGAGTATGTGGCCGGTATCGTTTATGGTGCCGTGTGCGAGAGCGTGGCCAGTGAGCTGGCCGCCCGCCGCACCGCCATGGATGCCGCCACCAAGAACGCGGGCGAGATGATCGACCATCTGAATCTGTATTACAACCGCGCCCGTCAGGCTGCCATCACGCAGGAGATCACCGAGATCGTGGCAGGCGCAGAAATCTAAAAAAGGAGTTGTAGCCTATGTCCGAAAAACACATCGGCAAGGTGATCCAGGTCATCGGCCCGGTGCTGGACATCCAGTTCAAGGATGGCGAGCTGCCGGACCTGCTCAACGCCATTGAGATCGACAACCACGGCCGGAAGCTGGTGGTGGAGGTCGCTCAGCTCACCGGCGACAATGTGGCCCGCTGCATTGCCATGAGCAGCACCGATGGCCTGGTGCGCGGCACGGATGCCGTGGACACCGGCGAGTCCATCCGGGTGCCTGTGGGTGACCAGTGCCTGGGCCGCGTGTTCAACCTGCTGGGTGAGCCGGTGGACAACAAGCCTGCCCCCACCCCGGAGGCCTACTGGCCCATCCACCGCCCTGCCCCCAGCTATGAGGAGCAGCAGTCCACCACAGAGATCCTGGAGACCGGCATCAAGGTCGTTGACCTGATCTGCCCCTACGCAAAGGGCGGCAAGATCGGTCTGTTCGGCGGTGCCGGTGTCGGCAAGACCGTCCTGATCCAGGAGCTGATCTATAACATTGCCACCGAGCACAACGGCTACTCGGTGTTCACCGGCGTTGGCGAACGCACCCGTGAGGGCAACGACCTGTACGGTGAAATGACCGAGAGCGGCGTTATCAACAAGACCGCTCTGGTCTACGGTCAGATGAACGAGCCTCCCGGAGCCCGTATGCGCGTGGCCCTGTCCGGCCTGACCATGGCGGAGTACTTCCGCGATGTCAAAAATCAGGACGTGCTGCTCTTCATCGACAACATCTTCCGTTTCACGCAGGCAGGCTCTGAGGTCTCGGCTCTGCTGGGCCGTATGCCCTCTGCCGTTGGTTACCAGCCCACCCTGGCCACTGAGATGGGCGCTCTGCAGGAGCGCATCACCTCCACCCGCAAGGGTTCCATCACCTCGGTGCAGGCTGTCTACGTTCCCGCCGACGACCTGACCGACCCGGCCCCTGCCACAACCTTCACCCATCTGGATGCCACCACGGTCCTGAGCCGTGACATTGCATCTCAGGGCATCTACCCCGCTGTGGACCCGCTGGATTCCACCAGCCGGATCCTCAGCCCCGAGGTCGTGGGTCAGGAGCACTACGAGATCGCCCGTGATGTTCAGAAGGTGCTGCAGCGCTACAAGGAGCTGCAGGATATCATTGCCATCATGGGTATGGACGAACTGAGCGAAGAGGACAAGCTGACCGTCAGCCGCGCCCGCAAGGTGCAGCGCTTCCTGAGCCAGAGCTTCCATGTTGCGGAACAGTTCACCGGTATGCCCGGTCAGTATGTGCCGCTGAAGGAGACCCTGCGCGGCTTCAGGATGATCCTGAACGGCGAGTGCGATGACCTGCCCGAGAGCGCCTTCCTGTTCGCGGGCACCATCGACGATGTGTTCGCCAAGGCGAAGAAAGGGTAAACCATGACGACCTTTCATCTGACGGTGGTCACGCCGGACGGCTGTGCCTTTGACGGTCAGGCGGAACGGGTGGTCTGCCGTGCCATCGACGGCGACCTTGCCATTCTGGCAAAGCATGGTGATTACTGCACCGCGCTGGGAATGGGCGAAGCCCATATCGTGGACGCGGACGGCCAGCGCCGCCGCGCCGCCTGCATGGGCGGGATGCTCACCGTGCTGAACGGGGATGTCCATCTGGTCGCTACCACCTGGGAGTGGGCCGAGGAGATCGACCAGGCCCGCGCTGAGGCCTCCAAGAAGCGCGCCGAAGAGATCCTGGCCCGGAAGGACCTGGATGAGCGTGAATATGAGCTGGCCCAGGCCCGCCTCAAGCGCGCCCTCGTCCGCACCTCTGTCCGCTGACCCCGGAGCGCTGGACAAATCAGCGCCGCTGTGGTATTCTGGTATCAGAAAAATCAAATCAACAAAGGCTCCTTTGGAGTGCTGCAAACAGGGACCCCCCTGAAACCGGGGTTACGTGCTTGCGGGCATTCTGAAGGAGCTTTTTGATGCAAAGGAGGATGTGCGTGAAGAAAAATCTGGATATGACAGAGGGAAAGCCAATCTCCCTGCTGTGGGCCTTTACCTTTCCTACATTGATGGGCAACCTGTTGAATCAGGTCTACTCCATCACCGACAGCATCGTGGTGGGGCGGTATCTCGGGCAGACTGCCCTTGCGGCGGTGGGCAGCACCATGCCGGTGATCCTGCTGCTGGCAGCCCTGATGATCGGCATCAATGTGGGCGTGGGGATCATCATCAGCCGGTACTTTGGCCAGAAGAACGAGGAACTGATGCGGAGGGCTTTTGTGAACAGCCTGTATCTGGGGCTGTTCCTGTCGGCAGGGATGATGGTTCTGGGCCTGAACTTCTCCGGCACCATCCTGCGGTGGATGGGAACCCCGGAGGGCCCCCTGCAGGAAGCCACCGCTTATCTGGAGATCAGTTTCATCACCATGATCTGCCCCCTGATGTATTATTTGTTTTCCAGTGCATTCCGGGGGCTGGGGGACAGCCAGACAGCGCTGTACTGCCTGATCGTCTCCGTTCTGAGCAATATTGGCCTGGATGTGTTGTTTGTGGCTGTGTTCCGCTGGGGAGTGGCCGGGTCTGCCTGGGCTACGGCACTGGCGCAGGCCCTGTCGGCAGTGGTGGCGGCGGTGCTGCTGTTCCGCAAATATCCCATGATGCGGATGCGGCGGCAGGACCTCCGGCTCCATGGAAAGCTGCTGCGGCAGATCACGGTGCTGGCCATTCCCATTGCGGTGCAGTCTGCCTTCAACAATCT
Source organism: Faecalibacterium sp. BCRC 81149 (assembly GCF_022750605.1). NCBI lineage: Bacteria > Bacillati > Bacillota > Clostridia > Eubacteriales > Oscillospiraceae > Faecalibacterium > Faecalibacterium sp. BCRC 81149. Next base: position 2,017 of record NZ_QXJA01000003.1, on the reverse strand, counting down.
GGGCAATCTGGTGGCGCAGAGCGCGGTCAATCTGTTTGGCGAGGCTACCATGGCGGCCTACACTGCCGCCAGCCGCATCGGAACGCTGGCCCTGATGCCGGTGGAGACCATCGGTTCCTCCCTCAGCGTCTATGCCTCCCAGAACCACGGAGCCGGCAAGCCGCAGCGCATCCGGCAAGGGGTACAGGCCTCCCTGCAGCTGTCTCTGGTGGTCAGCACCGTGCTGGGAGTGTTTCTGCTGCTCTGCGGCCGCCAGATGGCGGGGCTGTTCCTCGCAGAGCCGTCTGCGGAGATCCTGACTGTGGTGCAGCGGTTTCTGCTGATCACGGCGGTGCCGGGGATCCTGGCCGGTGTGATGCAGGTGTATCAGCAGGTGCTCCGCGGCATTGACAGGGCAAATCAGGCACTGATGGGCGGCGTGATGCAGCTCATTACAAAAATTGCAGTGGTGGCTGTGGGTGCATGGGGAATGCGGAATCTGGATGTGGTCTGGCTTGGCTGGCCCGCTTCCTTTGTGGCCGGAACCGTGATCCCGTACTTCTGCTTTCAGAAGATCGTGCGGGAAATAGAAACAGAATAAAACAGAAAGCACCCCCGGAAGGCAAATCGCTCTCCGGGGGCGCTGTGTATTGATAGATCAGCTGAGCCGCAGGCTGTCCAGCACAGCATTGACCACATCCAGCCCCACCTGACCGGGGGCGCTGGCCGTGCCGGGATTGGCAAAGGTCATGGCGGAGCCAAAGGCCTCGCCGCACAGGCGGCTCACGGCTCCCAGTGCGCCCATGCTCATGGTAATGACGGGCGTTTCGGGGTGGTGGTCGGTCATCTCGGCGGTGGCGGCCAGCAGCTCCAGCACATCGGCACGGCTCTGTGGCATCACGGCCAGCTTGGGCAGGTCAGCCCCTGCCTGCTGCATGGCCACCATCCGGGAGACCAGCTCGGCTTTGGGCGGGGTCTTGTGGAAGTCGTGACTGGAGCACACGACCTTGACCCCGGCGGTGTGCGCGTCCTGAACCAGTGCGGGAAGGTCTGTGCCTGCGGTGAAGAACTCAATATCAATGAGATCAGCGCAATCGGTATCCAGAACCGTGCGGAGAAAACGGAGATATCCCTCATGGCTGACCGGTATGCTGCCGCCCTCTTCCTTCGTGCGCAGGGTCACAAGCAGCAGCTTTTCCTTTAAGAGGACCCGCAGCTTCGCCAGGCAGTGCACCACTGCACCGGGGTCGGTGGCTGCATCAAACAGATCGACACGCCATTCCACACAATCGGCGCACAGTGTGGAAAACGCAGCGGCCTTTTCCAGGATCGCAGCCTCGGTGCGTTCTACAATGGGCAGAATGACTTTGGGGCGGCCTTCGCCGATACGGCAGTCACGGACAGGAACACAGGACATGGCGCTTCTCCTTTATATTAAAGTATAGCTATATCATACAGGATACGGGATGACTCCATGATACGTTCTGTCCGCCGCCTTGTCAAGAAAAGGCGGCTATTATAATAAGAGAAAAACAGGGGGATTTTTGCCCTGCGCAAAGAATTTGGAAAAAAGATGTCAGAAAGTGTTGACAAGAGCACCGGGGTGTGGTATTATACTTGAGCGCCAAGCGCTGAGACAAAAGAATGACTTCTGAAAGCTCGGCAGGAAGCCCTTGAAAAGAACCAATAGACGCTGAAAAGTTCCGGCTGATACCGAGAAACTTAAAGCACTCCAAGTTCGCAAAACTTCAGAAGCTTCTCAAAAATAAAGCTTGACAAAAAATCACTTCTGTGGTAAAATAATCAAGTCGTCAGCCGCTAAGGCTGAGGCGCACAGGACCTTGAAAATTGAACAATATCGAAAAACTTGTAACGGAACCTATTTTCGTGTTGGAAAAACACGTTAAACAATTCCAAACAAAGTAATTCACACAGGACGCAAGCGATTGCGTGCTGAGCGAAACGATTTAACACTTTTTAAGTGATAAATATCATTTATAAAGAGTTTGATCCTGGCTCAGGACGAACGCTGGCGGCG